>CAZUBJ010000008.1:13159-27751 GCA_964618705.1 uncultured Candidatus Saccharibacteria bacterium
CCTTCGCGGCCAGGACCCGGCCGGCTGGCACCTAGCCATTCACCAGATCGAGGACCAACCTCGACCGTGTGACTGACTAGACCGAACTAACTTCTACCCTATCCGCTTCGATATGCATTGTCGCGCCCGGAATCTCAGTCGAACTGAGAGCTCGCCGTAAGGCTAGAGCGAAGAGGCTGCACTGCATCTCACACGCGACTTCGGTCACGTGCAAAAAGCAAACTACGCGAAAGGCGGCCCACACCAGGCCGCCTTTTTCATTTCTATACACTCCCGAACTCTCCTACTCAGCCTCGATGAAAATCACAATGCTGCCGAAGTTTGCTCCCATAGCAACAGGAACGGCGAACTCACCCAAATCCTTAATCGGCTTCTCAAGCTTAATAGCTTCAACCGGAAGATCGGTCGCAGCAGCAATCTCAGCAGCATCCACTCCGTCATAGAGGTGTCCCTGCTCGTTTGCCTTCTTTACGATGGTAATCTTGCCCTCTGCAAGCGCGTTCAAGCGGCTCTCAATAAGCTTCACATCAAGCTCCTTGCGGTCCTGATACTGCTTTGCACGACTCTCCGCAATCTTTAGGTTTGCAGGGGTAGCAACCACCGCAAGCCCACGAGGAATAAGCATGTTCTGTGCGTGACCGTCCGAGCACTCAATAACCGCCCCTGCTCGGCCCGTGTTCTTCACGTCTTTTAGTAGTACGACTTTCATATAGCTCTATCCTAGCTTTTTTGGCGCTTCACCGCAACCAGCCCCAGGCTAGCGCCCCTTTGTGAGGAACTCAATGGCGCGAGCCATTTGCGGGTCCTTTCCTGCCTTTGCGTCCTCTCCAGTGCGCTCTACCGCAATGTCTGGAGCAAGGCCACCATCCGAAATGGACCTGCCATTTGGCGTTAGCCAGCGGGCAATAGTCACCTTGAGCGCTCCCCCATCAATATCAATCAGCTCTTGCACCGAACCCTTTCCAAAGGAGCGGGTGCCTACGAGCGTCGCAATCTTTCCGTCCTGCAGTGCACCTGCAAGAATCTCAGACGCTGACGCTGAACCCTTATCAATAAGTACGACTACTTTGGTGCCCTCGGGAATGCCACCCGTACCGCGACTGCGGTGCTCGTTGTTCGGCTCCTTGCCCTTGTAGTCCTCAGTCACAATGAGTGTGCCCTCTGGAAGGAAGTGACTTGCCATAGAAACTGCCGAAGAGAGATACCCACCTGGGTTACCACGCACATCAATGATGAGTCGCTTTGAACCAGAAGCACGGTAGGCCGCGAGTGCCTTATCAAACAATCCGTTTGAGGTCGCCGTGAACTCGTAGATAGAAATGGTGAACACCCCTGTTGCGGCATCATATTTGTGCTCGATAGTAGGAACCGCGATAGTGTCGCGCACCACCTTCACATCAAGCACTGCTCCCTCGCGCATAATCTTGAGCTCTACAGCAGTACCCTTCTTTCCACGAATCTGCTTAACCGCTCCGTCGATAGTAATGCCGTCAGTGGATACCCCATCAATAGCAATGATGACGTCACCGGCGAGAAGACCTGCGCGCTCTGCAGGTGTCCCCTTAAGGGGAGAAATGATAGTAAGCGCCTTGTCCTTCATTCCCATCTCCATACCAACACCACCAAACTCGCCCGAGATAGTTTCTTGAAATGCCTGAGCCTCCTGCGGTGGCATAAATACCGTGTACGGGTCGCCGAACGAATCGGTCATTCCAGCAATAGCACCCCACAGTTTCTCCTTGGTAGTCGGAGCACTCGACGTTCCGTGCGTTTCTACAAACCGAGTATCAAGTGCGTTCCACGCCTTCCAAAATGCAGTGAAGTCTGCCGACGGGTCCGGAGTTGCATCGAGCGAGTCCCCGATGAGCGGAATGTTTGAGAGCGAGTACGCACCCCCCGATGCACCAACCTTTAGTCCGCCAGCAAACCCGACCACTAGCACAAGCGCGAACACTGCCGCCGTACGCACAATGTGAGGTACACGCGGACGATACGGAGATGGCGCAACCGCCTCGTCAGTCAACTGCTCTTCGTCTACCAAATGTGGGTCGCGCTCCATAGATATATCCATACTACCACCCGAGGCATACTTTCCTCTACTGTGAGTAATGCCCACTCGAGAGAGCGCGTCCAGGCTATACTGATGAAAGCATGATGACGAGACACACCCGAGGAAAAGTGACGTGGATTGACCTGGAATCCCCTACCCACCAGGAGTTGAACGCCGTAATGGAGGAGTTCAATATCAATTCCCGCATTGAGGACGAGATTATTTCTCCCACGCCCTACCCTATCAGCATCACCTTCCCTGACTACGAGTACATGGTGCTCCATTTCCCAACCGCCGGAGGCACCGAGGGTACGCGCACGCAAGAAGTAGACTTCATTGTTGGAAAGAATTTTCTTATTACTGCCCGCTACGAAGTAGTCGAGTCACTCCATAGCCTGCATCGCGTATTTGAAGCCGAAGAGTTGCTTGGTGTTTCAGACAAGGAACTGTCTACCCAGGTATTGGTTGAACAAACCCTTCGCAGGCTGTATGCAGCCATCAGTGGCGAGGCAGAGCGACTACTGCGTGCACTTGAACGTATCGAGGACGACATCTTCGCCGGTAAGGAGCGCGCGACCGTCCGCTCAATTTCGGAAGTGAGCCGCGTCCTCCTAAAGTTTGATACCGTGCTTGCTCGCCACAAGGAGCCGCTTACCGAATTTTTGTCTGAACTCCAAGCAACGAGCTTCTTCGGTAAGGGTTTTGCCGAGCACGCCTCGCGCATTGAGGCAGAGCGCGAGCACGCCGCGTCCATCGTTGCGTCCTATCGCGCGGTTGCCAGCGAGCTTCGTATCACCAATGACTCTCTTCTTTCCGCAGCGCAAAATGAGATTATGAAGCAGCTCACCATCATGTCCTTCATCATCCTTCCGCTCTCTCTTATCACGGGAGTCTTTGGTATGAATGTCGAGACCATGCCGATTGTGCACACGGCGGAGGCCTTCTGGGTGATTCTTTCTATCATGGCCGCGCTTGTGGTGCTCTTCTTTGGTTTCTTTAAATGGAAGCGTTGGTTCTAGCCTCTGCCCTGTTATAGTTATATTCATGGCTTGGTTTCCTGCACTCTGGCGCCGTCGTGAGTCGCGCACGGTAAGCAACGCGCCCATTCTCCTTTCAAACACCCTTACGGGGAAGAAGGATATTTTCTCGCCTCACAAGGCAGGCGTTGCCACACTCTATTCCTGTGGCCCTACCGTCTACTCAAAAGCGCAGATTGGCAACCTGCGTGCGTACGTTTTTTCCGATAGCATTGCTCGCGTGCTCTCGCAGGCCGGCTATCATGTGCGCCGCGTTATAAACATCACTGATGTGGGACACCTCGTTTCTGACGCTGATGAGGGTGAGGACAAAATGCTGGTGGGCGCGACACGCGAGGGCCTTTCCGCCGATGACATCGCTCTTAAGTACACCAACCTGTTTATGACTGACCTCATGCTGCTTGGCGTCGATGTGCAAGACATTCGTTTCCCGAAAGCTACTGAGTACATCCCTGAGCAGATTGCAATCACAGAGCTTCTTGAGAAGAAAGGTCACACGTACCGCACGAGCGACGGTATCTATTTTGATACGGCAAGCTATCCCGATTATGGTGCATTCGCCGCAAGCAATCTATCGCACACCAAGGAGGCAGCTGTCGCAGATATTGGCCGCAGAATTACCTTGAACAAAGAAAAGCACTCACCCGCTGACTTTGCGCTCTGGCGCTTTAGCACACCGAACAGTGCACGCCTCCAAGAATGGGACAGTCCGTGGGGGCGCGGGTTCCCTGGCTGGCACATTGAGTGTTCTGCTATGGCCCGTGCACTGCTTGGTCAACCAATCGATATTCATACCGGCGGGATAGACCACATTCCCGTGCACCACACCAACGAGATAGCGCAGTCACAGGCCGCCTACGGGACTCCACTTGCCCGCTACTGGATGCATCAAGCATTCCTTACCGTTGACGGCACCAAAGTATCAAAGTCTCTTGGCAACGACATATATCTTTCCGACATAGCTGACCGTGGGTATCACCCACTTTCGCTCCGCTACTTCTTCCTACAGGCGCATTACTCAACTGCTGTTTCCTTCACCTGGGAAGCGCTTGCGGCAAGTGATGAAGCTCTGCGCAGACTCTGGCGTCTGTGCCGTGATGCTCGCGCACTTTCAAGCGAGAAACGCGCTGCGAGCGAGGTGGGCCGCCGTATCATCGCACTTGTACGCGACGACTTGGCTACGCCACAAGCACTCGCCCTTTTGTGGGAGACCGTGAAAGATGACGAGGTTCCTCCCGCAGAGCTCTGGGACGCCATATGCGTTGCCGATGAACTGTTTGGCCTTCGTCTTGCCAACCCACCCGCAGCAAGCACCCCACTCCCCATTCCAGAAGATATACAAGCACTTGTTGCAGAGCGAGATGCTGCACGCGCCGCACGGGATTTTGACCGTTCGGACGAGCTTCGTATCCACATACAGGACAGGGGATATCTTGTGGAAGACTCGCCTTCTGGCACGGTAGTCACCAAGGGACGGGGTTGATAGACTAGGGGTATGAGCACCCCCGTGAACCGCATCCCTCCCCAGAGTCTTGAAGCTGAGCGTGCGCTTCTTGGTGCGCTTCTCCTAAAGCCAGACGCCATTCACGATATTTCGGATCTTGTAAAGCCGGACTCGTTCTATGCAGAGAAGCACCGCCTGATTTACGAAGCAATGCGCGAGCTCACCGAACGTGGCGAGCCTATCGACATGCTTTCGCTTGGCGAGCGTCTACAGTCAAAGAGTTTGCTCGAGCGTGTGGGTGGTCGCGCCTACATCGCGGAACTTGCAGGCCAAGCTCCTTCCCCGGGAAACTTTTCTCACTACGCCGACCTGGTTTCTCGCAAGCATCTCATGCGCTCCCTTATCGATGTTACCTACGACATCACGGAGTCGGCGTACGACGAGGCACGCGATCCTATTGAAGTGCTCGACACTGCCGAGAAGTCCGTGTTTGCTATTTCTAATTCATCGACGAGCCACAAATTCATTGCCATTAAAGATAAGCTCGACGCTACCTGGGACCGCATTGAACATATGTCCAAGAACCAGGACGTCGTGCGCGGTACCCCAACAGGGTTCCCTGAGCTAGATAATCTCCTCTCGGGTCTTCACCCTTCTGACCTCATCATTCTTGCAGCTCGCCCTTCTGTGGGTAAGACGTCGTTTGCACTTGATATTGCGCGCAACACCGCTATTCGCCACAACACACCAGTAGGCATCTTCTCGCTTGAAATGAGCTCGGAGCAGATTATTGACCGTATGCTTTCCGCAGAAAGTTATGTTAATTCTTGGAAGATTCGCACGGGTGCTGTGAACGATGAGCAGGACTTTAGTCGCATTCGCGACGCGCTTGAGAGCCTATCAAAGGCCCCTATCTATATTGATGACAAGCCGGGCAACAACATTCTCTCCATGCGTGCGGTGGCGCGTCGTCTGAAGCGCGAGCAAGGTATCGGTCTTATCATCGTGGACTACCTTCAGCTTATGTCGCCAACGACAACTAAGCAGTCAGACTCCATGGTGCAGCAGGTCACGGAAATCTCTCGCTCCCTAAAGGCACTCGCCCGTGAGCTTGAAGTGCCCGTGCTTGCTCTCTCACAGCTCTCTCGTGCTGTGGAGCAACGCGGTGGAAAGCCGAGACTCTCTGACCTCCGCGACTCTGGTTCAATCGAGCAGGACGCTGACGTGGTGATGTTTATCCACCGCGAGGATCGTACCAATCACGAAAGTGACCGCAAGAACATCGCGGAGATTTTGATTGAGAAGCACCGTAACGGCCCAACCGGCCATGTTGAGCTCTACTTTGATGACAAGCGCACGAGCTTTATGTCTATGGAGAAGTCAGGGTACGGCGACCTTGGTGGCGAATTCTAGAAGTATGAGTGATCGTATAGAAGACCTCGCTCGTGCCTTTGAACGCTTCCCTGGCATAGGACCCCGCCAGGCACGACGCTTCGTGTACCACCTCCTCCAGACAAGTCCCTTTGACCGCTCTCGCCTCGCAGACCTTATTGCGCATGTGAGCGACGATATTCATCAGTGCACTATGTGCATGCGCTTTGCTCCTACCGAGACAGACGGACTGTGTGCTTACTGCAATGACCGTTCGCGCGACGACAGTCTCCTTATGGTGCTTGAGAAGGACCAGGACCTCCTTGCCGTCGAGCGCGCTAACGCCTACCGCGGACGCTACTTTGTCCTCGGTGGCGTTATTACCCTCTCGGGCAAGGGGCAGATTCGCGAGCGCGAGCTAATTAGAATTGTAGAAGCCAGAGCGAAGCAGGGACTCGCCGAGATTGTGCTAGCCCTTTCTGCTACTAGTGAGGGCGAGCACACTGCAGACCGCGTGCGTGAACTTCTCTCCCCACTTCGGGGTCCACTCAAAATTTCAGAGCTTGGTCGCGGCCTCGCCACGGGCAGTGAGCTTGAATACGCGGACGGTCCGACACTTACCAGCGCACTCCACAATCGTAAGGAGACATAAACGATACAGCCCGAACCCCTCACAGGGTCCGGGCCGCGCCTCGTTCTCACTTCCGCAGTTTGAAGATGCACCAGCCAATGGCCACGAGGGGCACGAAGGTTAGGAACACTCCGATATAGCGGAGGGCGAGAACGCCGTCGTTGATGACCTCACGAGAGGTCACTTTCGGTTTGGACATGACACTCTCCGGTTGGAACTTGCTGAATCTAGTATGGTCCCCTTTCGCACAAAGTCAAAACCCGCCGTGAGGCGGGTTTTGCTTGTCTGGTTAGACCGTATCAATCTTCACTTTGATTTCTGGCTGGCGGTGGCCACGACGCTTTAGGTAGTTGCTCTTAGCCTTGTACTTCACCACGTCAATCTTCTTTGCGCGACCAACTGAGTACACGGTAGCGGTCACCGACTTACCCGCGATAGTAGGAGCTCCAATAGTGGTCTTCTTGCCGTCATCGGTAAGTAGCACTTCAGAGAAGGTAACGGTGTCACCCTTCTTCACCTCCTGTGTAGCGGCACCACGACCAAGCTTCTCAATAGTAACGAGAGCGCCTGGGGTAACCACGTACTGCTTGCCTCCTGTCTTAATAACGGCGTATTCCATAGATACTGCGTATTCTAGCGGTTTATGGAAAAAAAGCAAGCAGATACGCGAAAGGCCGCTCCCGAGCGGGAGCGGCCACATGATTACGGACTAGGCCTGGTAGCGGCCCATATCTAGGCCCTCCTTCTTCTTGTACCGTTTCCGGGCTGGGGTGTCGTACTTTGGCGAAAAGCCAGGCTGCACCGTTGGTGACTGAGCGGCTGCCTTTCCGCCGATACGGTCGGCTGACGGTGCTGGGACGGCGAAGGCCACCGCAATTAGCACAAGCACAACACCGCCCAGCAGTGATACGAGCTGTGACGATTGCCAGCCGTCCCTGCGGAATCGATACAGGCTTTCGGCAACCAACACCATCCCCACAAGGAGGAGAACGGTTAGCGCCAATGCTATTCCAAACATCTCCTACCTCCTGAGGTCTGTACAAGGGTGCACACAATGAGCACCTGTATCTATGGTAATCCACACTACTAAGACTACCCAAAGGATAGTAGTCACCAAATCCTAATCTTCTCTGATGTTCCCTAATCGATGCGAAATAAGGGAATGTATCGCGCAGGAGCGCTGACATTCCCTAATCCTCTACCCCTGCTCCTGGCTTCTCAAGCAAAATAGTTTCAACGCCTATTTTCTCTTCGGTGATTCTGTAGACGTCCTTGTCTATCTTCCCAAGCTCCTTATAGCCGCTATTGTAGTGCGACACAGCCGTGCCAAGCGCGTTACCAAGCTTCTTGTAGTACTCCTCGTAGGCTCCCACGTGCTTCCCTAGCTCTCCCACACGCTTTTGGATATCGAGGGCCTTCTGCTCTATCTGGAGCGCCTTAAGCCCCTGCATGACGGTCTGGAGGTATGCCAAGAACGAGGTTGGCGAAACAATGATGACCTTGTACTTGCCGCTTGCCCGCTGGATGAGGTTTTCGTCCTCCCCTGCCCCAACTTGGTTGGTAAGTAGATCGTAATAAATACCTTCAGACGGAATAAACATGAACGCAAAGTCCATGGTGCCCTCTTCAGGGCGAATATACTTTGCAGTCTCTTGAATGCGCAGCTTTAGGTCATTCACAAATGCCTTCTCAAGCGCAACGCGCTCGGCTCCCTCTGCGTGAATGTAGCGATTGTAATTATCAAGTGAAAACTTTGAGTCAATCGGGACAATCTTCTTATCAATAAAGACTACGGCGTCCACAATCTCTCCATTTGGAAACGGGTACTGCATCTGGAACATGCCTGGTGGCAGCACATTTTTAAGCACGGTCTCAAGATAGTACTCACCCAGAATCCCACGCTGCTTTGGGTTCTTTAGAATGTCCTGCAGGTTCTTCAGTTGCTCCGCAAACTTGCCCGTCTCGCGGCCGATTTCCTTTACGCTCGTAATTTCCTCCGTAATCTCCTTAATGAGTCGGGATGATTCCCCGAGCTGGCTGCGCATGGTGTCATGCATTTGGCGAGAAGACTCTGCCATGCGGGAGTCGAGGGAGCGTTCTAGACTCTCCAAACGCTGCATCAACAGGGGCGCGGTCTGGTCTTCCACTTTCTGCTCCTCCTTACGTCGAAGCAATAGGTACAGACCGACTCCCTGCACAAAAAAGAGCACAAGCACAATGAGAGCAATGACGAAGGGGTCCATACGAGCGATTATACCTTGTTCGCGCCACCTCGCGCACGACGACGTTCTGGTCCAATAAAGATAATCTCCTTCGCCAGCTCAATTACTGCGATGTTTGCAAGGCCATACAAAAGGAGAAGCGATAGATCGGTAAAGGAGAGCGGTACTGTCTGCACAACAGCCGCAACCGGAGGCACAAAGAGTGCGACCATAAGCATGAGCGCGCTCACGCCAAGTGAAATAAGCAGAATGGGATTACCCATAGGAGAAAGCTTCCACAGTGGTGTACCAAAACTCTTCAGCGAGTACGCACCAACCACCGAGCCGATGGAGAGCGCCACAAACATCACGGTGCGCAGCTCTTCCTCTGGCACATTGTTTGTAAGTAACACCACTTGCAACAGAAGGAGAAGTCCCCCGCTTAGCACACCAACAAGTGCAATGAGCTTTAGTAAATCCTTCGACACGATCTTTGCCACGTCTGGGTGCTTTGGCGAACGTCGCATGGCAGATGGATACAACGGCTCAAACGCAAGTGCGATGTTCATAAGCCCACCCTCAATAAGATTCGCCCACATGATTTGAGTGGGGAGAATGGGAAGCGCGAGTCCCGCACCAAGCGAAACGCTAATCACCATAAGTTCACTAAAGTTCGTCGCAAGCATGTACGCGAGTAACTTCTTCACGTTGTCACGCAAGCGCCTTCCCTCTTCGATGGCGCGCGTAATCACCGAGAAGCTGTCAGAGAGAAGCACAATGTCAGCCGCCTCCTTTGCCACATCCGTACCACTTCCAAGCGCCACCCCGATTGCCGCCGCCTCAAGCGCCGGGGCGTCATTCACCCCATCCCCGGTCATTGCAACCACCTCGCCTGCCCCAGTAAGCACTCGCGCGATGCGCAGTTTGTCATTTGGCGACACGCGCGCGAACACTTGCTCGGTGCGCAGAAGAAGAAGTAAGTCACTGTCGCTTAGGAGTGCAATCTCACTACCCGTCACCGCTCGTGTTCCCTCCTGTGCAATCCCGACTTCTTTGGCAAACCATCGTGCGGTCTCAGGATTATCCCCGGTGAGCATGATGACGCGCGCACCAGCACTTTGTATGCGCGCAATGGCTTCAGCAGCATCCTTACGGATGACGTCAGAGAACACCACAAATCCATACAACTCTGCCCCATGTATAAACTTCGGCAGCTCATCTTCGTGTGGAAAGGCGAGCTTGGTGCTAGGTACGCGCCCTACAGCAAGCACACGCTTCCCTTCCATCGCAGCACGACCAAGCGCATCTTCGTAAAACTCACGCTCGCTCTTTGGGAACTTTGCATGTTCCAAGAACACCTCGGGCGCACCACTTATATACGTAGTGGCCTTCTTTCCCTCCTGCACAATGACGCCGGCATATCGTCGTACTGACGAGAAAGCGAGCTGACTAACTCTTGGCACTTCCTTGCGCAGCTGCGCCTCGGCAAGTCCCGCTTCAAGTCCCGCTCGAATAATCGCTTGATCCATAGGGCGGCCGCGCACCACAATACTGTCAGAGCCCGTGGAGGGCGCATCAATCTCTTCTGTAAATCCGTCTGACACCAAAATGGCCGCGCGTAGCATGCGCTGCGCCTGCACCCCTTCAATAGACTCTGTTGTTTTTCCGAGCGTAATAAATCCGACTGCTTCCATCTTCCCCTCTGTCAGCGTACCGGTCTTGTCTGTCAAAATAATGCTCGTAGCGCCAAGCGTTTCGGCACCAAGTAGACTGCGCACCAGTCCACCACTCTTTAGAATGCGCTCCATGCCAAGAGCGAGCACCACTGTAATAGCAGCCGGTAATCCCTCTGGAATTGACGCGACCGCAAGGGCGATAGCCATAAGCAGCACATCAGAGAACGGCAAGCCTCGCACGAGAGCCAACCCAATAACAACGACTATGACGGCAGCAATAACTATGAGTAGTATGCGCGAGACCTGCTTCATATCACGCTGGAGCGGCGTCTCAGTGTGGCGCGCCTTCGCAAGCTCGTCCGCAATAGCACCAAACTCGGTAGCACTGCCAATAGCCACAACAACCGCTGTACCAGAGCCACTGGTCACCAAGGTTCCCGCATAGAGCATGCACGTGCGTTCTGCTAGCGGAGCGTGCTCCGCAACAGGCTCCACGGTTTTCTCAGTAGGAACCCATTCTCCCGTAAGTGCAGCTTCTTGCACTTCAAGGCCGCTTGCTTCAAGTACGCGTGCGTCAGCGGGAATCTTTACTCCAGGAGAAAGTACGATGATGTCGCCTTCCACCACTGTTTCTGCAAAGACTTCTTGTCGCTTCCCGCTTCGCAGCACTACTGCACGTACCGCCTCTCCCTTTGCAAGTGCACTAAATGAGCGTGAGGCACGACCTTCTTGAAACACGCCAATTATCACATTTACAAAAAGTGCAGCGGCAATGACGAGCGCGTCAGTGAAGTGAGAAATAGCAACGGTCACTGCCGCAGCCGCAAGAAGTACAAATGCAATCGGGCTCTTCAGTTGCCGAAACACGAGCACAAACCAGCGCGTTGGCTTTGGCTTTGGGAGCGCGTTTGCTCCCTTCTGATGACGCAGCAGAGCCTCTTCCTCGGTAAGCCCAGTAAGCGGGTCCACCATGAACATGCGACTCACCTCGCCCACGTGGGTACTGTGCCAGGAATAACCGTTCATATGTCGTACAGACAGTATAGCAAGGCATATGCTACTCTTTTCCCATATGACTATTCATCAATCCATCAAAGCCTCCATCGTTGAAGCTATGCGTGCCAAAGACGAGGTACGTCTGCGCACCGTGCGCTCACTCGTTACTATGATGACCAACGAGGTAGTGGCCAAGAAACGAAAGCCAGACGAGTTTCTCACCGATGAAGAAGCGCTCGCGGTGCTTAAGCGCGCCGCCAATCAACGCAAGGATTCTATCCAGCAGTTCACCACTGCAGGCAGGCCGGAGCTCGCGGAGCCAGAGATTGCAGAGCTGGCAGTCATTTCTGCCTACCTCCCTACCCTTATGTCGCGTGAGGAGATCGCAAAGATTGTGGACGAGAAGCTTGCTGAGCAAGGACCCATTGATAAAACAGGGGCCGGAAAGTTTATGGGCATGCTTATGAAGGAACTTGCGGGGCGAGCCGATGGACCTGACGTGAAGGCGGTCATCGACGAGCGCGTCACTCAGTAGGCAGATAGCTCATTGTGTGTTCTACTAGTGCCCAGAAGGGCGCTAGACCTTTCACATACGCTGATGGTGAGTTCAGCACATCTCTGTGGAGCAACTCATGACTGCTTTCTATCACGGACACCTCGTCTATTCTCAGTACCGGCGGGGATTTGCTATCGCGATCGTTCCGTCTGAGGACGGGATGCAGCGTCTTTCGGCCTGTCCGGGGATCGAATCACTACTGACAGACACGGTCGTCTGCGGTAAGTCGTTCGAGCGCCAGGACGACTATCTGGGCACCATGTTCGTCTGCCTGGCAGACAACCGCAACCAGGTGGAAGTGGAGTTCGAGATGCGCGACCTTCAGGAAACACTCGAGAACGAGTGTGGACTCCTGCTTCGCGTCATCGATGAGCGGCACTGCCGCCTCATCAAGCCACAAAGGGCCGCCTGAGGAAAACCAAGACCGCCTACGGATGCAGAACGCATTCCGTACGGCGGTTTTCCTATTTCTAGTACTAGCTGTTTATAAGGGCTCGTGATAGATTTGCTTTTGTCGCGCTGTTTGGGCACGACAGGAAACAAACGGGAGAGAAGATCTTGGTTGGTGTTGATTCCCAAAGCGATGACCTGCAGGACGCGATGTACGGCCACCTCGACGTGGCCATGAGTTCGGGCGAAAAGGCGAAGCAGTGCCGACTCGCCGGCGACCATCGCCAGGCTGATGTCTACGACGGCATGAGCAATGAGCATTCCAGGGCGGCCTTCGGTCTCGAACGTCGTCTGCGGGAACATCCCGCTTAAAACCACCTCCCAACGGGCCGGTACGCATCGCGTGCCGGCCCTAGGTTTTTATTTGCTACACTTTCCCCATGAAGCGTTTTGTCATACTTGATAAGAAAATTGGCCAGACACCACTTGAGGCGCTCACCCTTTGGAAGGAAGCGCGTCCAGAATATGCAGATGTGCCAGCAACATATGCAGGCAGGCTCGACCCACTCGCCTCCGGCAAGTTACTTGTACTGCTTGGAGAGGAATGTAAACGAAAAGACGCATACACAGGCCTCGACAAAGAGTACGAAGTGAGTGTGCTTCTTGATCTGGCAACCGACACGGGCGACCTGCTTGGCCTGCCTCGCGCATGCGGACAGTCAGCTCCCCCAAGTAAGAAAGATGTGCTCCAGGTGTTGAACGAGCAGCTGGGCACGCGCTCACATGCCTATCCTCTCTTTTCATCCAAGACCGTAAACGGTGTCCCTCTTTTTATGCACACCCTAGCAGGGTCAAGCGACCGCATTACCATCCCTACTCACCCAGAGACTATTCACCGCATCAGGTTGCGTGACATTCGCACTGAGGACACAGACACCGTTCGTGCATATATAGAAAAGGCACTCAGTGTCGTGCCGCGCGACGATGCGCCAAGCAAGGGACTTGGGCAGGACTTTCGTCAGGATGCCATTCGTAGTGCATGGACTTCCCTGTTTACCGAAACACCACCTCGTGAGTACTGCATTATTCGCATAACGGTCACCTGCGGAACTGGCACCTATATGCGCACGCTTGCTGAACGTCTTGGCGAAGCGCTTGGCACCTGCGCGGTAGCAGCATCCATTCACCGCACGCGCATTGGTGTATACAAACCAGGTCTCTTTGGTGGGCTCTGGCTCAAAGAATTCAAATAGGCTAGACTGCGCACGGACCTGCCAAAAGGAGTACCGCCATGTCCGACGACACCGCCGTACTCTACGGCATCACCTACGACTTCGACGGGGGCTTCAGCGCGGTGGTCGTTCCGACCGCAGACGACCAGCTCTCGCCACTATCGTTGCGTGCGCGGCTCTTCGCGCACTCCATGTTCTATCAGCAGCAGCGCGTCCTCAATGGCTTCCGAGCCTGTGTGGTGGCAATCAGCGACGGAACTACCATTCCGCCCTGGTGCAAACACACCGAGCTCGAGCTCCTCGGTGACACCGATGGCAACAAGCTACTGGACGGACTCTTCTCCATTGACCCGGAGGAGCTACCGCCCTAGCGCAATCAGCGCCCCGACCAGCGATGGTCGGGGCGCGCTTCGTTATCACACAGTAGAAGACCCCGCCGCTTTCGCGACGGGGCCGGTTTGCAAGGACAGCGTGTCACTCCTCGTAGGGAGCAATCACCTCCAGTAGGCTGGTGTCCAAGAAGAGTTTCGTGAAGTCCTCCCAGTTGAAAGTGCCGTTGATTCGAATCAGACGGGTGCGGGCGAGCGGGTCTCGCCACGTGCCCTGGTTCGAAAGGCCAGGCTCCTGGTCAAGTTTCCGCGAAACTTCCACCAGACTAATCTGCCCGTCTTCAACCAGATCACCGAGCTGCCTCAGATGCGGAATACCCGCAGTCAGCTTGAACCTGATGAGCTGGAGCTCTCCCGGATGGAACATGCGCACAGCGACCCGGAGGTCCGTTTCGGTCTGGGGCTTTTCGTCCCCAATTTTGGTAGCCATGTAGGACCCCCTTGATTGATAGCTTCAGGATTGAAGCGGGCACTCAAACATGAGTATAACCTATTTTGGGCCGATAGTCAATATTCTCCCACTATCCCTCTGGTGTTTGTAGCGGTTCTACGGTATAAAACATGCACGGCCTCATCGTCTAACGGTTAGGACAGATCCCTCTCACGGATCAAATCGGGG
>CAZUBJ010000009.1:0-4987 GCA_964618705.1 uncultured Candidatus Saccharibacteria bacterium
ACTGGTGGTTTGTTTGAATAACCACCAGTGACCCTTACGCACGGCCATATATAACGTTTTCCTTGCTATTAATGCTCTTACTCGCCTCTAAAATGGCCTCTGAGCACTCGAAAAGCCAAGAATGTAGTGAGTTCCAACTTTCGTTCACCATGTCCACCGCATATAGAACTATATAGAAGCATGTAGAAGAATAGAAAAACCGCCCACCGGCGGTCTTTTCTATATATGTTGAGTGCCTTAGTTCCCGTACCAAGACCTCTGCCAATCCTTCATCTGTTGTATCTCTGTTGTTTGTGCTGAGATGATAGCGTTCGCCATAGTCTTGATCTCTTCGTGCTTAGCACTCTTGAGCGCAGCTTCTGCCATAACCACCGCTCCCTCGTGGTGCATAATCATTTCCGAAAGAAACGCCTTATCGAACTCGTCGCCAGTCTTTCCGGCGAGTCCCTGCATCATTTCATCCATGGCACCACTCATACCCATGGAGTTGTTATGCATCATCACGCCGTTGCCCATCATGTGCTCATCTACATTAGGAGTTTTGCTTCCTGCCATCACATACCCTCCACCAGCTCCAACAATAAGAGCAATTAACGCAACGAGAAGAATCTTTGTATCCATAGAATAGTTAAGTTAACGATTATCGTTCCTAATGATGTCCGTGGTGAGCATGCACAACCGCATGCCCCTTCCCTCTGGCAATGAGCCAGCGGTTCACCGGGAATGCGAACATTCCAGCGACCACAAGCGCAAACGCCATACTCCCCCAGAACAACGGACTAGTGAGCCCGGAGGTCATCGCGCCTGGAATAAGAAGCATGACCGCATTATCGACCACCTCCATGATTGCTATAGAGACTGTGTCTGCGGCGAATGCTAATCCAAGGGCGGCACCGAGCGTCATTCCATGCCGCAGAAGCGGAACCATCGTGAAGAGATATCCGAAGAAGAAGGCGAGCGCCACTGCAAGAGCAATAGTCTGTCCGGCTCCCCACCCAAGTGCCGTACCAATTACAAGTCCGAGAACCTCACCTGTAGCGCAACCAGTAAGGCAGTGGAGTGTGGCACTAAAGGCTACTTTATTGAGACTCTGTCCATTATTGTGGCTGTGATCCATATTTAGGCGCGCTTTAATGAGTAAATCTTCAGAATCTCCTTGGTGGCCTTATCCTCCTGACCCTTTTTCATCTGCCCGATGACGCATGTACCAAGATGACTTTCCAGAAGCTGGTCTTCAACGCCTGATAATGCCCGCTTCACGGCTGAGGTCTGCGTGATGACATCAACGCAGTAAGTATCCTCTTCAATCATTTTCTTTAAACCTCGTACCTGTCCCTCTATCCGATTTAGTCGGTTTAGTACCTGTTTCTTTGCTTCTGTCTTCATACACTCAATATACCCCCATGGGGTATATTGTCAAATCCTACGCAAGGAGTATCCTAAACACTATGGATCATCACAAAAATTACGGTCGTCTTCTTCTCATGTTCGTACTGCACCTCATTGCCATGTACGTGCTCATGTACGCCATGGTGGACACCTTCGCAAATATCCACCCGAACCATAACCAGTTCTATATGGCCGCACTAATGGCGGCACCGATGGTGGTACTCGAACTTCTCATCATGGGTTCTATGTATCCGAAAAAGAGACTGAACGTGGGGATTATTGCAGTTGGTGTACTCCTGCTCGTTTGTTCATTCGTTTTCATCAGACAGCAAGTTGCCATTGGAGATGAGCAGTTTCTTAAGTCCATGATTCCTCACCATGCAGGGGCGATACTTATGTGCGAGAAGGCACACCTAGAAGATCCCCAGATTAAGGAGCTCTGCGAGAATATCCTTTCTGGTCAGCAGACAGAGATTGAATGGATGACGAGTAAACTCCAATCTTTGGAAGGAGGTTCTAATCAATAGTTCACCCTTGTGCTCACGAGCCATACGCTGATTGGCTTTCCTGCTGTCCACTCCCCTACCATTCATCCACCACTTTTAAGAAATGTGAGGACGTGCCTTGCAGGAGCGTGGTTCTAAGCTCATGAACCCAATTCCACCGATATAGAACTATGTGGAAACATGTAGAACATTAAAAAACCGCTCTTTAAGCGGTTTTTTAATTGAGCACCTTCTCCCCATCAAAAATAAGGGTTACCAACTAGAAACCGAGGCCTTCATTCACAATGAGAATGTGTACGGTTCGACCCATCATTGGGTGTTCGTGATGGAGCACGAGAGTCTTTGCCCAAAGCGTACCTATTCCGTACTTCTGTCTCATGTTCTCATCCTCAAGAGGAATGACATGTTTTTGAATACGCTCAAGTGCATCCGTAAGGGTTGGCACAATCTTCTGAGCACCAACAACCAATATTAGATTTTGGGCATTGTATGCGATACCGGGCAACTGGCTACCAGTAGCAGAAGCAATTACCAGCTCACCTGTTTCTGTAAGAGCGTGCACACTTCCAAGGTAATAGTCTGACACAGTGTGTTGCTTTCTGAGAAGCCCCTGCTTAGCAGGATCTTCCTCTTCGAGAATCTCACCATGTAAGTTCTTCCATGTATGCTCACCAGTCTTTAGGAGTTCAACAAACCCTAGCTGTTCGAGTGTGCGCGATGCGCCATTATTTACCGATGCGCCCGCTGGTATAAGTTCTTGTATTTTAGCCAATGCATCCTCTTTCGAGTTTACGACGATAGGGTGAAAGTTGTGCTCAGTGAGAGCTGCTGCTGAACGAGATACTGAATCGGAGTCTGCAAGGTTTGTGTAGTCCATATGTGTATTAAATTATCCCCCTTAGTATACAGGAATCTACTTTACATTGTAAAGTACTCTTACCCTTGCTATAGTGCAGAATAATGGAGAAGACTGAAATAACCTGCCCCATCACGAAAGTTGCTCAACTGCTTTCCGATAAATGGACCATGCTTATCCTCTACCAGCTCAACCATGGCGCCAAGCGCTTTTGTGACCTTCAGCGATCATTGGAGGGAATTTCCACACGCACGCTTACGTTAAAGCTTAAGAAGCTTCTTGATGACGGTCTTGTCGCTAAAAATGAGGATGGTTATTACCTCACAACAAAACGCGGCAGAGGTCTTAAGCTCATTGAAAACGCAATGCGCCGTTACGAAAAAGAATACCTATAGTTTGAAGGTTCTATATCTGTTCGGTCATCTTTCCTCATTTGATTACACCGATTGGCTTTCCTGCTCTGCACACCTCTACCATTCATCCACGACTTGTAGGAAATGTAAGGCTCTGCTTTCCAGTAATGAGGTTCTAACCTCATGTAGCCAGTTCCACACAAAATTGCGAACCGCCTCTGGGCGGTTTTCGCTTTTGTGTGGAGACAGAAAAAGTGGGAGTTCTCTCGGTTGACTATCCAAGTGAGCGCGCAAGATGATCTTATGTACCCTAAGCCTTGAGTCACATCAGAAGACCGAATCCTCCAGAAGCAAACGTGACGAAGACAAGAAGAAGCACCAACGGTCCCCATACCAGAAAGTTTTGGAATTTGTTTCGCTTCGATCGCCACATCCAACTTTCAATTGTGCCCGCAATAGTGAAAATACACACTGCAGCCAACCCCAACGCCCAAATATTATCGCCTTGAAATAGCCCTGTCGGTCGTCCTGGCCAAGCCCAGGACATGTACACAAGTCCTACACCAATAAGTGAAACCAGTGCATACAAAACCGAAAGGAGTCTAAAGTCTTTCATGCTATGTATTCTACCTTGCATTCCAGGAGTACAATAAAACGAATGTCTAAAATACTGTTGAGTGGCGTGTTTCTGTTATTTCTAGCGCTCGTTGGTACAGGAATATACCTGACCGCCAAAACCCCGCTGAACGACCGAGAGTGGGACACGATGTTTTCAAAATTGAATACCACCACGAGTGAAACAGACGGTAGCGTCGTGATACACAATCTCCGGAACTTTACCTTCGGCAGCAGCACTATTGTTACCCGAGAGTGGAACGATACGGTGGTCAATCCAGAGGACATTGAGCGTGTGTACTTTTTCCTAGACCACTTCTCCTCCATTCGTGAAGTGGGACACACCTTTGTCTCTTTCCACTTAAAGGACGGGCGTACGGTGGCGTTCTCTATTGAGGCGAGGCGCGAAGCGACTGAAACCTATTCGTTTGTAAACGGATTTTTGAATGAGTATGAGTTGCAGTATCTGTGGGGTACCGAGCGCGACCTCGTGACACAGCGAACAGTCTATAAAAACGAGCAGCTCTATCGCTTCCCTCTCGCACTCTCACGAGACCAAGCACAGGCTTTGTTTAAAGGATTTGTGGCTGAGACAAACGAGCTTGCAGCTGCTCCGCGTTTCTATCACACACTCACCGCCAACTGCACGAACATGCTGGCAAAGATAGTGAACAAGTACTACCCAGGAACCCTTCCTTACGACATATCCTGGAACCTGACTGGCCTCTCTGACTACTACCTAGAGCGACAAGGATTTATAGAGTTGAACAACCTAAGCAGCGAGGAACTTCGCATCAAGTACGACTTAACTATTCACCGAGATACGCTCAGAGAGAACGCCATGCTTTCTTCAAAAGACTTCGCGGCACTTCTTGAGAAGACCTTGGAACCTGTACCTGGTGCGTAGCGCCACTACATCTCTACCTCTGTCGCAAAACCGCCGTACGAGAAGCGCTTCATATCAAATGGCATGGGCATATCTTTCCCAGCGTACTTCTTATCAAAGTAGTCCATCACCTGCTTGTTGATTTTGTTTCTATCAGCCTTCGAAGCAAAGACGATGAACGAAAACCATACTTCCTCGTTCTCCTTGGCCCTCGCCATCTTTGGAAAAGTAAACGTGACGTGCTGAGGCGCTACATCATTGGCTCGGCATTCCTTGTAGTCGAGTGCCCCAAACTTCTTCCACACACCCGCGGCCTCCTTTGCAATCTTTTTGTACTCTGCCTTCTTATCCTTTGGTACTGAAAAAACAAATCCATCAACGT
>CAZUBJ010000009.1:4997-23940 GCA_964618705.1 uncultured Candidatus Saccharibacteria bacterium
GTACAGTGTTCGGTGGGTTAATAGATACAGTATAACAATAGCCCAATATTGGAACTTCCGGTCACACGACGTACTAGGTACTGTTTTGCGCAATAGATTGCTCGAACAGCTCAGGCAACGGTGGGTGGTGCGCGTTCAGCGCCTCAATAAATTCCTTCTTTGGCAGCAAGAACCGTGGATTGTGTGCTCGCTCATCCCCTATCGTTGAGTGCGTTCGACCTTTGTAATCGTGGGCAGGATACACCACGACACTGTCCGGAAGCGTCCCGAATACCTCGTGGAGCGAAGTGTAGAGGGCTTCGCTATCCCCGAGTTGAAAGTCGGTGCGCCCGGTTCCACCAATGAGGAGTGCGTCTCCGGTAAAAACCGCCTCGTTCACCGATACGGAAATGCTCTCGTTAGTGTGCCCCGGAGTTGCCACGATACGCAAACGCTCTTGTCCAAGGAAGAGTTCTTCCCCGCCACTAACGGGCAGGTCGTTTAGCTTTGATGGGGCAAGTGCGTGCCGCACCAACAGTGCGCCAGTCTTCTCCTTCAGCACGGGTGCAGACGAAACATGATCAGCATGGGTGTGCGTTTCTATGATGTAGCGTAGATTTGCTTCTTGCTTTCGCAGTGCGCCCAGGTAGTCCTCAAGAGGAATCTCTTGCGAGGGATCAATAAGTACTGCCTCTTTAGAAACATCGTCCACCACCAGGTACGAGAGACATCCTCTGGGCGAATGAAATGGGTAGTAGTGCATTGTCATTTATTTCTTTGTTGGTAGTTTTGCCTGTTGCCACGCAATAATCCCTCCAGACACATTCTTTGCATGCGTCATGCCAAGCCCGTGAAGAGCGCCCGTTGCCATTGCGCTCCTACCACCCGAGCGGCACATCACGTGAACAGACGAATAATCCTTCAGTGTATGCGCCTCTGCTTCAAGTCGGTCGAGCGGAATATGGAGCGCGCCTGGTACGGCTACCTCCGACACTTCGTCATGGGTGCGTACATCTACAAGAGCGTGCCCATCACTTCCAAGCGTTGCATGCGCCTCTTCTACCGTCACATTCTTTGGTCCAAATGACATTCCAAACATACGTATAAGAATTATGCGAGTGTAAACGCAGTACTTATAATCTGGTCGATACTCTTCTCTAGGTGCGCCTTGCTCTTCCCCTCCCGTACACATGCTTGTGCATACTCGCGAGCAAACGCCTCCCCGAAGCGCTTCAGTCCATTAGTGGCTGCTTTTAACTGATACAACGTCTGCGTGCAATCCTCAGTACTCCCTGCCTCTATCGAGCGACGAAGTGCACCAATCTGTCCTTCAATGCGGTTTAACCGCTGCACGAGCTCACGTGATGCTGGTATAGATTTCTTCATATGGACCCATTGTACCACATACCCCCCTGGGGTATGCAAACACCACATCCTTACTTTGCCTTACCCTTTCCCACGCAATGTGTGTCCACTCACTCCGTTCACGCGTTTATGATGACGCTCTTCCATTCTGCGAAATGCTCGCATATTCCCTCCTCGAATGCGCAAGAAGAAGAATCCGACATCGGCAAATCGTATGAAATCTTGCTCAACTTCCTCAGTACGCTCAAGTAATGTAATAAGCTCATAGTATTTCGCTTTTGGCTCTAGCTCTTTACGTGCAATAGTCCGTATCTCTTCCATCACTCGTACAAAGGTGGCGTTTGGCGCGTCGTGCACGTTAATGCTGGCCTCCCAGCCCTGTGAAAATGTCATGCACTCCTCGGCGCCGTTTACCTCGTAGCAAAGGTGCCTCTCCTGCTCAAATCCCATAAGCGTCGCATACGACCAGCTCGCCATATTCTCCGCATCAATAAGACCTGAGAGCCAGTAATCAAACTGGTCACTCTTGAGTCCAAAGTATCTGCGGTAGTAACTGAGTGCCTGCTCGCGCGAGGAGACTTGAGTGCGGTCATGAGAAATGACGTCATAGCGAGTTATGCAATGCATCGCTACGTCTACCATTTTGTTCTTCCTGTTAATCTTTGCGGCTGAATACCCCACCATAAGCGCAATAACGAGCGTGCCCACGGGGAGCAATGAATGCACTATCGAGGAAGTCTGCTCTGCGAGTAGTGAAAGCATACGAGTAAGGTGATTACGTACTACTTACACAGTACAACGCTCCAACGGTCCTCAAAGTAGCACCACCGCAAACACCAGAAGTAGCACGACCTCCCCAATGACCTTGCACTTTGTACGTAACAACATGAAATACATTGACCCCTCGCTCATTCCCCTGTAGAACAGCAAAGGAGAAACAACGACCGGGAGGGTCAGATGGGACGAAAGAATCGCCCACGAACTGAGCAACGAGTTGGGGATCCGCCGGGAAAGTCCAAGTACTCCATGAAGACTGGGGGCGGGCATTCAAAGGCAAGCAACACAGGGGCCGCGCAGGGGGCCGTTGGCACACTGGTGACGGTGGTCGCTGTTCCCCGCAACAAGGGCATTGTGTTCGTTCGGACACGTGCTGGCGTCGAGATGTCCATCAACATGTCGGTGGTGCGCCGCGACTACAAAAGCGGTGTGCCAAAGATCGGGTGGATTATCGATTGCGACTTCAAGACGAAGCCCGAATGGAAACGTCCGCGTGTGACTCGAATTCACAGCGTCACACCCGACTGATCGCAAGAACCGGCCCTGCGGAGCAATCCGCAGGGCCTTTCTTATTTCGCGCTGCAGACTGAGTTCAAAATAGGAGTAAGGCGCTCGGCTATTTTCTCGTACCCTGCTTCGTTTGGATGGACTTGATCGCTCATATACTTTGAGTTGGCAATGAGCCCCGAAAGAATGTTTGGCACGTACGTAACCTTGTATTCCTTTGCCAACTCCTTAAACATGGGTGCGTACGGGTCGCTTGGAAAGCCGCCAAGCACGCCAACCAGCACTACCTGCGTCCTGCCGCCGGTTTGGAATCGCTCAATCAACGTAGCGAGGTTCTGCTTGGTCTGTGTCAGTGGTGTCTTCCGCAGTGCGTCATTCCCACCAAGAAGCAGAATGACGATGTCTGCCCTACCCTCCACTTCCTTTGCACGAGCCAGTCCGTCAGTGGTTGTGTCGCCACTCTTTCCGTAATTTAGGATTGGCACACCAATACGAAAAGAGAGTTTTGACACAAAGTCTCCGCCCCGCGGAGCTCCGTACCCCTCCACGAGACTGTCTCCAAACGCGATAATTACCGGCCTCGGCACAACCGTATCGCACGAGGCCTGTGCGCTTGAACTATGAAAAAGGAAGAATCCAATGACGGCGAGTGCCACCGCGGCAGTAACTCCCCCACCGACAATCAACGACTTTTGCATATCTATGCAAGATGACGCAACAGCACAAGCGCACTGCGTTCTTCTGACACTTCACCACCCAAACACATCCTTCGTACTTCTTCCCTGTCATAGAAAGCAAAGGTGATATCCTCCCCATCTTCAAGTTCTTGCTGTGTCTGTGTGAAATCGGTCACTACAAAATAGTACAGATCCCAGACTACCGTAGCACCGAGCACTGACTTGTGTACCAGCGTGAGACCCTGTGCTTGGACACCAACCTCCTCTCGAGCCTCTCGCATCGCAGCCTTCTCCGCCTCTCCTTCTATATCTACCCCATTCTGGAGAGCGTCGTTGTATTCATCAAGCGTGTCGTATACCTTCCCGCCAGGAAGACGATAGTCGTAGCTACCCAACTCTCGTCTAAACTCTTTGGTGAGCAGAATCTGCCCTCCCTTCTCAATAATGAGCCTGGTGCCGGGCGAGCGACGCGCAAATTCAAACGTCTTTACCTTCCCACCAACCTCAACTTCCTGCTGCACCACCTCAATAATGGCCCCACGGTGTGTGATCTTCTCCATATATAGGATTCTACCTCATTTAGCCTGACCCTCCCCACGCGGGATAAGACGGGGTACAATATACGAGTATGAACATCAAGAAACAGCTCAATGTTGCCTGGGCCATTATCGTAGTGTTGGCACTCCTCCTTATCGTTGCCCTCTATTTCCTTGCTAACCCTAAGGGACAAAAGGACACTAATATCACAGCGCAGCGTGACCTCGTGCGCGAATACTGCACCAAGACTGACCAAGATAGCAAAGATAAGTGTGCCCAGGAGCTTCAGGACCTAAGCGATATGCTTCGGGACTTTAGCACCGGACTTACCAAGGACGCGACCGTCAAGGGAAGTATATAAAATGAGCTAGGAAGTACGCCCCGGAGTCGCTTGCCGCCTCCGGGGCGTACTTGTTTATACCGCATTGGTGTGCTAAAATAACAAGTACCTAAGCCAAAAACACTTGAGTACTACGGAACGAACACGCATAAACCGGGAAATCCGCGCAGAAACTCTGCGCGTTGTCGGTCCTGAGGGAGAAAACCTAGGAGTTCTCTCGTTTTCTGAGGCTCTTGCAGCCGCAGAGCGCCTCGGCCTCGACTTGATTGAAATCTCGCCAAATGCGGTCCCGCCGGTTGCCAAGGTCATGGATTATGGTAAATTTCAGTACGAGCAGAAGAAGCGAGAAAGCGCTGCCCGAAGCAAAGCCAAGGTCTCTGAGACTAAGGAAGTACAGATAAAGGTGGGCACCGGAGAGAACGACATGCGCCTAAAGGCCAACAAGGCCGCTGAGTGGCTGGAAGAAGGCCACCGGGTGCGTGCTGAACTCTTCCTCAAGGGTCGGTACAAGGGAATGGATGAAGCCTTCCTAAAGACCCGCCTTGAGAAGTTCATCATGCTTATTCCTTACCAGTACAAGATCGCCGAGCCAGTAGCAAAGGCCCCGAAAGGATTTGCTGCCATCTTAGAGCGAGAAGCCAAGGTAAAGCCAACGAGTGCGAGTATCGACAAGACCCCAACACCAACACCATGAAAACCAACAAGTCATTCACAAAGCGCATAAAGGTGACCCGCACCGGCAAATTGGTCGTGCGCAAGGCCGGCCAGGACCACTTCAACGCAAAGGAGCGCGGACGCACCAAGCGTGTGAAGAACCGTGCCCAGTCACTTACCGTGACTAATGATGTCATGCGCCGTTTCCTTGGTGGTAATGGTGGTAGCAAGAAGAGCGCAGCTGCAAAGCAGGCTATTGTGGTGGTAGAGACACCAGCAGCTGCTGAGTAATTTCTGTAAATTAATTAATTCTGTATGGCACGAGTAAAAGGAGGAGTAACGTCAGCAAAGCGTAGGAAGAATATTCTTCTTCGCGCAAAGGGATACCGTCATGGCCGCTCCACCAAGGTGCGCCTTGCGAAGGAGTCTCTTGTGCACGCTGGCAAGAACGCGTTCAACCACCGCCGCGATAAGAAGACGGTATACCGCCAGCTTTGGATTGTGCGCCTGAACGCTGCTCTTCGTGACCTTGGTTTTAAGTCATACAGCACGTTTATCGCGCAGATGAAGGCAAAGAACATCGGCCTCGACCGCAAGGTACTTGCGACATTCGCAGCGACTGAGCCTGAAGTATTTGGCCGCATCGTAGACCAGGTAAAGGGATAATCACTTCCCTTTCCATAAACAAAGCCCCGCTTTCGCGGGGCTTTGTTTATTACTGAGAGATTTTCTTAGCGCCTTGTTTGGTTACCTCCCATACTTCCCCCTTCGTTGGGGCGTAGGCTGTGGCACCCAGGTAGCCATGAATACGTTGCGCAAGGAAGCGAGAAGAAGCTGGCTCGCCGAGTGCCGTGAAGAAGGTCTTGGTTTGAGGAAGTGCTCCCTTTGCAAACTCCATAAGTCCGTCGCGATCAGCGTGCGCGCTCCAGCCCATGTAGCTGCCAATCTTTGCGCGCACCTTCACCGGCCTGCCATCAATCTTTACCATTTTCGCGCCGCTTTGCAGTAGGCGCCCCGGGGAGCCTGGCGCTTGGTATCCCACGATAAAGAGCGTGGTGTCAGGGTCTGGCAGGTACTTCTGCTCCCACCGACCAATACGCCCGCCGTGCGACATGCCCGCACCTGCCATGATTATCTTTGGATTTGGCGCCTGTTCTATATCTTGCGACTCTCCACGAGAGAGGGTCTCCTGCAAGGAACCGAAGGAGAATATGTCCTTTTCTCGAGTGAGCTCAGAGGCCACCTTGTCGTTAAAGTATTCTGCACTCCACTTGCGATACACATCCGTCACATGGATAGCGAGCGGTGAATCGAGAAATACGCCAATGCGCGGCAGCTTGCCCTCATCCATGAGGTTTGAAATGGTATAGAGCAAAAGCTGCGTACGCTCAATAGAGAATGCTGGCATCAAAATCACTCCCCCGCGCTTAATAGCTACGTTCAATTGATCACACAGCTCCTGTTCCCTATTGACTCGTCCCGTGTTCACTCGGTCTCCGTAGACACTCTCCATAACTACGACGTCAGCGTCGGGAATTGGCTCAGGGTCCTGAAGGTACGCTTCGCCTGTGGCACCAATGTCGCCTGTGATAGCGAGTGTGACACCCTCGTCGTCCTTAATACGAACACTAGCAGAGCCTAGGATGTGGCCCGTGTGACGCAGAAATATAGAGAGTCCGGGAGCAACCTTGTGCTCGGTGTGGTACTTCACAATTTCTACCCGTGCCATAAGTGCATCAATATCCGCCTCGGTATACATAGGTTCACGATTCTCCGCCTGCGCTTCTCGCGTCAAAATTGCCACAGAGTCACGGAGCATCAGGTCAGTTAGGTCGGCCGTTGGTGCTGTCATAAACACCTTGCCTTGAAACCCTTCACGCATGAGCTTGGGTGCGCGACCAATGTGATCTAAGTGCGCGTGCGTAATGACAAGCGCATCAATACTCGGCACATCGTACGGAAACGGTTCGTACATGCAGGCCTCACACATATCCCTACCCTGCTCAATACCACAGTCGACAAGCAGTTTGCCGTGAGAGCCTTCGACCAGGAAGTTAGAGCCAGTAACGGTGCCAGCAGCACCAGCAAATGTTAGACGGAGCGCCATATGGTGTAGCGAGCTAGTATGTATGCAAGGGCACCACCAATCGCATCGTTTAATACGTCAGTTGCCGTATCAAAGATGTAATCCGGTGGGCGCGGAATGCCAATAAATGCTTCAAATACTTCCCAGCCAATTGCGACAACTATCATGCCGGCAAGGAAGTAGAGTGGTCGATACCGAAACAGGAATGCAACGAGCAGACTTGCCAAGGCAAAGCCTCCAAGAATATGCACTGGCACATCAAGCCATCGGTAGGTCCAGTACAAATACTCAGCACTCGCTACATTGTGTACGAGCGCCAGTATCGCACAGGAAAAGAGTGCTAGAAGGAACCAATACAATCGCATTGCTATTACTGTAGCATGTGCGGAAACGAACAAACTCGCATTGCTGCGAGTTTGTTCGTGGAGCCGCCTCTATGTGGCAACTCTTTTGTGCCACGTGGGTGTCCGCACTGCGTTCGTTAGTTCAAAAATGAGCACTCGAGCGCGTGAATATAGGACTCCCGGAATTGAAGCAAGTTGCATTGCGAGACGACTCCTCTGCAATTATACCCCCTATCCAATACTGGACTGTGGAAAACAGAAACCGCCCATTCTCTGGACGGCTTCCTTGTTCGAGCGGGCTGAAAAGCCTTCAGAAAGCCGAATTATGCGAGGCGCGAGGAAGAAATTTCTTGAGGTGTACTGGATAGTACCGTGAGAGAAATTTCTGACGCTGCAACAAAGCAGAAACGGCTTTCTGGAGTCTTCTATTATTCCATTACGCCATCCAGGTTAACATCGTACAGAATTTCATCCTGCACATGTCGGTAACTGTAGAGATCAGTCTCCGGGAACCACATAGCAAGCTCCTTGTTCGCGTTCTCTGGCTCGTCGGAGCAGTGAATGAGGTTTCGCACTGCACGATCATCTACTGCGCAGATAGCGTACGAATCAATCGTGAGGTCTCCACGAATAGTACCCACATCGCTTGTTGCAGGCTCAGTCTCGCCAACGATCTTCTTCACCACAGCTACAGCCTGGTTACCCTCAAGAGCCATCATGACTACTGGACTTACCGTCATGTACTTCACGAGTGCACGGATGATGTCCTTTCCGTACTCAATAGGCTCCTTGTCGACTGACATGCCTGCAGCAGCACGGTCCTCGGCAATCTTTGTTCCCTTCTTAAGGAACCATGCATCGTCCTTGTCGTAGTGCTTCCATAGGAGATCCTCAGGAAGAACGGCCATTCTCATGCCGACAATCTTGAGACCGGTGTTCTCAAAGCGACGAGTAATTTCTCCAACGAGTCCGCGCTGTACGCCGTCCGGCTTCACAATCACGAAGGTTCGCTCTTTCTTTGGGTGGGAAGGATTTGCCATAAATTTAAAATAAACGCCAAAAGGCGGTTGTTATGCGCTCATAATACCCGAAAAACCAGCAAATGCTACGCTCGTTCGCTCGGACGGCGCGTAACCACGATGGTCTCGTCGTCCTCAACCAGAATGGTGTGCTCGAAGTGCGCAGAACGGGAACCATCACGCGTGCGATAGGTGTAGCCGTCTGGAGCAATTACTACGGAGGCCTTCCCTGCGTTTGCAATAGGCTCCAACGCGAGCACCATACCACTCACAATCTCTGGGCCCGTACCTGGGTGGCCGGCGTTAGCGATAAACGGTTCCTCGTGGACGTGTTCCCCTACGGCGTGTCCACCAAGCATTTTAACGACTGAAAACCCTGTGCCCGCGAATGCTTGCTCGGTAGCGTGTGAAATGTCCCCAATACGATTACCTGGCCGTGCTACAGCTATAGCAGCCTCCAGAGCAGCCTGCGTGGCGCTCATGAGGTCGTAGGATTCCTTACTTACCTTTCCGACCGGGACTGAAACTGCCGTGTCAGTGATAAAGCCCTTGTGGGTAAGGCCAATATCAAGTGCCACGATGTCACCCTCTTTAAGTACGCGAGGATTCTCATTTGGAATACCGTGAACCACTTCCTCGTTTACCGACACGCACAGTGTTGCTGGGTATGGGCGCCCTCCCCCCTCGGGGGTATAGCCTTTAAACGCGGGC
Source organism: uncultured Candidatus Saccharibacteria bacterium (assembly GCA_964618705.1). GTDB lineage: Bacteria > Patescibacteriota > Minisyncoccia > Phycocordibacterales > Phycocordibacteraceae > C7867-001. The sequence goes on from CAZUBJ010000009.1 coordinate 13,994, forward strand.
TCATCCCCGCCTTCACGGATAAGGCGCTCCGCCTCCCTATCAAGCACGTCCACAGATACACCAGGCGCGACAAGCGCTGCCACTTTCTCAAGCACGATACCAAGTCGGCGACCCGACTCAATAATGCCTTCTCGTTGCTCCTTGGTGCGAACTATCATATCTCAAGCTTAGCAGCGATTTCCTTCGCCACGTCCTCTGGTGAAAGCTCTCCGTTAATATCAATCACGATGCCCTGCTCACGGAAGTATGCGAGCGCAGGACCAGTCTCGTCAGTAAATTTTGTGAGACGCTCCTGAATCTTCTCTGTTGCGTTTGAGTCTGGACGGTCCTCTGTCTTGGCGCGCTCAAGCATGCGACGAATCACTTCCTCCTCAGACACATCAAGGTTAACAACGACCAATTTACGGCCAAGCCACGCAATAATCTCTGAAAGGTGTACGGCCTGGGAGTGCGTACGACCAAACCCTTCTGCAATAACACCCACATGCGTATCAAGCTCAAGCAGGTTAGACTCGAGCAAATAGTCAGCAAACCAATCCGGAAGGAGGGTGCCCTTGTCATACATTTCGCGTACGCGTGGAGAAAACGGCTCCGAACCGTCCCGGATTTCTTTAATCAAATCACCCGCAGAAAGGCGGATCCAGCCCAACTCCTTTGAAAGTATTTTTGCCTGTGTACCCTTCCCTGACCCAGGACGCCCAATAAGAAGAACCGTATTCATGTAAATTGTTTCTTAGAAATATATGCTATCAGTAAACGTATTCCCTCGCACGTGACTACCCAGAAATCATGTGGCGAAGCACTGCAACAGTGTCCACAAATGAGCGCTTTGCCTCCTCAAGACCCCCATCTGGATTCTCAATTATGTAATCTGCCTCGTCTTTAAAGGTCACTTCATCCAGATACCGTTCGTGCCGCTTTGCTAGTTCTTCGGGAGTTATTGCCGCACGTGCCTGTATGCGTTTTGAAAGCGTATCCCAGCTTCCAGCATCAATGTATATAATGGCCAACTCCTTCTCTGGCAAAAGCGTGCGCACCTGGCGCGCACCCTGCACCTCTATCGCCGCCACCAACAGTTCTCCCTCTGCAATCACCGACTCAATGGACGCACGCAGCGTGCCGTAGAGGTTGCCTCCGTACTCTGCCCACTCAAGAAAGGCACCATCGGCTATCTTTTTCTCGAACTCCTCTCGGGTGAAGAAATGGTAGTCCACCTCGTTAACTTCCCCTGGTCGAGGGAGTCTTGTGGTACACGTAACAAGTGTCTGCAGATCCGGAAATGCTTCTTCGGCCGCCTCAATAAGGGTGTTCTTTCCACCCCCCGAAGGCGCAACGACGAGCACGAGCTTGCCGCGGCGACTCATACCAGAATTAGTACTCGCGAAGCGATGCCTGTGCATCAACCTTGCGAATAAGGTCGAGGACTACCGTAACCGCAATCAAGAGTGCCGTACCGCCAACAAGGATTGAAGAAATTCCCGTTATTCCCTGAATGATGAACGGCGTTACCGCTACAAGTCCAAGGAACACCGAACCAGGGAGGGTGATGCGAGTAACTACCTTGCTGATGTAGTTCTCAGTCTCACGACCAGGACGTACGCCTGGAATGAATGCGCCTGACTTCTGCAAGTTCTCTGCAACGCGATGTGGCTCGAATGTAATAGAGGTGTAGAAGTAGGTGAACATCACCACAAGCGCAAAGTATGCAGCGCCGTATGCAAACGGATTAGCAGCAAACGCATTGTAGCCATTCAGCACTGCGGCCATACCAGCAACACCCATTGAAGAAAGTGCCGTAATGATCATCTGCGGAAGGAGGAGGAGTGAGAGCGCAAAGATGATTGGAATCACACCCGTCTGAAGGAGGCGAATTGGTAGATACGACGGTCCTGAAGCACTCTGTCCACGGCTCGTGCGAGCGTAGTTAATTGGAATGGAACGCTCTGCCTCAGACACCATAACCACGAGGAAGATGATGATGAGCGCGATAATCGCAAAGGCGATGTAGGCAGGAATATTAGCTGCTGATGCTGCAAATAGTGCCTGTCCGATACCCGACGGAAGTGACGCAACAATACCTGCAAAGATGATGAGTGACACACCGTTTCCAATACCAAACTCAGTGATGAGCTCTCCGATCCACATAAGCAGCATGGAGCCAGCCGCTACGAGGAATACGTTAAGTGCAAACGCAAACGGCGATAGCGATGACACAATACCCTGACTCTCAAGAAGCGAAAGGAATGCTACTGCCTGAAGAATAGCCAGTGGGATAGTGAGAGCGCGAGAAATAGCGATGAAACGAGTGCGACCAGCCTCCCCTTCTTCGGTATACATGGCCTTTACCTGTGGGAATACCACCGTACCAAGCTGCATGATAATGCTCGCCGTGATGTATGGGCCAACACCGAGCATCACAAGTGACAAATATGAGAAACCACCTCCCGAGAATACAGAGAGGAGTCCAAGGAACTGGTTGTTACTGAAAAACTGCGCAAGTGCGACATGGTCTACTCCAGGAATTGGAATAGCCGCAAGAATACGGAACACGACGAGGGCCGCAAGAACAAACAGGATGCGATTGCGAAGCACCCGGTCCCCGATAATAAGCCCTAGTTTGTGTGTGATCTGCTTAAGCATTGGATAGGATAGAGCCTCCGACTGCCTCTACTGCCGTCTTTGCGCTCTCTGAGTACGCGCAGTCGGAAATCTTTAGGGCCTTCGTAAGGGTACCAGTTCCAAGCACTTTCACATAGCTGATGCGGCCACCACGTGCGCGCACGAGTCCCTTCTTGTAGAGAGTCTCTGGGTTTACCAAATCACCCGCAACAAATGCGTTCTCGAGCGCTGACAGGTTCACCGCGTCATACGGAGCCTTAACACGCACGGTGCGTGAACGGTTCTTTCCGTGACCACGAAGCTTTGGGAGCTTCTTGATGAGGTCGCGCATTTCAGGGCGCTTCTTGTGTCCTGCACGAGCGTTCTGACCCTTAGTACCACGACCCGAGGTCTTTCCACGCTTACCACCACGTCCTACTCGAGGAGTTGTGATGCGAGGCGTCTTTGGAGCGAGAGTGTTTGACTGCATAGTAAAAGTAATTAACGGGCCTTTGCGAGGGCATCAACCGTTGCGCGAGCAATGGTGAGCTTGTTCTTGGTGCGGGTCAAAATCTTAGCAACCACGTCAGTAACACCAGCGTGCTCAAGCACGATGCGCATAGCGCTTCCTGCCACTACACCGCGTCCTGGAGAAGGCACGATAGTGACAATAGATGATGAGTTCTTTACAGAAACGTCGTGTGCGATAGAGCCCTCCTTGGTGCGCTTTACGGTCACCATGTGCTTCTTCGCGTCGCGTACAGCCTTATCAATAGCAAGCGCGGTATCTGCTCCCTTTCCAAGACCAACTCCAACGCGTCCCTTCTTGTCGCCAATCACAACAGTCACACTGAATGAGAAACGGCGACCTCCGGCCATCACACGAGCCACACGGCGAACGTCAATCGTTGCCTGCTCAAACTCGCTACGCTCGCGAGGAGCACGATCACGAGGACGTCCGCGACCGTCGCCACGACCACCTCCCTGTGGGCGGCGTCCACGAACAGCGCCGCGTGTGTCAGTAACAGCAGCTACGTCAGTTGCCGGAGCCTCTACGGGAGTCTCGGTGGTTGCTTCTGGTTTGATCTCAGTGTCAGTCATAAAAATAATTAGAACGTAAGTCCTTCCGCACGGGCAGTGTCGGCAAGCAGTTTGATTTGCCCACCGTACTCGTAGCCACCACGATCAAAGACGACAGTGTCGATACCAGCCTTCTTGCTTGCAGCAACAATAGCCTTACCGACTGCCTCAGCCTGCTTCGAGAGTGCGCCGCCAAATGCCTTACCGTGAGCGGCGGCGAGAGTAACACCTGCGGTGTCATCAATAACCTGTGCGCTGATGTAGCGGTTTGACTTAAATACTGCAAGACGTGGGCGAACAGCCGTACCAGATACACGTGCGCGTACGCGCTTGTGGCGACGATCGCGGAGTCCTTTCTTTGTAAGTAGTGTAGTAGCCATAAATCAATGTTATACAGCCTTCTTGCCCTGCTTGCGACGAATCACTTCGTTCTCGTATGCAATACCCTTTCCAAGGTATGGCTCAGGTGGCTTGATAGCGCGAATCTCTGCTGCAAACTGCCCAACCTTCTGCTTGTCTGCGCCTTCGATGGTGATGTTCAACTTCTCAACCTTTGCCTCAAGCCCTTCAGGGATAGTGAGGGTAACTGGGTGAGAGAATCCAACCGCAAACACAAGGTCGCGACCCTTAAGCTCAACTTTGTATCCCACACCCTTCATGATAAGTACCTTCTTGAATGGCGTCTCAACGCCAGCCATCATAGAACGAGCATGCGCTGCGAAAGTACCGGTAAGTGCACGCGCAAGCTTTGAAGACTCAGCCGGAGCGATGATAAGTCCCTCACCAGTCACCTCGATAGTGATGCTTGGGTGAATAGGCATTGAAAGCGTTGCCTTTGAGCCCTTAACAGAAAGCACACCACCGTTAGTGTCCACCGTAACCTTTGCAGGAATAACGATTGGCTTCTTTGCGAGACGAGAGAGTGAAGTAATCATACGTAACCAATTACCAGATCTTGAAGAGTTCCTCACCGCCAACGTGGAGACGGCGAGCCTCGCGATCAGAAAGAATACCCTTTGGCGTAGACATGATGCGTGCCCCCATGCCGTTCTTTACGCTGTGCGTATCAACTGCACCTGCGTAGAGACGACGTCCTGGCTTTGATACGCGCTTTACGTCAGTAATTTTGCTGTCGCCAGCTTCGTTTAGCGCTAGCTGTACCTCAAAGCTGTATGGCACCTTACTCTTACCTACCTCAGAAAGGTACCCAAGCTCCTTAAGCTTGTATGCGATAGCCTCTACGTGCTTTGAATACGGCACCACAACAGTGTGCTTGCCGATTGCGCCAGCATTCTTGAGGCGAATAATGAAGTCTCCTACGCGGTCAGTTACCATAGTACAAAAATTATAGACAGCATTACCAAGAAGCCTTCTTAACACCCGGGATCTTCCCTTCGCGAGCGAGCTCGCGGAACTGGATGCGAGAAAGGCCGAATGCGCGCATGTAGCCACGAGGGCGACCAGTAACAACGCAGCGGTTCTTCACACGAATTGGGGAAGAATTCTTTGGTAGCTTCTGTAGACCCTCCCAATCACCAGCAAGCTTGAGAGCCGCACGCTTTGCAGCGTACTTGAGCGATAGCTTCGCCTTCTTGGCGTTGCGGGCGAGTTGTGAGGTTTTTGCCATAAAGAAAATAGCTCCGGAGAGCCGTTCAAGTAATCTATCAGTAAGTATATAGGCTGTCAAATAAGCGACGGCCTGGTATGACAAAGGCCCGGCGCCACAGATGAATATCTGCAACACCGGGCCCGCGTGCCCAGGAAATGGCTCTACAACGGCCTGAAAATCACCCGCTGTTCCGGGGGCCAGATGCGCTGCGCCTCCAAGCGCTGCGCATACAGCCACCGAATGCCCTGCACCTCCCTCACGACGAGATAGTGCAGGTTGCCGTACTCGTCGGAGATCGGGTCGGTGTAGACCACGCCAACCAGCTCCGCACCCTTCGGCGCCGCCCACAGGTCGAGCGCGAACGCCAGGGAGAGGGGCTTGGCACCCATCTTCGAAAGTTGGCTGAGGACAGCCGTTTCGCGGATGGAAACACCTTGCTTGAAGCCGAGGTGCGTCAGCGTGACCTGACCGACCAAACCCTTGTGTTCGTAGACCGCGAGACAACCCTTCGTCTCACTACTGGCCAAAGTCGCCAACAGCTTGCGGGCGTGCGCGTCGAGTTGATGATTCGGGTCGGCGAACGCCAGGAAGTGGGACACGTGGTCCATCTTGCTTTCCAGCGAGTAACAAACGCGAGGAATATCGAGAATGTCCCCCATAGGGCCTCCTTACTGAGCAGCGATGCGGAATGCACCAGTGAACTCCTACTTCTTGAATACCACGGATTGGGCAAAAGTAAAACCCCCAGCGGGGCTGGGGGTTTTACTTTCAAGAAATGCTGCTTATGCTGTCTTGATTGGAAGACCGAGCATGCGAAGGAATGCCTCTGCCTCTTCTTTTGTCTTTGCAGTGGTCACAAAGGTGATGGCAAGACCAAATACGTCCTTCAAGTCCTCTTCTGAAGTCTCTGGGAAGATAGTGTGGTCCTTGATACCGATAGTGTAGTTGCCCATCTCATCGAACGATCCTGCTGAGAGTCCGCGGAAGTCGCGCGTACGAGGAAGTGCGATGTGAATAAGCTTGTCCACGAAGTGGAACATGCGCGTTGATCGAAGGGTCACCTGGAATCCTACGATTTCACCCTGACGCATCTTGAACTGTGCAATTGACTGCTTTGATGCGCGTGGCGCTGCCTTCTGACCCGTAATGCGGGCGAGTCGTCCCTCGATGAGGGCCTTGCGGTTCTTGTCTGCCTTTCCTACTCCCGTAGACACCACCACCTTCACAAGGCGCGGAGACGAGAATACGTTGGTGTAGCCAAACTGACCCTTGAGGGTATCAAATGCCTTGCTCTGCTTTTCTTTGGTAATCATTGTCATAAATACGGTGGTTACGCGAGTTTGGTGCCGCTCTTTACGGTGACACGGGTACGCTTTCCATCAACCTCCTCGCGCTTAACGCGGGTACCCTTCTTCTCCTTTGGGTCATAGACCATCACGTTTGAGATAGCCATAGCGCGTGGACGCTCTACAATGCGACCAGACTGACCACGGCCAGTACCACGAAGGTGGCGCTTTACGATAGCCGCACCCTCAACGACTACCTTTGCCTCAAGTGGAAGCACGCGCTCAACAACGCCGGTCTTACCCTTGTCCTTTCCAGAGATAACCACAACGGTGTCTCCCTTCTTGATCTTAAACTTTGCGGTCTGCTGACCCATGCTTGCCTTTGACATATAGATAGAGGTTATACAACTTCAGGCGCAATAGACGCAATGTTCTGCCATCCGCGCTCTACCAGGTCGCGTGGTACTGGACCAAACACACGGTTACCCTTAGGACCCATTTCCTTACCCTGCTTTTCAATAAGTACCACTGCGTTGTCATCAAAACGAACGTAGATACCTGAAGCGCGACGGAAAGCCTTCTTCTGACGAACAACCACAGCCTTGTAGATATCCTTCTTCTTTACAGCCTTGCGGGGCTCTGCAGTCTGGACAGACACTACAACCACGTCGCCAATCTCAGCGTAGCGACGCTTTGAACCGCCAAGCACCTTGAACACGCGCGCAATCTTTGCGCCTGAGTTATCTGCAACGGTGACGATACTTTGTGGCTGTAGCATAAATAATGGTGTTACTTGGCGAGTTTGAAGGACTTACGCTTAGAGATAGGTGCGCAGGCCACAATGGTAACCTTGTCCCCTTCCTTAGCAGTGTTGCCCTCATCGTGTACGAGGAACTTCTTGGTCTTCACCTGGAACTTCTTGTACTTCGGGTGCATGACGTAGCGAGATACCGCAACGGTAGCCGTGTCCTTCATGGCCGTCTTTACGACGACTCCCTCAAAATGCTGTGGCTGTGTGGTGGTCTTTTCCATAATAATTAGTTGGTCTTCTGTGCGGTCATCTGAGTCAAGATGCGTGCGATATCCTTGCGAGTCTTGCGTGCAAGAGATGCGTCTGCTGGACGTGCTCCTGCCACAGAGAAACGAACCTTGCGGAGCTCTTCGCGCTTCTCTCCAAGGAGCGTTGAAAGCTCTTCGGTGGTCTTTTCGGTTAGGGTGAGTTTCTTAGACATACGCGAAAAGTTAGCGGGTGACAATAGTTATCTTCATAGGAAGCTTTGCTCCAGCGCGGCGAATAGCATCGCGTGCCTTCACATCCTCTACACCATCCATCTCAAAGAGTACGCGTCCTGGGCGAACTTCAAATACGAAGCCCTTCGGATCTCCCTTACCCTTACCCATACCCACCTCAGCTGGCTTTGCAGTCACTGGGCGGTCTGGGAAGACGCGAATCCACATCTTGCCAGTCTTTCCACATGCGCGAGAAAGCACCTTACGTGCAGCCTCAATCTGGTTGCTCGTGATGCGTCCTGGCGTCGTTGCCTTCATGGCGTATGAACCAAAAGACACAGAAATGCCACGGGTATCAGGACGCGCGAGCTTCTCAGGGCTCTTGCGGGCAGTCTGCCACTTGCGGTGTTTTACTTTCTTAGGAAACAACATACGCGTTTATTTAGACTGAGCGCCACGAGGGGCGTTGTTAGACTCAGCGAAGGTCTCGCCGAGGTAGATCCACACCTTGATACCAATCACACCGTATGGAAGGTATGCGCGCTCCTGTGCGTAATCAATGTTTGCACGGAAGGTCTGAAGTGGAATACGTCCCTTCTTGATCTGCTCGGTGCGGCTCATGTCAGCTCCTCCGAGGCGACCAGATACCACGATACGAACACCAACTACCTCGCGAACAGACATTACCTTCTCAACAGTAGACTTAAGCACGCGGCGGAAGGTCATACGCTTCTCAAGTCCCTCAGCAACCATGTACGCAACAATTGCCGCACTAGTCTCTGGCTGACGAATTTCAATGATGTCGAGCTTTACCGCGCGACCGTGTAGTGGAGATGCCTTGCGAACTACGCTCGTAAGTTCTGCGCGAAGCTTGGTAGCGTTCTCACCTGAACGACCAATAACAAGACCTGGACGTGCAGTGTGAAGCACCACGCGAATTTCAGCAGCTGAACGCTCAATCTCAATGTCAGCAACGTGCATTGAGCGAAGGCGCTTCTTTAGAAAGCCACGGATAGCAGCGTCTACAGCGATGTTCTCGCGGTAGCTCTTCTTATCGCCAGCAAACCAGCGACTCTTCCAGTCGCGAATGATGCCGAGGCGGTGTGCGTAAGGATGTACGGTGTGTGTCATGGTAAAAATTATGCACTTGGCACAGATGGGTTCTCTACGGAAAGCGTAACAATAACGTTACTGCGGCGCTTGCGAATAGGAGCAGCACGTCCCATAGCGCGTGGCATGTACTTCTTGATCATGCCCGCGCTGTTCACCTGGATATTAGCCACGCGAAGTGAGTCCTTATCCTCTCCCTTAGCTACACCGTTAGCAACAGCGCTCTCAATAAGCTTCTTGATAGGAAGTGCTGCACGCTTTGGAAGGAACGATAGGGCTGCAACGGCATCAGCAACCTTCTTGCCCTTCACCATGTCGGTCACCAGGCGAACCTTGCGCGGAGACTGGTTATAGGTAGCAAGCTCGGCCTTAATTGCCTTCTTCTGCTCTGCTTTGCGAATGCTTGCTGCAGCCTTGTGTGTGCCAGTAGATGCCATAGTAGATTATTTCTTCTTAGGAGCGGCAGGGGCAGCCTTTGCAGCCTTTGCAGCTGCAATCTCAGCAGCCTGCTTCTTCTGCTCGAGCTGCTTCTGCATCTTACCTCCGTGACGGACAAACTTCTTGGTTGAAGAGAATTCGCCAAGCTTGTGGCCCACCATGTCCTCAGTGACGAGTACGTCTATGTGGCTCTTGCCGTTGTGCACCCCAAAGGTGAATCCAACGAACTCAGGCGCAATCTGGCTGTTACGCGCCCATGTCTTAATAGAGGCCGTTTCAGACGGCTTTTTGCCATCAACCTTCTTAAGAAGCTTGATGTCGACGTATGGGCCTTTTTTAAGGGAGCGTGACATAGATAGACAATGGAAAGCCCGCCAAGCGGGATAGGTAAAATCTATATTAAAGCGTGCCTGGTGTCAAACTTTGGCCAGTGTGATAGGGTGCTGGCAGTACGCCATAACCCCATGGAGGACTCTGGCAATGCACATTTCCCACCTGCGAGGCCTCGCAGTTCAACAGTTGGCTGAGCTTATTGCTCGGCGTCGCGTGGAACGCTGCAGGCGCTGGCTCAACCAGAACGCCCCGCCCTGCTGGCA
>CAZUBJ010000010.1:0-23161 GCA_964618705.1 uncultured Candidatus Saccharibacteria bacterium
GAGCTAGGAAATCAAGTGCAGAGCTTCGCGCAAAATCCCAGCAGGGATTTATGTGTGACCGATGCGTGGAGCGAAGCGGAACTTCTCTCTAGCCACCTCAGTCGCCCCAATCAAGACGTTTGGTATACTCACCTCCATGAAATCATTCATCAAAGAATTCAAGAAGTTTGCCTTGCGAGGCAACGCCATAGACTTGGCAATCGGAGTTGTGATTGGTGCGGCGTTTAACGCCGTTACCACTTCGTTGGTTACAAACATCATGACGCCGCCGCTCTCGCTACTTACGAAGGGTATTAATTTTAGTGAGCTTGCATTTAGCATTCCCAACACGGACGCGCACATTCAGTACGGGCTCTTCATTCAAGCCATCATCACGTTCATCATTACGGCGTTTGCGCTGTTCTTGCTGGTGCAGGGCATGAACAAACTTGCAGCTGCTGCGAAGAAAGAGCAAGAAGACGGCACCGCACCACCTCCAGAGAAGAGTCCAGAGCTTCATGTGCTTGAAGAGATCCGCGACGCACTGAAGGCGCCAGAGCGCGAGATAAATCTGTAGGCATGAAGCAGCTCATTGCGCTCACCACCATACTGATCGTTATTGGTATTGGTGGGTTTATGTACCGCAATGCGCTTGAGCGACCAATTGTCATCCAGGATTCTGGTGCGTGCACCCAGGAGGCAAAACTGTGCCCTGACGGCACTTCAGTCGGGCGCACGGGACACAGCTGCGTATTTGCTGCATGTGCTCTTCCAAACGCGGAGGATCAAGAAATCGGTATCTCATTTGTGATTCCTGTAGGCTATAGCACGAACCCAGACCCCATCGGAGCAGATGGGACACTGCGCGCCGTGTTCGACAAATCTGCTGCGCAAGGGGAGCGCCACAGCATTATCATTCGTCGCTATCCGATCCTGGAAGGAGAGTCTCCCAGCTCCGTCATTCTTGAGCACACTCTTCTAGAGCCAAGGGGAGAAGCGCCAACATCAATGGATGCATATACTTCTGTGCAAGTTGGCGAGCACACATTTATGCGTATGGGGCTTGAGCGCTTTGAGGGTACCGTACGCACAGGATACTTTCTTGCGAGAGATACAGACGTGGTCACGTTTGAAATAGTAGAACGAGGAGTTGATTGGACTAATCCAGAACTGGACACAGCCTCACTGCCAGAGCACAAGGCGCTGCTAACGCTACTTACGACACTACAGACCAACTAGTGTCTACTCAAGAACGAGAAGGGCAACCATCACGAAGATACCAAGACCAATTGCTAGAAGCTGTGTAAGTGAGCGCTTGATACCAGACGTTTTGAGCAGCTCAGGGATCAGGTCTGAGCCAGCAATATAGATAAACATTCCTGCGGAGAATGCGGCGATGAGTGGAGCAGCACTCTCAAAGAACCCAGCAAGCACAAATGCGAGCCCGACACCCACAAAGGCAGAAAGGGCAGAGAAGAGATTCATGATGAGCGCCTGTGTGCGAGAGAATCCTGCGTGAATGAGCAGTGCGAAGTCGCCAATTTCTTGTGGGATTTCGTGAAGCAAAATAGCAGCGGTGGTAGCAATGCCGACAGCAGGCGAGACCATGAAGGCAGCACCGATAGCAACGCCGTCTATGAGGTTATGCATACCATCAGACACAAGCACCAGGTGTCCGACCGGGTGAATGCGAGCGTGTTCGGCAGCGTCAAGCGGTTCGTCCGCGTGCACATGGTGCCAATTCAAGAATTTTTCCAACACAAAGAAGGTAAAGAAGCCGCCAAGCACCAGCAGTGAAACGGTAAGTGCATTCCCAGCCTCTTCAAATGCTTCTGGAATGAGGTGAATGAACGCATCTCCGAGGAGAGCACCGGCCGCAAGTGAAATAAGCACAAACAAGGTACGGCGCAGGCGCGCCTCGTCCCACGCAAGCGTAAAGATACCAACAAGAGAAACGGCGCTTACTGTAGCAACGGCAATAAGCGCGGGGACAATATAGGTGAGTGATTCCATGCTCACACCCTACAAGACAACCAATCTAGTTGCAAACGATTTGCACGTGGAAATCTTTCTTGCTTCGCGTATGATGGGGGAGTGAAGCACATACCTTCTGAAGAAGAACGGCGCATGTTGGCGAGCGCGTCACTGCGTGCAACCACACAGCGTGTGGCACTCCTCCGTACGCTTCTTCGAGCGTCTCGCCCGTTATCTGTAGAAGAACTCACACGTTCTTTGCGCGGCGCACTTGATACGGCGACCGCATACCGTACCCTCGACGCTTTCATTGAAGCAGGTATCGCGCATCAGGTTGAGCTATCTGCCGGAAAGGCGCTCTACGAAATAGCTGGCGAACATCACCATCACGTGGTGTGTACCAGCTGCAACCGTATTGAAGATGTACAGATATGCTTGCCCGAATCTCTTACAGATACGGTACGGAAAGCTTCTGGATTTTCATCGGTTCGCGAACACACACTGGAATTTTTTGGAACCTGTAAGAAGTGCGTGCGCACCGTATGACCAAGTATCTCGTTGCTGCATTCGTAGGAATTTTACTGTGTGTGCCGAATGGTGTGTCGGCTCAAATACTCAAGCCCGATACAGAAACATTTGAACGAGCGCGTGTTGTTTCAGTTGGGGAAGAGTCAGTTGTGGGTGTGCCAGGAACAGAGACTTCGGCGAAAACACAAGAAATCACTGTGGAAGTGCTTTCCGGCGAAGAGAAAGGGAAGCAGGTCACGTTTAAGAATGACTTCACGCAGCTTTCTGTCGGCGATACGTTTTTCCTTCGGCATGAAGTAAGCGCTAGTGAGGGTAGGGAATACTATGCGGTTGCTGATCCGTATCGACTCCACGTGCTCATCGGGCTGCTGGTCATCTTTGTTGTTCTTACGGTGCTGGTAGGAGGTAAGCAGGGCATTCGCGGACTCCTGTCTCTTGCGGGAAGCCTGTTGCTCATCATGTATGTTTTGCTCCCAGGCATCACCGCCGGTCACTCTCCAATGCTGGTCGCTATTGGCACAGCTTCACTTATCATCATTGCGGGGTCCTATGTGACGCACGGGGTGAATCGTACGACCACTGCGGCCGTGCTCGGCCTGATTCTTACGGTTGTTGGTACGGGAGTGGATGCTGGGTTCACCGTCGCGCTGGCCCATCGATCAGGTTACGCCTCCGAAGAAGAAACCTACGTCCATTTTCAATTTAATGGGACGATTGATTTAGTGGGGCTGCTACTTGGCGGCATATTAATTGGACTCCTCGGCGTGCTCTACGACAGTGCAATTGGGCAGGCTGTTGCTGTGGAAGAGCTTATGCGTGCAGGCAAGCACCTGTCACCACGAGAAGTATTCTCTCGAGCGATGCGTATCGGGCGAGAGCATATTGGCGCACTGGTGAACACGCTCGCAATTGCCTATGTTGGTGCGGCACTACCACTCCTCCTATTACTTGAAAAAGCGTCAGCCTCATTTGCGTACTTAGTTAATGCTGAAGTGCTCGCAACGGAAATCGTTCGCATCCTCATAGGCAGCATCGGACTCATTATGGCGGTTCCGGTTACTACCCTGATCGCAGTGCTGATCTTGAGCAAATACGGACTGCCTGAAAGAAAAGTACCTGTCCATCGTCATAGCCATGAGTGATATACTCGTGATATCCCGCCCGTGGGCAATTTATGAATAAATACAACGTTATATGACAGATTTCTTGGCAAACAAGAATGTGCGCTACGCAGTACTCAGCGTACTGGTGCTTCTTTCGCTTTTTCTAGCAGCTGTGACCTGGGACGCGCTTTTTGGACGCGACCAGTTTGAGCCGACCAACGTCGTGACGGTGGAGGGAACAGGGGAGGTATCTCTTGTGCCTGATGTTGCGCAGATTACGTTCAGTGTGACCGAGTCAGCATCTTCGGTTAAGGCTGCACAAGACGCTGCTACCAAGAAGACCGACGCTGCCATTGAGGCAATCAAGGGACTTGGGGTGGATGATAAGGATGTAAAGACACTAAGTTACAACGTGTCTCCAAAGTACGACTACAATACTCCATGTGGCCCTGGTATGGCATGTCCTGCTATGGTGTCGGGCACTCCGCGCATCGTTGGATACGATGTGTCTCAGACCATTGAGGTTCGCGTAAAGGACACCGCAAAGGCAAGTGATGTGCTTGCAGCCCTCGGGCAAATTGGTGTCCAGAACATCTACGGCCCAAACTTTATGATGGACGATGAAGACGCTGCCCGAGCAGAAGCTCGTGGCAAGGCTATCGAGGAGGCTCGTGCAAAAGCCAAGGTGCTTGCAAAGCAGCTTGGTGTATCGCTCGGCGAAGTAATCAGCTACTCAGAAGGCGGCATGTACCCGCAGCCAATGATGTACAGCGCAGTGGCAAAGGGAGGGGTTATGGATGCTCGTGTTGAATCAGCGCCATCACTTCCAACGGGAGAGAACAAGACCAGTGTGACAGTCTCTATCACGTACGAAATTCACTAGTTTCCTACGTTTTGTGAACGCACCAGCCTCCCGCACGGGAGGTTTTTGCGTTATTGACACTTTGGGGGAGTGCGGTATCATATGCACTACATAAAGGCCCGCAGGGCTTTTTTATTTACGAGACGTACTAACTCCAAAGCTATGCGCGCATTCATTAGCTATCTCAAGAACGTACAGGGCGAGCTGAAGCACGTGGTGTGGCCAAAGCGCAACACGGCTATCATCCATACCGTTATCATTATTTTGATCTCGGCTTTCGTGGCGCTCTACATTTCTGGTCTTGATTACGTCTTCACCAACGTGGTGAACCGTCTCGTGTCGGGCTATTAGTCGGTAGATTCACTCAATCATGGACACAAAAACCGCACCCCAGTTTTCCGAAGAGGCAGAGAACAGCGAACCGCGCTGGTACACAATTCATACCTACGCAGGGTACGAGAACGCTGTTGAGCGCAACCTAAAGCAGCGTATTGAGAGTCTTGGTATGGAGCACAAAATCTTTGAGGTGGTAGTACCTACTGAAAAAAAGATTCGCGTAAAGGGAGGGAAGCGCATTGTAGAGGAGGAAAAGATTTACCCGGGCTACATTCTCGTAAAGATGATTGTGGACGAGGACTCTTGGTTTGTGGTGCGCAACACTCCGCGCGTAACAGGTTTCGTAGGAAGTGGTACCACGCCAGTTCCAATGGAGGAGAGCGAGGTAGCAACTCTCATGAAGCGCATGGGTCAGGAGGCTCCAAAGCACCGCATTGATCTCGTGAAGGACGACCCGGTTGCTATTGTCGACGGTCCATTCAAGGACCTCGAGGGTAAGATTGGGGAGATTGATGAGGACCGCGGAAAGGTAAAGGTGCTTGTGGCCATGTTCGGCCGCGAGACCCCGGTAGAGCTGGACTTCTTGCAGATTAGGAAATTGTAATTCGCCAGCGAATTACCTAATTTCCTTATTTAGGAATTCGGCGGGTCTTCCCAGCGACGAATTCCTATCAGGAAACTCCAAACACAAAAAATTGACCCAAAGCATTATTTAGGATACATTCCACACACATGGCAAAAGCAGTTAAGAAAATCAAACTCCAAATCCCAGGCGGCAAGGCTACTCCAGCTCCGCCTATCGGTACCGTGCTTGGACCTGCCGGTGTGAACATTGGCGACTTCGTCAACAAGTTCAACGAGGCAACCAAGGACAAGCCAGGCATCATTATTCCGGTTGAAATGACCGTATACGATGACCGAACCTTCACCTTCATCATGAAGGTGTCCCCAATGCCGCGTCTTATTCTAAAGGCGCTTGGTGTTGAGAAGGGTTCTGGAAAGGCTCCACTCGCACGTGTCGGCACACTATCGCGCGCTCAGGTTCGCGAGATTGCTGAGACGAAGCTCCCTGACCTTAACGCAAACAGCATTGAGGCCGCAGAGCGCATGGTAGAGGGCACCGCCCGCTCCATGGGTGTTGAAGTGAAGTAAAGACTTCCTACTAATAAAAAACCGCAGGGCTTGCCCTGCGGTTTTTTGTATTCTTACGGACGCTCAAGCACTACCCAGTCGTAGGCTATCCCATTCTCCTCGCGCGTCTCGCGCGACAACTCATTCGTGAAGTCGGGGTAGTCAGGAAATGTGACGGCGCCTGGCGTCGCATCGTCGACGAGGGTGAGGTACAGGCGACTGGCGAAGGGGAGCGCTGCTCGGTACATCTCGCCACCACCAATCACAAATATCTCATCGCTACCGTCTGCTTCCTTTGCGTAGGAAAGGGCCTCAGGAAAGGAGTACACAGTCTGCGCTCCTTCCGCTTCGTACCAGCCGCTCTTGGTAACCACAATGTTCGCTCGTCCTGGTAGCGGGCGAAACTTTTCTGGAAGAGACTCCCACGTCTTACGACCCATGATTACTGGGTGCCCCTTAGTAATCTCTTTAAAATGCGCGAGGTCGCCCGGAAGGTGCCAGGGTAGGTCGGTACCGGTACCAATAACGCGGTCGTGTCCGATGGCTGCAATAAGGCTGATGCGCGGGTTCATACCTAGAGCGTACCAGAAAATGCTTCAATGCGTGCACGGGTTTCGTGTACTGAAAGGGTCCCGTCTTCGCGCGAGACAATACATACGACGTCCACAGGTTCGTCCCATGGCTTGCGCACAAGCGGGGTGGGGGACAGTTGGTCGTCAAAACAAAACCCAATACGAAGCCACTCTACCGGAGCCAAGGCCAAGAAGCGGTCGTACCAGCCGCCGCCCTGGCCAAGGCGGGTACCAAGCACATCAAACGTGCGCCCTGGCAGCAGTATGGCGGCAGGAAGGTCACCCATCGTGTTGCGGGCTCGCTCAACTTCCTTCACTGGATCAAGGGAGGCGCGCGGTGCTATTTCGTAGATCGCGGCCCTTTGTGAAAGAGGGAAGTACGTGCCAAACGACACTTCGGTACGAAGCGGTACGTAGGTGACAAATCCTCGCAGGGACGCACAAAGCGCTCCTAGGAGCGCTTCTTGTTTGCTTTCTTGTGCCATGGCTGGACCTTCTTGATGTCCTTGTCGCGGTAGAGCTGTGGAAGCATACTCTCAGCCTTCCAGTTTTTCTGCAGCTCCTTTAGATTAGTGCTTGCTGCGTACTTACCACTGGTGGTGTAGTCGCGCTCCAAAATCGGCCCCGTCTCAAAGAAAATAATCTGCGCAATACGGCGACCAACAACCAAGGGAATGATGTAGTTCTTAGAGTTGTTGGTAATCTCCATAGTCCAGCGGTTTACGTATCCAACGTCACCCCAGCCTGCGCACTTACATACCTCAATAAAATTGCGTCCCATAGAAGACCTGGCCTTCATCATGGTGGTGATGTGGTCCTTACCACCAATGAACTCGTTGGTGTGCGCAAGAATAGTTTCGCCTGGGCGAAGTACTATTACCTTGTCGTCCTCGCGGATGCCGTCAAAGTCAAAGTTGTACTTCTTAAACGCCTCTTTTGCACTCACGGCGCGCTCAACCTTGTTTGCACCCCACACATGCTCCATGTGCTCCTGGCTCCAAATGTTATACAGGCTGTGATTGTATTTCGTTGGCTGCTCACGAAAGAACCATTCACCAAGGGTCACATCATAGCTACTGGTTGCGAGTTGTCCTTGATCAAAAGGGTGAATAACAATGTCGCCCTTCCTCATCTCTTCTAGAATTCGTTTGTCGGATAGTGCCATAGTTTTTCTAGTGTAGCCGATGTGCAGTTATACAGCCATCGGGGCCACTATTGAGCCGTGCGACTCGTAACCCTCAAGCTTTATGTCGTCCATGGTGAACCCATCGATAGTGGTCACTTCAGGATTAAGCCACAGTTTTGGGTAGGGCAGGGGTTCGCGAGACAGTTGCTCGCTTACTGCATCAAAGTGATTTGTATAAATGTGAGCATCTCCAATGACGTGCACAAATTCATCTGCCTCAAGTCCAGTGACTTGTGCAACCATGTGCAAAAGCAGTGCGTAGGAAGCAATGTTGAACGGAACGCCAAGGAACATGTCCGCGCTGCGTTGATACATTTGAAGGGAGAGCTTTCCGTCAGCTACGAAAAACTGAAAGAAGACATGGCACGGGCAAAGTGCGGCCTGGGGCGGCTGTTGCTCGTCGTAGTCGAGCTCTCCTGGATGCCAGGCAGTGACTATGAGCCTGCGCTTGAATGACTCATTACTGTCCTTAATTTTTGCAATCACGTTAGCGATTTGGTCGACCGTACTTCCGTCCGCGTTCTTCCAGCTCCTCCACTGAACGCCGTAAATCTTCCCTAAATCACCAGGAAACTCGGCATACGGTTTCCAGTAGTCAGCCTCAGCGTTTGCTGTCCAAATAGTTTTCTCACTACCGTTTAACTCCTTTAGACGATTGTCGTCATTTGATCCCTCAAGAAACCAGAGGAGCTCACTTTTCACTGCCTTAAAGGCGAGTTTCTTTGTGGTAATAGCAGGGAAACCATCTTTCATTTTGAAGCGCATCTGTACTCCAAAAATGGCGCGTGTCCCCGTGCCGGTGCGGTCATCTCGGTCCACACCCTCCTCCATAATTTTGCGCAAGGTATCCAAATAGGTCTGTTCCATGTCCCTTAGTATACTGGGGCAATGCAGACTTCGCGAAAGGGGTTATTTGTGGTCCTAGAAGGTAACGATGGTTCTGGAAAGGCCACGCAATCTGAGCTTCTTCTACAGCGACTTCGCAAAGAAGGGCAGGAAGCAGAGAAGGTAGATTTTCCAAAATACGACGGCAACACCTTTGGGGCGCTTATCGGTGAGTGCTTGGCAGGGAAGCACGGAGACTTTTTGAATCTTGACCCTAAAGTTGCTTCTAGCCTGTACGCATTAGATCGATTTGAATCGAGTGGGCACATACGCAAACTACTAGACGCTGGTGTGTGTGTAGTGGCTGACCGATATGCAGGCTCCAATCAAATCCATCAGGGAGGAAAAATTGCCGACGAGAGTGAGCGAGAAGCGTTCTTGCTGTGGCTTCAGAAAGTAGAGTTTGAGATTCTTGGGATTCCTCGCCCCGACCAAACAATATACTTGCGTGTACCCGTGGATATAAGCTTGGCACTTCTGAGCGAAAAGCGAAAAGCGAAGAATCTTGAGCTGGGCGAGCGCGAGCGCGATGTTGTAGAAGAAGACCGAAATTATCTAGAGCGCAGCATCGAAACCGCCGACTGGCTCGTAAGCAAGGAGGGGTGGGGCGTCGTCGACTGTGTGGATGAGACAGGGCTACGCAGTCGCGAGGCCATTCATGAGGATATTTGGCGTGAATTCACGGGCAAGACCCTAGTGGGGTAGTATAGGGAAAACGAAACGGCTTATGAGATAAGAACTGCCGAACCTTACTTCAGAACAACTTAACCCCACATCCTATGGATTACTACGCACACATCAAAAAAGAGGACAGCGACGTATACGACGCAATTGTCGGAGAAGAGAAGCGTCAGGCAGAAGGACTGGAGCTTATTCCAAGCGAGAACTATGTATCAAGCGCGGTGCGTGAGGCAATGGCTAGTGTGCTTACCAACAAGTACTCGGAAGGGTACCCAGGAAAGCGCTACTACGGAGGACAAGAATTTACGGACCAGGTAGAGCGCATCGCGATTGCACGCGCGTGCGAGTTATTTGGTGCAACGTTTGCAAACGTGCAGCCACTCGGAGGAGCCAACGCCAACATTGCCACCTACATGGCGCTCCTTGAGCCGGGCGACACTATTTTGGGCATGGATCTCTCGCACGGGGGACACCTAACGCACGGACACCCGGTGACCTACATCAGCAAAATATTCAACTTCATCCGCTACAAGATGAAGGATATTGAAACGGGTGAAATTGACTACGACGAACTACGCGAGACAGCGCTTCGCGAGCGACCAAAGGTAATTCTTGCAGGATTCTCTGCCTATCCACGTGAACTTGATTGGAAGCGTATTGCTGATATTGCGCACGAGGTGGACGCGCTTGCGGTCGCGGATATTGCGCACATCGCAGGACTTATCGCAGGAGGCGCAGCGGAGAACCCTTTTGCGCACGGGTTTGATGTTATGACCACCACCACACACAAGACACTGCGTGGTCCGCGCGGCGGCATGATACTCGTGCGCGAGAGCGAAGAGATTGCAAAGAAAATTGATAAGGCCGTGTTCCCAGGACTCCAGGGTGGCCCACACATGCATCAGATTGCCGCAAAAGCCATTGCATTCAAGGAGGCGCTCCAACCATCGTTTAAGAACTATGCGCATCAAGTAGTGAAGAATGCGGCTGCCATGGCAGAAGTATTCACAGAAGGTGGCGTGCGCCTTATTACGGGCGGTACGAGCAACCACCTTATTCTGGCGGACGTGTGGGGCTCACTCCAGATTTCAGGACACGACGCAGAGACCCTCCTTGATAGGGCGGGCATAACACTCAACAAGAACACGATTGCAGACGACACCCGAAAGCCACTCGACCCATCTGGCATCCGCTTTGGAACACCAGCCATGACAACGCGTGGACTAAACGAAGAAGATTCGCGCGAAGTGGCTCGTATCATGCTCGAGGTGCTCCAAAAGCGCGACGACGAAACAGTCGCGCACGCCAGCGAGCGGGTAAAAGCCCTTGCGAGGAAATACCCCGTACCAGAATCGTTCATCTAGCAGAAAACCGCCCGCTCCTTACGAGCGGGCGGTTTTCTGCTACTATCGCGGTATGGAAGACGCTATTAGAAAGGCGACAGAAACAGCGCTCACTGAAGTGGGTGCTGAGCACGTACTCTTTGCTGTTGAGTGGCCCGCAGATCTCGCACACGGTGATTATGCCGTGAATGCCGCTATGGCAGCCGCCAAGGGGCTTGGTAGAAATCCGCGCGAGTTGGCAGAATTACTTGCACCAACCATCGCACGTGAGCTTGGCGAGCGCGCAGCAAGTGTTGAAGTTGCTGGCCCGGGATTTATCAACATACGTTTGTCAGCCTCTGCAATAGCAGAGAGTCTCTCAAATGCAGTGGACGGTGTGTGGGGGAATGGCACAGCACGCGCAGCAGAGAAGATTGCGTTTGAGTATTCTTGCCCAAACCCCTTTAAGGAAATGCACATCGGGCACCTGATGAGTACCGTCATCGGTGAAGCGTCTTCGCGCATCATTGAAAGTCAGGGTGCGCGCGTCGTGCGCGATACGTATGGTGGAGATGTTGGTCCACACGTGGCAAAGGCCATCTGGGCACTCCAGAAGAAAGGAATAACCGAACCCTCCACGGCGCGTGAGCTTGGAGACGCATACACTCACGGCTCACGCTCGTACGAGGAGAGCGAGACCGCTAAGATTGAAATCGACGCGCTCAACACGAAGCTCTACCAGGCGCTCGCTAGAGACGAGGCGGAGCGAACGGGCGAGGAGCGCGAGTTGCTAGAGTTGTGGCGACACGGACGCGACGTTTCCTATGACTCGCACAAGAGCGTATGGAAGCTACTTGGCACGAATTTTGACTACATCCTGCACGAGAGCGACACGACACCCATTGGTATGCGTGTCGTTAGTGACGGCCTTGCCAAGGGAGTGTTTGCAGAGAGTGAAGGGGCAGTGATTTATCGTGGGGAGGAGAAGGGACTTCACACACTCGTATTTATCACGAGTCGCGGCACGCCTACCTACGAAACAAAGGAAATGGGTCTTGCCTTTATGAAAGAGGAACAGCTTGGTCCGCTCGATCACTCCTACATCATGACGGCCGCAGAACAATCTGGACACTTTGCGGTATTCCTTGCTGCCCTTGAAGAACTGGCACCAGAGCTAGCTCGTCATACATACCACATGCCGCACGGGTTCCTGCGCCTTTCAACAGGGAAAATGTCTTCGCGTGAGGGAACAGTTATCACCGCAACCGAATTCTTGGAAGGGCTCATCGCGAAAGTTTCTGAGCGAAACTCAGACCCCGTCATTAGTACACAGGTAGCAGTGGGTGCGGCAAAGTATTTGATACTACGCCAGGCACCAGGCGGTGACGTTATTTTTGACGTAGAGAAATCATTGTCACTTGAAGGAGACTCGGGCCCATACCTGCAGTACGCGTTAGTTCGTGCAAAGAGTATCTTGGCGCAAGCAACGGCAATTCCTGCGCAGGTAGTTGGTGAACCTGAAATACTCACACGTCTCATTGCACGTTTTCCTGAAGTGGTACGCCGAGCTGAAGCGCTTAAAGCTCCACACACTGTTACGCAGTACCTCACGCAGCTTGCGGGGGAGTGGAATTCTTTTTACGCACGGGAGCGTATTTTGGGGGTTGAGGCAGAAGGGGAGAAGCTTGCTGTTGTACGTGCCTTCGCAACGACTATGGAGAACGGACTCACGCTCCTTGGTATTCCAGCACCAGAGAAGATGTAGGGTTGCAAATTCTTGAATACGTGCCATGATAAGTACTGCCGCGACTAACCGCGGTGTTCTTATTGAGGGGGACATTTTGTCCGATACCCACGCCGTTTCTTCTGAGTCGTACCGGAATTACAACCCGAAGAAAAAGCCGAAAGTCAGGGCTCCCAGAGACGCCCGCGAGTACTCCTCGCCGGTGTCTCGCCGCCCGCCCGCGCCCTCCAAGCGCAAACAGATGCTCGTCGAGCTCGCCACCTTCGGCACTCGTCGCGTCTAGCGACAGGAAGACTGAGATGACGCAAGTTACAACCGCAGTCGTGACCTCGTACGAGGAGGCGATCAGTGCCGGGACCTGGCTTGCATTTCCGGTCCTCGCGCTTCCCCTGGGTTACGAGATGCACGGCTCGCTCGGGTGGCTGTTCCAATCATCCGACGAGCTAACTCAAGAAGCGGCCACAACGCTTCTGGCCGAGTCAGGTCACCTGAACGGCAAACCCGCATTCCAGCTTTTCAGTGTCGCCACCAAGGGCGACTCTCCGTGGAAGCACGCGCTCTCGCAAGCGGGACCGCGTGTGGACGTAGAGTTCCACTGAAGCTACCTTCCGCCCGTCTCCACCAAGGAGCGGGCGGTTCCTTTTTATGTAGTAAAACGCTAGGATAGAGAAATCATGGCGGAACAAAAGAAATCAGAGACAGTACTGCGAGAGGAGGCCATACTCGAGTATTGGAACCAGGAGCATATTTTTGAGAAGACGCTCACCAAGCCTGCCCCGAAGGGAGATTTTGTATTTTACGAGGGCCCACCAACCGCAAACGGCCGCCCAGGTATTCACCACCTAGAGCCACGCTCATTTAAGGACGCTCTCCCGCGCTACAAAACCATGCGTGGGTATAGAGTGCCACGTCGCGCAGGGTGGGACACTCACGGTCTTCCGGTTGAGCTTGAGGTAGAGAAGCAGCTTGGCTTTACCGGCAAGCAAGATATTGAGACCTACGGCATCGCAGCCTTCAACAAGAAGTGTCGTGAAAGTGTGATGACCTACATTAATGAGTGGAAGGCATTTACCGAGCGCATCGGCTATTGGGTGAATCTGGATACTGCGTACTTTACGTACAACGCTCCATACATGGAGTCTCTTTGGAGCATCATGAAGAAGGTAGACACCGACGGCAGACTCTACAAGGACTACAAAGTACTACCGTGGTGCGTGAAGTGTGGAACGGCACTTTCTAGCCACGAGCTTGCGCAGGGATACGAAGACGTGAAGGACTTGTCGCTTACCGTGAAGTTCAAGGTAGTGGGGGAAGATAATACCTACTTCCTTGCGTGGACCACCACACCATGGACGCTTCCAGGTAATGTTGGCCTCGCAGTAGGGAAGGATGTTGAGTACGGGATGTATGAAAAGGATGCTGAAACGGTAATCATTGCAAAGAACCTTGCTTCTAAACTTGGGGAAGGTTTTGAGCTCGTTCGAGAAATCAAAGGAAGCGAGCTCGTTGGAAAGTCGTACGAGCCACTTTATCCATTCGCGAAGGAAGTTGCAGCGAAGACCGAGCTGTCGAAGTTCGAGAACGCGTACAAGGTGTACGCAGCTGATTTTGTAACTACCGAGGACGGCACCGGTATTGTGCACACTGCCGTCATGTACGGACAGGAAGACTTTGATTTGGGACAGAAGGTCGGACTACCAAAGGTGCATCTGGTAGCGCCAGATGGCACCTTCGTAAAGGGTACGGGAATATTTGAAGGGATGTCCGTCATAGATGCTGAAACAAACGTTGAAGTGCTGAAGGACCTCCAGGCACGTGGACTGTATTTCTCGAAGGAGAGCTACAACCACTCGTATCCGCACTGTTGGCGCAGCAAGAATCGTCTCATCTACTACGCGCGCGACTCGTGGTACATCCGCATGCAGGACTTGCGCGACACGCTTATTGCCGAGAATAAAAAAATAAACTGGGAGCCAGCTCACATTCGTGAGGGGCGTATGGGTGAATGGCTTTCTAATGTAAAGGACTGGGCAATCAGTCGCGAACGTTACTGGGGCACACCACTTCCCGTATGGCGAAGTGAGAATGGGGAAGAGCAGCTCGTCATTGGGTCAGTAGAAGAGTTGAAGAAGTATACGAAGCGAAGCGGTAACCGCTACGTAGCCATGCGTCATGGAGAATCGGAAAACAATGTCGCCAACATTGTGGACTGCACCAACGAGCAGAAATGGTCACTTACCCAGAAAGGTCGCGAGCAGGTGCTTGCTGCCACGACCTCACTCAAGGAGAAGGGAATTGAGCTCATTTATGCGTCACCGTTTGAGCGTGCGCAGGAAACTGCGCGTCTCGTAGCAAAGGAGCTCGGTATTCCTGAGGCGAGCATTGTCACCGACGAACGAATTAAGGAAATAGATGCCGGAACACTTTGCGGTAAGTCACTCGATGAATTTGTGGCGTATCGAAAGGCGCACTCATACGAGACCCCTCTTCCAGGAGGTGAGAGTCATATCGATGCCAAGCGACGGTTTGGAGAATTTCTCTATGAGCTCGAATCAAAGCATGTGGACACCACCGTACTTATTGTGACGCACGGCATCGGGCTTGAGATGTTCATGCCAGTACTTAAGGGGTTGGGTAAGGAAGAGACCCAGCGAACCGTTGAGAGCGACCTTCCAGAGAATGCAGAAGTGCGCGAGCTTGATTTTGTTCCACTCCCACACAACGACGATTACGAGCTTGATCTGCACCGCCCCTATATTGACGATGTCGTTCTGGTAAACGAAAAGGGTACTCCACTTCGTCGAGTTAAAGAGGTTATGGATGTGTGGTTTGATTCAGGCGCAATGCCGTTTGCACAGGCTCACTATCCATTTGAGAAGGATGCACCAGCATTTCCGGCTGACTTTATCTCAGAAGCAATTGACCAAACTCGTGGATGGTTCTACACCTTGCTTGCTGTTGGGGTGCTTATGGGGAAGGGTGCGCCATACCGAAACGTGATTTGTCTTGGACACCTGCTCGACGAGAAGGGAAAGAAGATGAGCAAGTCTTTGGGGAACGTAATTGTGCCAGCAGATGCTATCGCAATGTATGGCGTGGACACACTTCGTCTCTGGATGTACTACGTCAATCAGCCAGGCGATTCTAAAAACTTTGATGACAAGACGGTGCGAGAGGCAGCACGCGTTATTTCATGGCTCGATAATAGTGCCAAGTTCTATGAACTCTTTGCAGCGGGGAAGCAGCCAGCCCAGAAGACGGCGCTTGATGAGTGGATGTCTGTGCGCACAAACCAGACCGTGAAGACGGTAACTGAGGCCATGGATCGCTATGACCTGTACACAGCGTCCCGCACCATCGCACTCCTGCTGGAAGACGTATCGCAATGGTACGTGCGCCGCATTCGCGACCGTGCGCGCGATGGGGACATGGCGGCTCTTACTACGTTACGAGAAACACTCAAGACCTGTGCACTGTTGATTGCGCCACTCGCACCGTTTGTTGCTGAGGACGTGTACCGAATAATGAAAGACGAGCAAGACCCAGAGAGTGTGCACTTGGCACATTGGCCAGAAATAAAGACGGGAATGTTTGATGCACTTATCGGCAAGGGAAAGAAGGAGGAGGCGCTCATGGAGGAAATGGTGCGCGTGCGCACCCTTACCTCAGAAGCACTCATGCTCCGCCAGAAGGAGGGGGTAAAAGTTCGCCAGCCACTTGCAGCGCTCTCAATTGTGGGTGAGCTTTCGCCCGACATGCAGGCAATATTAAGAGACGAACTTAATGTAAAAGAGATACGAATAGGTGCGAAGGAGCTCGCGCTTGATACGACCCTTACTCCAGAACTTATTACAGAGGGAGACGAGCGAACACTTGCACGCGCTGTGGCGGAAGCGCGTAAGAGTGAAGGGTACGCACAAAAGGACACGGTACGCGTAGATATGCGTGAGGATGGCACCTATAGTGCAGAGCTGTCTACGGGCGTTGTGAAGTTTTCCCTAATACGCGATGCG
Source organism: uncultured Candidatus Saccharibacteria bacterium (assembly GCA_964618705.1). Lineage (GTDB taxonomy): Bacteria > Patescibacteriota > Minisyncoccia > Phycocordibacterales > Phycocordibacteraceae > C7867-001. The sequence continues at coordinate 16,317 of CAZUBJ010000010.1, forward strand.
GCATAAGTACGTCACTCGAGCAGTCGTGCTTCGTCGCGGTGCAGCACGCGAGTCAGGGCTCGTGCTCACGCTCCTTACCGAGGATTTTGGGCTTGTGCGAGCGAAGGCAGAAGGGTTACGTAAGCCAGGAGCAAAACTAGCTTCCGCGCTTCAAACGCTGTGCGAAAGCGACGTGACGCTGGTGCGGGGGAAAGACGGGTGGAGGATAACGGGGGCATTGCTGGTAGAAAATAGGTTTCTCGCACTTCCTGCTGATGCTCGTGCTTGCGCAGCTCGTTCTGCATCGCTCTTTTTACGTCTTATGCCAGAGGGCGCACTGGAAGCGGGTTTTCTGTCTTTGTATCAGACGCTCCTCACAGAGCTCGCCAGCCTTCCGGTGTCTCAGCATGATGCACTTGAGTGTCGCACTGCGCTCAACCTGCTCATCCTGCTTGGACTTGATACGGGGGAGGAGAGTGAGTCGCTTGCCCGAAACGACATCGTCATTCGTATCAATAAAGGAATCGCGGCATCAGGACTCTAAAGCGTGTCGTACGTTATACTGAATAGGTATATGCCGCCAAGCACACCAAACGACAATAGCAGTGCGCTCGAAGAGCTGCGCCAAAAACTGTACGCAAACAATGCACCCGAGGGTTACTCACCGCAACTAACGCATGCACCTTCGGTGCATCAAGCGCCGCTTGAGGAGACAACTGCCTGGGCAACAGAAGAGCCAAAGAAGAAGGTCGCTTGGTCGGTGATGTTTTTGTTCGGAGCGCTTGGTGTATTTGTGCTTGCGCTTGGAGTGGCAGCCTACTTCCTTGTGTTTGGTGGCGGCGCTATCTCAACAGACAACGTAGAGGTTAGTGTTGCACCTATTCCGTCACTTCGTAGCGGAGACGTTGCAACACTTTTGGTGACGGTAAAGAACAACAACCCAACACCGATGACGGGCGCCGTGCTCTCCGTATCATTCCCAGAATCTGCACGCGCTGCAGATAATTCTGCGCTTCCATATCCGCGCTACGAAGATATGATTGGCGACATCGCGCCCGATGCTTCGGTCACGCGCACGGTACGAGTGGTGCTTTCTGGTGCAGAAGGAGAAGTGTTCACGCTCCCGCTTAAGGTGGAATATAAGACTGACGGCTCAAACGCAACGTTTGTTAAGGATGAGACGCATGATGTCACCATCACGTCTTCGCCACTTTCAGTTCGAGTTGTAGCTCCACCGCAAGCTACGGCAGGCCAAGATATAACGCTGCAAGTATATATACGTTCAGATGCGACCACCGTGCTTGAGAATATTGTGGTGTCTGCTGAGTATCCGTTTGGATTCATCCCCGCAAAGACGGGCGGATCCACCACGCTTCTTGATGTTGGAACGATTGCTCCTGGACAGGAAGCAAGTGTAAGTATTCGTGGAACGCTTTCGGGAGAAGATATGGATGAGCGTGTGTTCCGTTTCAAGGCGGGAACACGGGGAGCGCAGGGTACGCTTGGTATTACGTACGCATCGGGACAGGGAAGTGTCGCGCTCTCAAATCCGTTTCTCGCGACCACCTTTGCGATTAACGGAAATCGCGGGACTGATTTAGTGATTGCGGTGGGCGAGCAAAGCGGAGCGAATCTTGAGTGGGTAAACAGTCTTCCAGGAGACCTCACTGATGCTCAGATATCAGTAAAGCTCACTGGAGAGGCGCTAGATCCTGCCTCAGTCAGTGTTACGGGTGGCTTCTATCGCTCGGTTGATCAGACGATTATTTTTGGTCGAGAAACAAACCCGGCTCTTGCGCGTCTTGCTTCAGGCGCAAAGGGCTCCGGTTCTTTCTCGTTTAGGACAAAGCCAATTGATGCTATTCGCTCGCTCCGTAATCCGACCATCGCAGCAACCGTTGCAATATCAGGTCGTAGCAGTAAGGACGGTAATACACCAATAGTAAATACCGCAACCATTAACAGAACGATACAGGTGGGAACAGATGTCGGCTTTGCGTCCTACGCAGCACGCACAACCGGACCATTCACCAACACAGGACCGGTCCCACCTCGAGCTAATGTTGAGACCACCTACACGCTTATCTTTGATTTCACGACCACTGTTAATTCCGTAGCTGGCGCGACGGTAAAGGGCGTACTTCCTCCGTACGTTCGCTTTATTGGTTCAACCAGCCCAAACGACGGCTCCATAACGTATGACGAGGCAGCGCGCACCGTTACGTGGGCTGCAGGGGAGGTTCCGGCAGGCACTACAACGAACGCACCAAAGCGGGGAGCCTTTCAGGTAGCGCTCTTGCCAAGCTTCTCGCAACAGGGTACAAGTCCACTACTGATGTCCTCGATTTCGTACAGCGCTACTGACCGTTTCACCAAGCGATTGCTTGAGGGAAGGGGTCAGGATGTGTCTACACAGTCCTCGAGGGACCCGGGCTTTACAAGCGCCCAGGGAGAAGTAGCCCGTTAACAAGAACACTATGTCCAAGAAATTAGAATCTCTAGAACCAATCGTTTCACTCGCAAAGCGACGCGGGTTTATCTACCCAGGTTCTGAGATTTACGGCGGACTTGCTGGAACGTTCGATTACGGCCCGAATGGCGTCGAGCTTTTGAATAATTTAAAGCGTGCGTGGTGGAAGGCAAACGTGCATAATCGTGAAAATTTCTTTGGTCTCGACTCCGCCATGTTCAAGCATCCCCGCACATGGGATGCGAGTGGGCACACTAAGGGCTTCTCCGATCCTCTTGCAGAGTGCCGCGAGTGTAATACACGCATTCGTGTCGACAAGGAGCTCGGTGCGATTGGTGTAGTGGCCGACGAGAAAATGTCGGTGGAAGAGATTAATACATTGTTCGACGCTAGTCGCGAAAAAATAAAGTGCCCAAAGTGCGGCAAGAAGAACTTCTCTGAAGTACGGGCGTTCAATCTTCTTGTGAAGTCGAACTTGGGTGACTTCACCTCTGACGGCAGCGAGCCGGTGTATCTGCCAGGAGAAGCGTGTCAGGGTATATACCTCGACTACAAGAACATCGTCGACACCATGAGTCCGAAAGTGCCATTCGGTGTTGCGCAAATAGGGAAGGCGTTCCGCAATGAGATATCGCCAAGGAACTTCCTGTTCCGTACACGCGAGTTTGAGCAGGCTGATACGCAGCTCTTTATTCGTCCAAACGAGAATGTGGCGGCGTACCAGGAAGCAAAGCAGGGCAGGTGGGACTGGTATCTTTCCCTCGGTATTCGTGAGGAGAATCTCCGCTGGCACCAGCACGAGAATCTGGTGTTCTACGCTAAGGATGCGTGGGACATTGAGTACGATTTTCCATCACTTGGCTTTGATGAGCTTGAGGGGGTCCACGACCGCACTGACTACGATCTTACTCAGCATCAGGAATACTCCGGTGTTGATTTACGCTACAACGATCCAGAAACAGGGGAGAAGTACGTGCCGTGGATTATTGAAACCTCAGTTGGTATGGGTCGTATGTTTATGGCGTTTCTGTGTGACGCGTATCGCGAGGACGATTTGGGAGGGGAGAAGCGTGTATACCTTGCACTGCATCCAACGCTCGCGCCGTATCACGCGGCTGTGTTTCCACTTCTAAAGAACAAGCCAGAACTTGTCGCTAAGGCACGCGAAGTATACGCAACCCTAAAGAAAGCCGGTATTCGTGTCGCGTTTGACGACAACGGTAACGTTGGTAAGCGTTACCGCCGACAGGACGAAATAGGCACCCCGTCGTGCATCACGATTGACTTCGATACGCTTGGCGAGAATCCAGAACTTCTGGGGACCGTCACGCTGCGTAATCGGGACACAGGAGAACAGGAGCGCCTCACCGTGGATGAGGTAGTGGAGCGAATCCGTCTGGCGAGCGTATACTAGAGACATGAATACTGAGACCCGCATCACTATCACAACGGGCACATTCTTGCGGGCCATTCTAGTTGGGGCGCTCGCGTATGCTGCGTGGGTACTACGCGATTTGCTTCTGTTGGTGCTCACTGCGGTGGTTATTGCTTCCGCTATTGAGCCCGGGGTGGTGTTTTTTGTGAAGCACCGCATTCCGCGAGCGGTCGCTGTGCTTGGTATGTATGCAGTGGTATTTGGGTCCTTGTTTGCCGTTACCTATCTGTTTCTGCCGCCAGTGCTTAACGATGCACAGACATTCTTGCAATCTGCTCCGGAATACCTCGACACACTCCATGTGCCGTCTTCGCTCGCTAACATTACTGATGCGGCGCATGTGGCAACCTCTAATCAATCGCAGTCTATCTTCGAGACTATTCTCTCGTTCCAGGCGGCGTTTGCTGACACCTCAGGCGGAACCGTGCGTGTGCTCTCTACGTTCTTCGGGGGCATCTTCGCGCTTATCTTAGTGATTGTTCTGTCGTTTTACTTTGCACTTCAAGAAACTGGCGTGGATGATTTCCTTCGCCTCATCACTCCCGCAAAGCACGAGGAATATGTGGTGAACTTGTGGGTACGTGCAAAGAAGAAGATAGGGCAGTGGATGCAGGGGCAGCTGCTCCTGTCGCTCTTGGTAGGTATTATTGTGTACCTCGGACTGCTCATCCTTGGAGTGCCATACGCGCTCTTCTTGGCTGTTGCCGCAGCGCTTCTGGACCTTATCCCACTATTTGGTTCATTCCTCGCAGGAATCCTTGCGGTGATTGTGGCGTTCTCTTCTGGAGGTTTTACGCTCGCGCTTATTGTCGCGGGACTTTACTTCATTGTGAACCAGTTTGAGGCGCACCTTATCTATCCGCTGGTAGTGAACAAGGTGGTGGGTATTCCTCCGCTTCTGGTTATTCTCTCGCTCATCATTGGCGGCAGTCTTGCCGGCTTCCTCGGCATCCTTCTCTCCATTCCAATTGCTGCCGGACTTCGTGAGTTCCTGAATGACTTTGATAAGTCAAAGCAGCGCGCTCGCGAAATGTTGCACTAACCCGTTCTAAACATGGCCCGGTATTTAACCACCACACTTCCATACGTAAATGACGAACCACATCTAGGCTTTGCGCTTGAGAGTGTCCATGCGGATGTGCTCGCGCGCGCGTGGCGCCTTGCTGGGGAAGAGGTGTTCTTCTCAACGGGTACTGACGAGCATGGACAGAAGATATTTGAGGCAGCACAAAAGCGAGGTCAGGATGTCCAGGAGTACGTTGATTTTTATGCCGCTCGTGTAGAGGGACTTAAGGACGTGCTTTCGCTCACGCCCGATAATTTTATTCGCACCACAAGCGAGGCGCATAAGCAGGCCGCGCAAGAAATGTGGCGCCGTTGTGATGCTGCTGGAGACATCTACAAGAAGGCATATTCGGGTACGTACTGTGTCGGGTGTGAGGCGTACAAAACAGAAAAGGACCTAACTCCCGAAGGAACCTGTGAACTTCACCCAAGTACGCCAGTGCAAATCATCGAGGAAGAGAATTACTTTTTCCGGCTTTCCAAGTACCAACAGGACCTAGAAGACTACCTTTCGCACGAAGGTGTTATTGTGCCGGAGTGGCGCCGTCAAGAAGCGCTTAATTTTGTGCGAGGCGGGCTAGAGGATTTTAGTATTTCGCGTACCAAGGAGAAGTTGTCGTGGGGAGTACCAGTTCCAGGAGACGACAATCAGGTGATGTACGTGTGGTTCGATGCGCTCACCGATTATATATCCACACTAGGCTGGCCAGAGGATGCAAAAGGTACCTACAAGAAATTCTGGGAGGAGGGACGTACGGTACAGGTGGCAGGGAAGGACCAGGTTCGTTTCCAATCTGTGATGTGGCAAGCAATGCTTATGTCCGCGCAGATTAAGACCACCGACCAGGTGTTCTATCACGGCTTCATCAACTCAAACGGGCAGCGCATGAGCAAGTCGACGGGAAACGTCATTAGTCCGTACGAGTTGGTGGAGAAGTATGGCGTAGACGCCACTCGCTACCTACTTCTTCGCCACGTGCACCCAACCGAGGATTCCGATATAACCTGGGAACGATTAGATGAGTGGTACACGGCACACTTGGTAAACGGCCTCGGAAATCTAGTGTCGCGCGTTATGAAACTCGCGCAGGAGCATCTGCCAGCACCGGTGTCACTGGTTGATTTGGGACACACCATAGACCCCACATTCTTTACACGCCTTGAGGCATTCTCGTTCCAGGAAGCAATGAACGAAATCTTTGCACTCGTGGGGGAGGGAGACGAGTTTATGACGAGCCAAGAGCCGTTCAAGAAAATTAAAGTGGAAGAAACTGCAGGTATTGCGCGCGCTGATATTACAAAGCTTGTGAGTGATGTTGCGCGTATTGCGCTCTACCTGGCGCCATTCATGCCTAGCACCAGTGTGCGCATCCTCGACGCAGTTCACACCAACACAAAGCCAGAGAACCTGTTCCCGCGCCTTCCATAAGCATGAAATACTTTGATGCGCACTGCCACATCCAGTTTCCGATGTTTGACGAGGATCGGGAAGCACTGGCGCTTCGTATGGAGCAAGAAGCCTTCGGTGGCATAGTCGTTGGGGTCGATAAGGAGTCTTCAGAGCAAGCTATTGTGCTTGCAGAAACGCACCCGCATCTGTGGGCGGCGGCGGGGCTCCACCCAAACTACACAGAGTCACACGAATTCAATGTGGAAGAATTTCGTGCGCTCGCCAGTCACAAGAAGGTGGTGGCAATTGGCGAGTGCGGCCTCGATAACTTCCGACCCGAGCACCCTGATGCTACGCGCGGCAGACAGCGCGAGGTGTTTGAACAACAGGTGCAACTTGCCATTGAGCTTAATAAGCCGCTCATGATTCATGCCCGCCCAACTAAGGGTACGCAGGATGCGTATCAAGATTTGATTGAGATACTCACTTCGTATAAGAAAGAGCAC
>CAZUBJ010000011.1:0-2138 GCA_964618705.1 uncultured Candidatus Saccharibacteria bacterium
GGTACTTGGAATGGTGCAGTCATTGGCTCTTCATACGGAGGTGCTGGAACGATAAGTGGCATCCTTAAGGCAAACGGAGCGGGAGTAGTGTCAGCAGCTGTAGCGGGCACTGACTATTCAGCCCCTATCACAGGCACAACAGGACAAGTTGCATACTTCTCAGGCACAAATACTGCAGTTGGCACATCATCAATTGTGGTTGCCGCAAACGGAAAGGTTGGTATTGGTTCAACAACTCCTGGTGCAACCTTTGCTATTGGAGACGGAAACGCCTATATCAGAAGAAACTCAGGAAACGCTGACGTCCTTTACCTTGAAGGACGCGCAAACTCTGCTGGCTATCCTTCTGTACTTAAGATTGGTCAAATGAACAATCCTACCCTTGCTGATATGGGTACGCAGATTGAGTTTGAAGGTATGGACACTACGAGTGCTAAATACACAGGAGCTATCATTAGGGCGCCATATGAAAACGTGACGGGAGCATCTTCTGGAACAGGTCTTAGTTTCTGGACCTCAGCAAGCAAGACTGCGGCTCAACGACTCACCATCCTCTCTGGCGGTAACGTAGGTATCGGCACCACCACCCCAGGAGCTCTCTTCAGCGTCCAGGGCAACGGTCTCTTCTCCGGAGATATCAGCACTGCAAACATTAACGCTACCGGAAGTATCCAAATCGGATCAAGTCAGAAGGTGTGGTCGGTAAGTGCTACCGGATACTACTTCCAGCCGCAGAATGCTGGAACCAACACGTTTGACATTAATGGCTATAACGGCGTACGTCTCCTCTATGCTGCTGGAACAGAAGCAGCGCGCGTGGCAAGTAACGGAAGGTTCGGAGTCGGCAGTAGTACCCCATGGGGACTACTCTCGGTGGAACCAAACGCACTTGGTTCAGGAGTGCCTGAATTCGTTATCGGCTCCTCGTCTGCTACACACTTTGTGGTGAACGGTGCAGGCAAGGTTGGTATTGGACTCACGAGCCCAACCTATTTGCTTGATACTGGTTCTTCCGCGGTAAGTGGCATTGTTGCTCGATTCACTAACTCAACAGGTAACTGTACGATTAGTCCAACCACTACCTCACTCACCTGTTCTTCCGACGAACGACTTAAGAAGAATGTAAACCAAATTGATACCCAGAGCGCCCTTGCTAATATTGAGCGCCTCGCACCGGTACTCTACTCTTGGAACTCGGAAGCGAACGGAACTCAGCAGCACGCTGGATTCCTCGCACAGGCGGTGCAGCAGGTGTACCCAGATCTAGTGTCCTCAGACGGTAATGGATACCTCGGCGTAAATTATGGCGGACTTACCCCATATCTCGCGGCGGCCGTCCAGGAGCTTGCTGGTCAGACAAACCTTCTCTCAATTGCCACATCATCTCTCGCTTCACGTCTCGATGCGGCGGAGATGTCAGCAAACGCACTCCTTGCAGGTTCTATTGCTCCTGCGTCTGTCACCACCAGTGCGCTCACCGTGTCAGGAACAGTTACTGCAGATACTCTGGCTGGAAACATCCTACTCCTTCCAAAGACTACGACCGCGTACACATTTGGTTCTTCTACGGTCACGGTCACTATCCCTACTGAAGCGTTGGTAAATACAAATAAGGTTGATATCTACAAACTCACAACTTACTCACTGGCCCGCATTACCGACCTTACGACCCGCACTGACCTTGTTGTTGAAAAACTTGATTCACTCGAGGAGCGTCTCGCACTGCTTGAAAATGGTGCCGCTACGGGAACCAGTACGAGCATGTTTAGCGCTTCAAGCCTACAAAGTATCTTGGAGGGATTTGGTGTGGTGCTCAGAAATGGTGTTGCTCGCTTCCAGTCACTTGCTGCACTTTCATTCATTGCCGGAACAGACGAAAACGGCAAGTCCTCAGCCGGGAACGGCATAATTACTGCTGGTGAGACAGAGGTGACTATTGAGAATCCGTATGCACAAGCAAACAGCAAGATATTTGTTACATTTACAGCGTCAGTAGACGGCCCGTGGTACGTAAAGGACAAGACAGATGGAAGTTTTACGGTTGTACTCGTTGACGCACAGGGTACCGAGGTCACTTTCGATTACTTCATTGTGCGTACAGAGGAGGTCGTGCTAGCACCGACTCCCGATCCAGCTCC
>CAZUBJ010000011.1:2238-15441 GCA_964618705.1 uncultured Candidatus Saccharibacteria bacterium
AGCACCAACGCCAGATCCTGAGCCAGCTCCAGCACCGACTCCCGATCCAGCTCCAGCACCAACGCCAGATCCTGAGCCAGCTCCAGCACCGACTCCCGATCCAGCTCCATAGGCTCGTAGTGTAGCGGTAGAGAATGATACACTGTCACTTGTAAGCACTTATCTCACCTTATGAAGAAATTACGCGTTGCGGTAAATGGGTTCGGCAGAATTGGCAGGGCATTTGTACGTCAGGCATATGATCGTCCTGAAATCGAGCTTGTGGCAGTGAATGACCTTGGATCGCTCGAGAACCTCGCTTATTTATTGAAGTACGACACGGTATACAAGCGTGCGCCATTTCCTGTAGAGGTAGTGGACGGGCAGCTTATCGTTAACGGTAAAACAGTGCGATTTTGTCAGGAGAAGGAGCCGTCGGCGCTCCCGTGGAAAGAGCTAGGAGTGGACGTGGTCATTGAGTCTACTGGATTCTTTACTGACTATGAGAAGGCGAATGCACACATTACTGCGGGCGCGCGACGTGTTGTCATCTCTGGTCCTGTAAAGGATGAGAATCCGCTCGGCGCCACCGTACTTATGGGACTTGATGAGAGCAGTCTTGGCACCTGTGCAATCACGAGCAATGCATCGTGCACCACCAACTCCGCAAGTCCGATTGTTGCCATTTTAGACGAGGCCATTGGAATCGAGAAGGCAATTCTCTCAACTACACATGCGTACACGGCTAGTCAGTCGCTCGTCGATGGGCCCGCAAAGAAAGATATGAAGGAAGGTCGTGCTGCAGCACAGAACATCGTTCCAACATCAACGGGCGCTGCTATTGCCGTAACCCAGGCATATCCATCACTGGTAGGTAAATTTGATGGTGTATCACTGCGCGTCCCTGTTCCTGCGGGCTCAATCGCGGACATTACCTTTATCGCAAAGCGCACGACAACGGTAGAGGAGGTGAATGAGTACCTACGTGCCGCTGCTAAGAATGCACGTTGGGCTGGTATTTTTGCTGCCACCGACGAAGAGCTCGTATCAAGCGATATTGTGGGTGAGCGGTTTGCTTCTATTGCCGACCTTGGCATGACTCGTGTAGTTGATGGAAATCTTGTAAAGGTGCTTGCCTGGTACGACAACGAAGCTGGGTACACGCATACACTCGTTGAGCATGCGATTAAAGCAGGGAACGCCTAAGCACTCTCTATGAACGTATTCTTTGCAGCAGACCACGCAGGACTCCGAATGAAAGCGGTTCTGGCAGAGCGCGTGGCGCTCATGGGACACACGGTAGTTGATAAGGGTGCATATGATCTTGACCCAAACGATGATTATCCAGATGTCGTAATTCCGCTACGGGAGGCTGTAGCAAACACACCGGATTCTTTCGGTATCGTGTGTGCTGGTAGCGGACAGGGAGAAGCTATGTGTGCTAACCGCATGAGTGGTATTCGTGCAGCTGTGTTCTATGCGCCCGTTTCTGCAACCGAAGCGCTGGATAGAGAAGGTGCCCATTCTGAGGACGGATATGACATTGTGCGCCTCGCTCGCAAGCACAATGATGCGAATGTGCTCTCTATTGGGGCGCGATTTGTATCCGTAGATGAGGCACTAGAGGCGGTTCGCATTTTCCTTGAAACACCGTACTCAGAAGAAGACCGTCACACGCGAAGACTGAACAAATTTTCTTAGTCGAGACCATCTGTCCCCGCAACAAACTAGTATGTGGCGGGCAAGGGTATACCATATATAGGTATGAGTATTATTGTGCCCGCAATACTTCCTTCCTCTCGTCGAGATCTTGTTTCAAAACTCGACGCTCTTTCGGGTCTGGTAGATGAGGTACAGGTGGACATTGTAGATGGGCTCTTCGCGAGTCCTGCCACCTGGCCATACGATACTGGCCCAAGTGAACTTGCACGCATGCTGGCAAGCGGCGACCTTATTCCACGCTCTGGAGAATGTCGCATTGAGGTCGATCTCATGACCAAGAGTCCCGAAGCAACTGTTGGTGCCTGGATTGAGCTTGGGGCAAGTCGTGTGACTATTCACGCAGACAGTACCGAGCATCTTAAGCATTTGCTTCAGAGCTTGAGCACGCTGTATGGTCACGACAAAGGATTTGCAGCTGGACTGCTTTCCATTGGCGTTGCGGTTAACCCAGGAACGGACCCTGAAATCCTAGCCCCCTATTTAGATCAGATTGATTACGTTCAGTTTATGGGCATCAAGCGCATTGGCAGACAGGGTGAGCCGTTTGACATGAGCATCCTCAAATCCATTGACCTATTTAGACGACGACACCCAAATGTGCCCGTACAAGTTGATGGCGGAGTGTCGCTTGAAACGGCACCTCGGCTTCTTGAGATTGGCGTGTCGCGTTTGGTGGTAGGTTCTGCGCTGTGGAAGGCGCCTGACTTAGAAGAAGCGCTGCATGCATTTAAGATAGTGACTGAAGAGCACGGCATTTACGAATAGCGCTGCGGTATACTAGAAGGTAATGGCGCTGACTGACGAGAACATTCTAGAGCTAGAGCGAACGGCAGAAGCAGTTCGAGAAACTATTCTCGACATGCTGGTAGCAGCAGGGAGTGGCCACACTGCGGGCCCGCTTGGCATGGCAGATATATTTACTGCATTCTATTTTCATATCTTGAAGCACGACCCTAAGAACCCGGAGTGGGAAGAGCGAGACCGTCTCGTACTTTCAAACGGGCACATTGTGCCAGTGCGCTACTCGGCAATGGCGCACGCGGGCTATTTTCCCGTCGGTGAATGTCTGACACTTCGAAAATTCGGCACTCGGCTGCAAGGGCATCCTGAGCGCCTCCGCTTGCCAGGGCTTGAGAATACCTCGGGTCCCCTTGGCGAAGGGCTCTCGCAAGCGTCTGCTATGGCGTACGCCTTTAGCATGGACGGAAAGAAGAACCAGGTCTATGTGTGTATGGGAGACGGTGAGCAAGACGAGGGGAATGTGTGGGAGGCGGTTATGTGGGCCGGCAAGAATAAGCTTGCAAACCTAACCGCAGTGATTGATCGCAATAATATTCAGATTGATGGCATGACGGAGGACGTGATGCCGCTTGATTCACTCAAAGATAAGTACGAAGCATTTGGCTGGCATGTGATTGAAGTAGACGGCCACAACATGCGTGCATTCGTAGATGCAGTGGAACAGGCAAGGGCTATATTTGAAAAGCCAGTCTGTATCATTGCGCACACCATTCCAGGCAAGGGAGTTCCAGAAATTGAGTTTGATTACCGTTGGCATGGAAAGCCGCCCACGGCAGAGGAGGCTAAGCGCTTTATGCAAGCGCTGAGGACAGGGAGCGGAAGAGTACCCAACGAATATGCTTAATAACTATATGCAAAGAGTTCTTAACATCATTGGCGCAGTCTTGTACACAGGGCTTCTCGTTGTGACTATGCTTATCATTGCTTTTATGACTAGCGAGTTTGGTGCGCCAGGAGGATGGCTTATGAAGGCGTACGGACTGACCATGCTTATTTCAGTCACTGTTGGTATTGGGGTGATGTGGACGACTGTGTTTCTGGGTCATAAGTTTAAATGGTCACGCGTATTACAAATCGCCCCATGGCTATTTGTGGGAGTGCTCGCAGCTTCTCTTTTTCTCGTATGATTAACCCTGACGCAAAGTTAGTCGCAGATGTGTTCGCAAAAGACATCGACCAAAAGCCAACGCGCGATGGGTTTGGTTTGGGTACAATTTCCGCAGGGAAGAAAGACGCCAACGTGATTGTGCTTTGTGCCGACTTAAAAGAATCTACCCGTGCCGAGTGGTTTGAAAAAGAATTTCCGGATCGTTTTATAGAAGTCGGGGTGGCAGAGCAAAATATGGCCTGCCTTGGAGCAGGGTTTGCGCTTGCGGGCAAGGTTCCATTTATTGCAAGCTACGCTGCGTTTTCTCCAGGACGAAACTACGAACAAATTCGCACTACTATTGCGCTTAACGAAGTGAGGGTGATTGTGTGCGGGATGCACGCGGGCGTGTCGGTTGGACCAGACGGCGCCACGCACCAGATGCTCGAGGATATTGGCATGATGCGCATGCTCCCGAACATGACCGTGCTTGCCCCTGCTGACGCTGTTGAGGCACAGAAAGCAGTGATTGCTGCCGCTACTCTTAGTGGACCAAGTTATATACGATTTGGTCGCTCATCCGTGCCAACGTTCACAACAATGGACACGCCATTTGAAATTGGTAAGGGAATTATGCTGTGGAAAGGTGCGAAGCCTCGCGTAGCACTCCTTACTACGGGCAGCATGGCTCACGAGGCACTGGTTGCGGCACGCGCACTTGCTGCTGACGGTATTGATAGTGTGGTGCTCCATCTTCCCACCGTAAAGCCGCTCGATACTGAAGCGGTGATTGCTGCGGCGCGTCTAGCCGGGCGGGTGATTACGATTGAAGAGCACCAGACTGCGGGAGGGTTTGGAAGTGCGGTTGCCGAGTGTCTGTCTAGCGCATACCCAACCCCGATAACTCGACTTGGTATTGATAATCAATTTGGGCAGTCGGGTACACCGGACGAGCTGCTTGCTCACTACGGACTCAGTAGTGCGCACATTGCAGAAGTTGCACGGGTCGAGGTTGCACGACCGTAGCGGTATGCACCATTCGCGCATAAACACATTTGCGGCACTTGGGGTTGTGCTCTTGTTTGGACTTGGAGCAGTGGGGCTTATCCAGCGAGCAATTGCTCAGGTTAGCTGGCAGTACGCCGTGCTTGCAGAAGTTGGCATACAAGAGTTCTAACAAAAAGGCCCCGCAGGGCCTTTTTGTTAGAGATCAGAGATGGTGTAGGAAGGAGGTGCATCGGCAAGAAACTTCTCGAGTGCGGCACGAGTGAGAAGTCCTTTCTGTGCCCCAACTTGCTGTACAACTGACATTGAGTTAACAGGGCCCCAGAGCACCGCCTCTTCAAGTGGCTTGCCCATAAGCAGTGCTGCGGTCACCGTTGAAGCAAACGCGTCTCCTGCACCGGTGCGCTCAAATGGAGCGCGCACATCTGGGTACATTGGCACATGGAACTTCCGTGTACCGGTAAAGGCATAGGCTCCATTTCTGTCGTCCGTAATAATGACTTGCTTTGCTCCAAGCGCCGCAAGCGCATCCAGCAATTCAGGAATTGCGGTGTCGTGCAGATTCAAAATACGCTGCGCCTCTTCCTTGTTAACTACGAGTAAGTTAGTGCGTGCGTATACTCCTGCAAGCGCTTCCTTGCCGAGCTGCATCTGAAAGGTTCCAGGCTGGAAGGTGAGGAATATGTCAGGATATTTAGCAAGATAGGAAACAAGGTCTGCATAGTAGGCGCCGCCGGCTTCTCCCATGGACGAGAGATAGATTGCTTTAGGTGCTTCGAGGTCCTTCGGGAACGAATAGTCGTACGGTTCTGGTTTTACCAAAATAGTGCGCTCACTTTCAAACCAAAGAACGTAGTGGTGATTAGTCGCCTTGCCGGGTGCGCGCGTTATATAACGACCATCAAGCTTTTCTGTTGAGAACGCTTCCATAATCAACTCTCCATCACGGTCGTTGCCAATGGTGGCCATAAGTGCGGAAGAAAGACCTAGGCGCGAGGCAGAAACCGCTGCATTCGCAGAATTACCAACCCCTGCCAAAAGGGTAGCGGACTCAAAAGGGATTTTGTCACCCCAGCGCATGGATATGGTGCAGGCGTCAGTGTCGATACTACAGTTGACCGTTGCATCTTTAAGCTTAATAAACTCATCCACCACAGTGTCGCCAATGGCGAGGAACTCTATGGGATCTTTTTTGGCCGGCGCAGATTTTTTGAAAAGCATATGAAAAAGTTTAGCATAGCCGTTAATACGGGTTACAAAGACAGTAGTATCCATTTATAGAACGATCGCACCAATTCATGCCTGCCTCCCATGGTCGGCAGGTCCCAGGGTACCCATCTACTGTTGGGGAGGGTGCGTACTCTAGATATCCAGTAACAATCGCGCCTGGTGCACCTCCTGGGCCGTATCGGTAATAACAATATGGGTACTGCGCGTTGTTTGGAGCTACGGGACTTGCGGGGAGTAGTCCTTCTGCAACCACTGACTGGAGAAAATTAGCTTGGTTGCTGCAATAGTTGTTCGGGTATGTATTTGCAGGATAGTAGCCATACTTATCGTAATAAAGATTGATTGCTGAGTTTATTTGCCTGAGTTCAACTCGTGTCTTTGCATCTCGCGCACGGACACGCGCCGAATTTAATGATGCAAGTATTACTGACGAGAGCATACTGATAACTGCAATCACTACCAAGAGTTCAATAAGCGTAAATCCACGGTTCATATATTTCAGGAAGGAGGGACGGCAATTCCGGCAGGGTCCTGATATTCTTGAGGAGACACCCCGTCCTTTTGGTGCGATGAAAACATATAGATAGCGATACTTAGTACCAACACGATACACGAGGCTGCAAACAGTAGTGTTGCTGCACTTGCTTCGTTTTTTGCTATACCCCACGAAACAAGAAAAGAAGGTATGCTTCTTGTAGTAGCTTTCCCTGGAGTTCGAGAAAACATTTGTCCCTCATCGAACTGAACACTCATAGAAAAAGTGTAGCATAGAGCCAACTACGTCATGCTACACTTTTTCTATGACTGACCTTTCAGATACCGCGCACCAACTTATGAGGACCGGCAGGGGAATACTTGCCGCTGATGAAAGCGTGACGTCCGCAGACAAGCGACTCACTGCGTATGGCATCACTCCTTCTGCAGAGACACGCAGACAGTTCCGCGATCTGTTTTTGGCCGCACCAGGAATCGAGGACTATCTCTCTGGAGTTATTTTGTACGAAGAGACACTTTCGCAAGACAGCGATAATGGTGTGCCATTTACTGAAGAACTTCTCTCTCGCGGAATTATTCCTGGCATAAAGGTTGATGAAGGAACGGAGCCAATTCCAGATTCAACAGAGGAGCTCATAACTAAAGGACTCCTAGGGTTACCAGAGCGCCTTGCTGCGTTTGCAGCAACATACCGTACTGGTTTTACGAAGTGGCGTGCCGTCATTCGTATTGAAGGAGACAGGCTCCCAACAGCGTACGCAATTGTGGAGAACGCGAAGCGTCTTGCAGCGTACGCACTTGAGGTGCAGCGCGCAGGCATGGTGCCTATGGTTGAGCCAGAGGTGCTGCTTGAAGGGAACCATAGCAGACTGCGCAGTCGACAGGTGCTTGAAGCAACACTCACTGCGCTTATGGATGCGCTGCGCGATCAGGGGGTGGACATGTCAGGCCTCATTCTTAAAACTTCCATGGCGCTTTCTGGAAGTGACACTGGACGCATCGATACTCCGGAGGAGGTTGCCGAGGATACTGTTTCGGTACTTATAAAGTGCGTACCCGCTGATGTTGCAGGTATCGTGTTTCTCTCGGGAGGTCAGGCAACGGAGCAGGCAACGGAGAATCTACGAGCCATATGCAAGGCCGCAAAAGCCGCTAATGCGCCATGGCCGCTTACCTTTAGTTATGCACGCGCGCTCCAAGACGAGGCTCTGACTGTCTGGGCAGGGAATGAAGCGAATCAGGATAAGGCTCGCGCAGTGTTTATTGCTCGACTAGAAAAGGTTGCGGCGGCCCTTACGGCCTAGCGACTTGCTTATACGGGATATCTAAGGCATACTGCGCCCTATATGCTAACGCTCACGATAACTCCCCGCACGGCTGGCGGTACCACTCAAGCCGACCTCGTACGACAGGAGGGTCGTATGCCTGCTGTCGTATCTGGACCAAAGCAGGAGGCACTTTCTGTTTCTATTCTCCTTTCTGAAATGGAGGCTGTGCTTCGTCATGGTGGCGAGTCATCGCTTATTGAGCTGCAGGGCATGGGGGCACCTATTTCTGCTCAGATTCGCGATCTTGATCTTGATCCAGTTACCAGCGTGCCACGTCACGCAGACTTTTACGCCGTAGAAAAGGGAGCAAAGATTACGCTCACCGTTCCACTTACGTTTGTTGGAGACGCGATGGCCGCCAAGGTGGGAGCTAACATCGTAAAGGTGTTGCACGAGATTGAAATTGAGGCTGCTGCAGACAAGCTACCGCACGAGATTGAGGTAGATATTTCTCCACTTCAGGCTCTCGACGACCAGATTCGTGTAGCTGACCTTGTAGCACCAAATGGCGTTGCATTTGTAACCGACGCTGATGAAGTAGTGGTTATTGCACAGGCACCAGCTGACGAGGAGTCAGACGAATCACCGGTACTCGACATGAGCGCTATTGAGGTAGAGAAGAAGGGTAAGGCTGAGGTAGAAGCTGAAGGGTAATACGACTTCCGACAGAATATGAAGACCCTCACGTCTATAAAGACGTGAGGGTCTTCTGCTATACTTACTCCATATCTTGTTCATGAAGTTCCGGTCTACGTACGTACCTATATATGTAGGACTTATACTTGTCGCTTCTCTTGTTACTGGAGGGATGCTTTTGCCGCATACGCTTGCGGCACAGGAAACAGCAACCGCAACCGCAGAGCGCAGGGCCGAGCTTACGCGCCAGCTGAATGAACTTAATGCGCAGATTGCTGCGAACCAAGCAGTAGTTGATAAGCTTGCAAGCGAAGGAAAATCACTCTCAACTGAAGTACAAACGCTTAACGCAACCATCAAGAAGGCACAGTTGCAGCTGCAAGCTACGCAAGTATCCATTAAACAAATGGATAGCAATATTGCAGTCCATACCAAGACCATCACCACGCTCAACAACAAACTGGAAGCAGAGCGAGAATCACTCGCACAAATTCTGCGTAACCAAGACCAGTTTGATGACTACTCGCTTGTAGAGCTCGCACTTTCTTCGGAAGACTTTTCTACGTTCTTTGCAGACATGGATACCTATGCGAGCCTAAAGCACTCGCTCGGCATTTCTTTCGATGTGGTTACCGATGCGAAAGTTCGTACCGCTGCTGAGCGCGCTGCGCTTGAACAGAAAAGAGAAGATCGCGCAAAGCTCGCGGCACTTCAAGCGCTAGAAAAGCAAAAAGTTCAGACGGAGCAACAAAAGAAGAATCAACTGCTTTCGCAAACGAAGGGGCAAGAAAGTGCGTACCGCGCAGTTGTGGCAGCACAGCAGAAGTCTGCGGCACAGATTCGTGCAGAACTATTTGCCCTTGCGGGAGGGGGAGGCGCCATCCCATTTGGTACTGCGTATGAACACGCAAAGACTGCTTCTCGCATTACCGGTGTTCGTCCCGCACTTATTCTCGCAATCCTTTCACAAGAGTCTGACCTCGGAAAGAACGTCGGACAGTGTCTCGTGACAAACCTTACGACAGGCGACGGGAAAGGGAAGAATACGGGCACTCCTTTTTCAGGAGTAATGAAGGTGCCTCGAGACACGGTTCCGTTTGAACATATTATGAATGCGCTAGGACGAGACTGGTCGACGACGCCAATATCGTGTCCGCAGCCAGGGGGATATGGTGGCGCTATGGGACCTACGCAATTCATCCCTTCAACGTGGGTTGGTATTGAGGCAAGGCTGAAGAGTTCGCTTGGCATTGCAGCAACTGATCCGTGGAATCCGTTACACGCTATTGTTGCTACTGGTATATATATGTCAGGAAACGGAGCAGCAGCTGGAACGTACGCGGCAGAGTTTGATGCTGCTGCAGCATACTACGCGGGCTGGGGAGGAAGATTTGGCACTCCAGGAAAAACGTATGCCAACAGCGTTATGAGCAAGGCTGCTAACTTCCAAAAGGATATTGATACGTTGAACGGACAGTAGTGTTATCCCCACGGCTAAAAGACTGCTCAGCAGTCTTTTACTATAGTTACGGTGCTACAATTCCTGGTATATGGAAGACCCTACCAGCCCAGTGCCGCTATCAAATCCCGTGCGACGTTTCTCTTGGCTTAGAAACCCGTCTCAAATGACGCTACTCTACGCATCTCTACTACTGCTTGCGGTAGTCATGCTCGCCAATCTCGTCACGGCGTTTTCCTTCGTGAAGTTTCTGGTCACAAGCCACGGCACGTCGGTGGAGTTGGTAGAGAACGGTGCACCAACATGGTATTCATTCTCCCTCGGTGCGGCGCACCGCGTGGCTGGGGCGCCTGGATTTGAGAACGCTCCTGTCACCGTACTTGAAGCACTCCCGTACGGCACAGAGGGAGCGTACGCTGTGCTTGCACAAGCTGCAGGTGTAGACGGAACAATGGTCGGCATACTTCACGCAAACAATACCTTTGAGTACGTGAGTACTGACGCATCAGTTAAGGCTGACCTTGCTGTGCGGCCAGACGGCATGGCGCTGTACGCTGCGAAGATTGAAGGGGAGTCGCGCATCATGGTACTTGATCTCACGAAGTCAGGCACAGCCCCGACTAACCTTGTGCGTGGCCGAAGCCCGCGCGTGTTCACGGACGGTTTCTTTATTGCAATTACTGACAAGGGAATCGCGCGCATTGATCCTGTCTCGAAAGATGTTGCGGTGTTAGTTCCAACTGCCGATGCGGACTTGCTGAATGGATCCATCTCTCCCGACGGTTTAACTGTCTCGCTCTCCAATACTTCAGGCAAGACACTTCTCTACACTGTGCAGCACACGAGTCCGGGCGATGTATCGCTTTCAGCAACAGCAAGATTCATCGCGCTCTCGCCAGTTTCGTTCATTGGAACTGAGTTCATTGTAGAGAGAAGTGCCTCTTCTATGGATGTGTACGAGCGCGCACCTATTTTTAGAAAGGTTGGGAGCCTACGCATTAAATAATCACGTATGAACATCAAACTTACTCGTCTCCTGCAGGGAATCGCTGTTTCGTTTTTCGGCATACTGATTGTCAGTGGTGCAGCTCTAATTCCACACCGTGCTGAGGCAGCCATAATCGTGTTTGATCAAGAGATAAACAACAACGATTACGGGCTTCCTGGTATCAAGAAGCCGTATCCGTTTCCTGCGTGGACTAGTCAGCCGCTGTTTTGCTTTGCACCGTACTGTACCCCACCATCGTCACCTGCAGGAATGGCGACGAACTTCAACATACGGCTTGCCATTGATAAGGCGGGAGCAGCTGCGCACGCAACAAACGTTGACTCGCTCAAATGGTTTAACTATTTTGTAAATGGCACACGGCCGCTACCACTATTTCCTTGGAATCTGCACGGGGGTAGCGATACTAACCAAACAAGCAATAAAACAGGAGGGCAGATCTGTAAGATAATAGACAGCACCTCTACGGCCACGTGGACGACGGGCAGTTATAAAAGTCCAGATAACAACAAGCTTATTCGGTACGGGCAAGTGGCGCCGGGGAATGTATGGCAGATTGCTAATGCAAACGACATCGGAAACAGCTACATTAAAAAGCTTACCTGTACTACGTCAGCACTACCTGCAAACACACTTTCTGCCTCGCCAACCACCATAACTTCAGGTCAGTCTTCTACCATCACCTTTGACGCAGGTCCAAATAATGAGGCGCAAAGCACTATCTGTACTCCAGTTAACTTCACCATTCCTACTCACGAGCGATATGTGTTTGGTTCGGTTGTCCTTGTGGGAGGTCTTGCTGCCTTTGGTGGCCCTGATCCGACAACCTACCAGTATGTCGGAGCGCATACTGGCATTCAGGACCCAGACACTTCGGGCTCTGTAGTCGTCTCGCCTACCGTTACTACGACCTACCAGTACAACTGTACGAACGGGAACGGCACTACGCCTCGCAGCGTGACTGTTACTGTCCTTCCCGTTGTTCCGCCTGCAGCTACCGTGTCCTCATTTACCGCCGCACCAACAAGCATCGCCTCGGGCGGAAGTTCTACTCTCACTTGGTCGTCCGCCAATGCCACATCGTGTACCAGTGGCAACTTCACAACAGGAGGTTTGACCTCTGGCTCAGTATCAGTGTCTCCAACTACTACCACCACATACTCTCTTAGTTGTTCGGGTGCAGGAGGTACGAGTGCCATGAGCTATGCGACGGTGACAGTTACGGGCACCAAAGATTTGGTTGCAGGCTCTGTCACCCCAACGGCTGCCACTAACGGAACAGCGGTGACACTTTCTTCCACCATCTCTAACAATGGATCTGCTGCAACTGGTGCTGGCTTCACCAACCTGTTCCAGCGAGCAACTGATGCGTCTGGTACCGGCAGCACTGATATAGGCACACACACTAGTGGCGCACTTGCTGCCTCAGGAACAGGCGCCGCAACACTCTCATACACATTTCCAACGGCAGGTACCTGGTATGTACGTGTCTGTGCTGACAGTACCGGAGCCATAGCTGAATCGAACGAGAGCAATAACTGCTCCGCATGGACTGCGGTCACTGTCTCAGCCGCTGCAGCACCAAACCTCACTGTCGGCGCCGTCAGTCCAACGTCCGTTGTTGCAGGATCAGCGGTTACTCTTTCCGCAGCAGCAACCAACAGTGGAACGGGAGCAACCAACAACACCTACGTTGTTGTATTCCAGACGGCAACCAGTGCCGCAGGTGCAGGAGCTGCATCTATAGGTACCTACGTGGTCCCAGTTCAAGCCGCAGGTGCAAGCAACGCAGCAACACTCTCGTACACCTTCCCATCGGTTGGTACAACGTACGCACGCATCTGTGCTGACACCCAAAGCGCTGTTACCGAAACTGACGAAGGCGACAACTGTGGCGCATGGTTGCCTATCTCGGTCACCGCTGCCACCGCACCTAACCTCACCGCAGGCTCTGTCACCCCAACGGCTGCCACTAACGGAACAGCGGTTACACTCTCCTCAACTGTCTCGAACTCTGGAACGGCATCAACTGGCACCACCTTCACTGACAACTTCCAGCGAGCAACCGATGCTTCGGGAACAGGAGCGGTATCTATCGGTACCTATGTGAACCCAATTCGTACCGCAGGAACAAGCAATGCCGCAACCCTGTCATACACCTTCCCATCGGTTGGTACGTGGTATGTGCGAGTTTGTGCTGACAACAACGCGTCCTCTGTGGGTACCATTGCGGAAAGTAACGAAGGAAACAACTGCGGGGCATGGACTGCGGTTACCGTGAGTGCACCACTTATGCCAGACCTCACCGCAGGCACAGTCACCCCAACGGCTGCCACTAACGGAACAGCGGTTACGCTCTCTGCAACGGTTACCAACAGTGGAACGGCATCAACTGGCACAACCTTCACTGACAACTTCCAGCGAGCAACCGATGCTTCGGGAACAGGAGCGGTAT
>CAZUBJ010000011.1:15541-23126 GCA_964618705.1 uncultured Candidatus Saccharibacteria bacterium
GAAACAACTGCGGGGCATGGACTGCGGTTACCGTGAGTGCACCACTTATGCCAGAACTAAGCGCAGGCTCAATTACCCCAACAGCAGCAGTAGCTGGCACTGCAGTTACACTCTCCTCAACTGTCTCGAACTCTGGAACTGCGTCAACCGGCACCACGTTCACTGACGTGTTCCAGGTTGCCAACGACGCGTCAGGAACTGGAGCTACGGTCATCGGTACGTTTACCAACCCAGTTCGTGCTGCCGGTACATCAGGAGCAGCAACCCTCTCGTACACATTCACTTCAGCTGGTACGAAGTACGTACGAGCCTGTGCAGACCAGAATGCGTCATTCGTGGGTACCATTGCGGAAAGTAACGAAGGAAACAACTGCGGGGCATGGACTGCAGTGACGGTTACAATCGCCAACCTCACCCCAGGTGCTGTTACTCCAACAGCAGCCACCGTGGGTGTTGCCGTGACTCTTTCCTCAACAATCTCGAACACCGGAAACGCTTCAACAGGCACCACCTTCCTTGATCTCCTCCAAGTAGCAAACGATGCTTCAGGAAACGGAGTGGTGTCTATTGGTACCTATACGCATCCTGTGATTGCTGCAGGAGGCTCGAGTCCGGCTACTGTCTCGTACACCTTCACTTCGGCTGGAACGAAGTACGCACGATTCTGTACGGATACCGGATACGTGATTACAGAGAGTGATGATGGCGACAACTGTGGCGCATGGACTGCAGTGACTGTTACAGGACCAAATCTCACTGCGGGCAGCGTTACCCCGACTTCCGCAACCATGGGAAGCGCCGTTACGCTCTCTGCAATAGTCACTAACAACGGAAGCTCGTCAACGGGTGGTGTCTTCCTTGACCTCTTCCAAGTGGCAAATGACGCCTTGGGAACCGGAGCGGTATCTATCGGTACCTTCTCTAACCCAGTTCGAGCGGCAGGCACAACCAACCCGGCAACACTCTCGTATACCTTTACCTCGATTGGTACCAAGTACGTCCGTGTCTGTGCTGATAGCGGCAGTGCTATTGGAGAGAGTAACGAGGGAGACAACTGTGGTGCGTGGACACTGGTGAATGTCGTCGGTGTCGGTACGGGTATTGACCTTACGGCAGGAACGATAAATCAATCCACCGCAGTGGTAAATGTCGCAACCACGTTCACCGCTACGGTTTCAAACGCTGGAACCGATACCACGGGCACCACGTTCACTGATAACTTCCAAGTAGCAAACGACGCAGCAGGATCTGGAGCCGTATCTATTGGTACGTTCGCAAACCCTGTCACCGCTGGAGGAAGTGCAAGTACTGCGTCTCGCTCGTACACCTTTACCTCAACAGGCGTAAAGTACATGCGTGTCTGTGCTGACAACAACGCATCAATGGTGGGTACCATCACCGAAATCAACGAGGGAAACAACTGTGGTCCGTGGCGTGCAATAGCGATCAACAATCCGGTCGGCGCTGGCGTGACCTCGTGTACCGTGTCCCCGGGATCGGTAGCAACAGGTACGCCAGTGACATGGACAGCTTCGCCGTCAGGACTCGGCACATACGTGTGGGCACCATCTGAAGGCGGTGCACCAGGTGGCACAGGTGTAACCTTGAACCGAACCTACAACACCGCAGGAACCTACGGTATGTCGGTTACTGCAGGAGGAGGAACAGTAAACTGTCCGAACGTCATTGTAGGTGCCTCACTGTACGGCACAGCGGAGCCTACCATCACCACGTCGCCAGAGCGTGTGGTACCAGGAGGAACGACGCAGATTACCGTCTCCGCTACAGGTGTTGATTCCAGCTGTACGCTCGCAGGTCCTGGGGTGTCACAGACCTTCACGGCAGTCGCTGGGGTAGTTTCGGCAACAAACGTAAGTACCGCTGCAATCAATAACCAAAGCACCTACACCTTTACCTGTGACGATGTGGAGGCCACCGCTAAGGCAATTGTGAATATCATCCCGGTTATCCAGGAGTTCTAGAAACGAACCATCCACGACCCCGTCCCGCTTTGCGTGGGGCGGGGTCGTGTGGTATTCTCTAACCACATGAAAAAGGACACGCATCCAGCCGATTATCGCGAGGTTCTATTTGAGGATATTGCCTCAGGTAGCGCTTTTGTCGTGGGCTCAACTATCCGCACCCAGGAGGAGGGAACTTTTAATGGAAAGACCTACCCAAAGGTGATTATCGAGATTTCAAGTGCTTCTCATCCGTTCTACACGGGCGAGGACCGCACCCTCGATAAGACGGGTCGTGTGGAGAAGTTCAAGCAGCGCGCAGCCGCAGCAAAGCGCGGATAACGACGCGAATACATGAGCGCCTCGCCAGTTTCGGCGAGGCGCTCATGCGTTAGTATATGACTATGGAATACTCTCCAGAATTTAAGACCAACCACCAAACGGCATATCTTGCTGAAGAATACGAGCGACTCGAAAAGGAGGCGGTTGAGGCGCGTTCACTTGCTGAAGGAGATGCTGCATTGCAAGAGATGGCACGTGAGGACGAGGACCGAATTCGTGTTCGTCAGCAGGAAATTCTTTCCGAAATTGAGAAGATTGTAGAAAAGGACAAAGAGGTTGCGGCGGAGGCAAAAGCCATTGTGCTTGAATTTAGAGCTGGGGCAGGCGGAGACGAAGCAACACTCTTTGCGAAGGAGCTCCGGGATATGTACATGAAGTACGCAGAAGGAAAGAAGTGGCGCGTACAAATCATTGACGATTTGACCTTGGAAATACTCGGCGCCAAGGCGTACGAAGCCCTACGGTACGAGACGGGTGTGCACCGTGTACAGCGAGTACCGCTTACTGAAAAGTCTGGTCGCATTCACACATCTACGGCCTCAGTAGCGGCGCTTCCTATCCGTGCAAAGCCTAAGTTCGTTATTGATCCAACTGATATTGAGATGGAGTTTTCGCGCAGTGGTGGGGCAGGGGGACAGAACGTGAACAAGGTGGAAAGTGCCGTACGCTTGATTCACAAGCCTACGGGTATTGATGTGCGCTCCACGAGCGAGCGCAGCCAGCTCAATAACCGCCTGAAAGCCATGGAAATTCTCTCTGCAAAGCTGGAGACCCTTCATGAGGAAGAGGAGGCTAAAAAACATGCAGCGCTCCGTAGCGGGCAAATTGGCACGGCTGACCGTTCTGAGAAGATTCGCACCTATAACTTCCTGCAGGACCGCGTCACCGACCATCGCCTTAAGGAATCGTGGCATAATTTGCCAAAAATCATGCTGGGCGGCATAGACCCTATTGTGGAGGCTCTCCAAACGGCGGCGCTCGCGGGAGGAATTGGGGCAGCCGAGGACGCTGATTAAGGAATCGGCGTATCCATTGAATCCCTGGGGGCTCTGTGGTACGCTGTCTCTATCATGACTGAAACAAAAGAAACCGTCGCTCCTGTGCAATCGGGGGCAGGAATTGAGCGCCTTTTTGGCGTTGGGGCTCACTTTGCACAGGTAAAGAGTCGCCGCCACCCTTCAATGCGCGCATTCGTACTTGGGTCTAAGGCAAACGTAGAGATTTTTGATCTTACGAAGACTGAAGAGCAGCTTACTCGCGCAAAGACCGCCATGGCCGCACTTGCTCGCGACGGAAAGTCAGTCCTTTTTCTTGGCGGAAAGCGTGAAGCAACTGACGCTGTGCGTGCAACGGGAACCCGCCTCGCTCAGCCATTTGTTGCTGGTCGCTGGCTTGGAGGAACCATTTCTAACTTCACCGAGATCAAGAAGCGCATCGATCGCCTCGCTGACCTCCTTGGAAAAAAGGAGACGGGAGAACTTTCAAAGCTGTACACGAAGCTTGAGCGCGTACGTATCGACCGCGAGATTGCAAAGCTTACGGTTCGTCTTTCCGGCCTAACGAGCATGGCAAAGCGTCCTGATGCGCTTGTCATTGTTGACACCAAGCACGAGGCACACGCTACAAAGGAGGCACGTCAGGCAGGAATTCCAATCATTGCCATCATGAGCTCCGACTGCGATGTAAAGGATGCAACATTCCCTATCGTAGTAAACGACGCTTCTCGTGCATCTATCGCACTTATCCTTGATGAGCTCGCGACAGCGTTTGAGAGCGGCATTCACGGATAGCGTTCATTTGAAGGCGGGTCCCTTGACCCACTTCCTAACCAATTAGTCCTTATTCTTACTTCCTTATGGATATTTCTACTGAAACCGTTAAGCAGCTTCGTGATCGTACTGGCATCTCAGTAATGCAGTGCAGGAAAGCTCTTGAAGAGGCAGAAGGAGATATCGAAAAGGCGGAAGTAATTTTGCGTAAGCGCTCTGCTGGAGCTGCCGAGAAGAAGGCCGACCGAGAGCTTGGTGCAGGAGCTATTGGTTCCTACATGCACGGAGCTGATATTGGCGCCATGGTACTTCTTTCTTGCGAGACCGACTTTGTTGCTCGCAACGAGGAATTTCCTGTACTTGCCCGCGAGATCGCAATGCAGGTAGCTGCAACCAACCCGACCTACTTGAGCGATGCAGAAATTAGTGAAGAGGCCAGAACGGCCGCGATTGCGGTGTTTACCGCTGAAGTTGCTGATAAGCCCGCAGACATGCAGGAGAAGATCCTTGCAGGCAAAATGCAGAGCTATTTCCGCGACATGGTACTTATGGAGCAGTCGTACATTAAGGATGAGTCTAAGACCATTCGTGATTTGCTTGCAGAGGCAAGTCAGAAGTTTGGTGAGCGTGTAGAGATTTCTAAATTCGCTCGCTTCTCAGCACGGTAGTGCTCCTGCGGCCGCGGCCGCCCCTGTATGTCACTCCTTATTCTCATTACTCTAGCTTGTATACTCTTTGGCGGCTTCTTGCTGCTCACGGCGCTTGAGACACGCACTGGCTCGCGCATCGGAGAGCCGCTCCGGAAGAAGTTAGATAGGCAGGTAGCACGCCTCACCTTCATTGCAACACATATAGATTGGAGTGGCTTTGCAAAGCACGTTGTGCGCTCTACATTCGAACGAATAGTGCACGATAGTGCACACGCCACGCTCATCGCGGTACGCTTTATGGAACGAATACTAACGCGTACCGTTCGCTCAATGCGTGAGCGTAGAGCAGGGATAGCGGCTACTCACACACAGAGTAGACAAAGAGCCTCTCTCCGTGAGACACTGCAAGGGTTCCGAAAAACGCTGAAGAAAGTGCAGGTGCCGCGACACAAGACAAGGTCGTCAGAGGAGCAATAGTTTCTAAGGTGTGGGCGGGGATAGCTCAGTTGGTAGTTGATTCTTTGGAGCCGGGATAGCTCAGTAGTTTATGTCATGTGAGCCGGGATAGCTCAGTTGGTAGAGCAGCGGCTTTGTAATCCGCAGGTCGCGAGTTCGAATCTCGCTCCCGGCTCACATGACAGAAACGAGCAACGGCGTAGAAAGATGCTACGCACTTTCTTCAAGATGCGCTCGCTCGAATATAGACACGAAGACGTATCTATATTGCTCGCTCGCTTTCTTGTAATCCGCAGGTGCAAAGTTCGCCTGGAGCTCCCGGCTCTAAAGAATGAACGGCAGTAGCGACTTATAACAAAAAGACCGGAGTTAGTGCTCCGGTCTTTTTGCTTTGCTGCCTAACGACTCTTCTGTGTTGTTGAGGCTGTTGTGCTTGCAACGAGAGCACCCTTTGGAAATTCTTTCTCGAGCGCATCAAGGGACGAGAACCCGTAACTGCGTTTGCCCTCAATAACGAACGCAGGAAACTCCGGACGTACCTTCTCTACCGCAATGAGGGTCTTTAGGGCGCCAAGGTCGAGGTTGTAATCAAAGGAGTACACGCGCAAATTTGGATACGTTTCGTGAAGGTACGAAAGTGCATAGCTGGCACGGTTACAGTCGGCACAGTCTCCTGGGACGTTTGAGTAGAAGTAGAGCGCTACTGGTGACTCTGCTTCGCATACACGAGCGAGGCGCTTCATAAGAAGGTAATCACGAATCTCAAGAAGGGTGTACTGCTTCTTCAGCTGGAGTACCTGGGGATCGGTAGCGCCAAGACGCTCTTCTGCAAAAACGAGACGTGCACCAAGGTCTGCGAGGGTTGCCGAGAGGGTATTACTCTCGGTGATGTACTCGCACGGTGCCTCCTCAAGGAGTGCGAACTGCGTCTCAACAGAGAGCGTGTCCGTTGCAAGCTGGTTCTGGATAGAGGACAGCTCAGCAACTCGTCGCTGATCGAGGTAGTTAACCGCATAGATAACGGTACCAACCACCACTATGGTGACGGCAAGGGCAATAAGGGCGTTTCGGGCAGCTAGTGACATATAGAGAAACGATACACGCCTTAGCCCAAAAACTCCAGAGAACGAAACGTGACTATCGCCACGAACGACGTGTGCCAAGCGCTACGTCAGTGACTGCACGCAAGAGCCACCACGGTGCAACAAATCCGTACAAGAGACAGTAGGCGAGCATATCTAGCCACAGGTTGCCAGGAGTTCCTGAGATTCGCTTACCGAGCACCATAAACGTGATAGATATCGCAGAGGCAACGAGACCAAGCAGTATAAGAAAGGTCACTGGCACGTAGAACCACCCAAGCGAGAAGTGTGGGGTCAAGATATAGGAAAGTGGCACACCGTTAACTGTGGCAATAGTGCTTACTAACTGCTTCGCAGACATAAACATGGCGACACAGAACAAAATAATACCGCCAGACACCGCCAGGAAACCAAATGGCAGCACCATAAGCCCAAGGACTTTATGCTTTGGGTTGCCGACAAGGTCGCGATAATCAAGAAGCACATTGCGCAGGAAGCCTGTGGTCCATCGTGTTCGCTGCTTGATCAGTCGGAAGACATTCTTCGGTACCTTGGTATATACCCGTGCTCTCGGCGCATTCTCGATGTGCCAGCCGTGACGTTGCATGCGAAGCGCCATTTCCATATCTTCTGCCTGGTGCGCATACCGAAAGCCTCCAAGCTCGTCCACTACACTTTTTCGATACATGGAGAACGGTCCAGGGGTGACAAAGATGCCGTTAACCAAAGCCAGGGCGTGGCGCCACCCAATACCAAAGATGTATTCAGCGTTCTGCATACGCTCAAGCACTGTGCGAGGGTTGTTCACCGACATAGCCGGGGTGACCGCCGCAACCTTCGGGTCGTCAAAGTACGCAATCATCTCGCGCAGTGCGCCCTTGTCTACAAAGGAGTCAGCATCCAAGCAACCAATGATGTCAGCATCTTTTGCAAGCTCAATGCCCGCGTTAATTGCGGTGTGCTTACCGCCATTTTCCTTTCGTAGAATGAGTACTCGGGGTTCTGTATCAAATACCGCCATGGCTGCAGGGGTGCCATCAGTAGAGCCGTCATCAACAAGGATGATCTGCAGTTTGTCGGCAGGGTAATCAAGTGCAAGGAGTGAATGCACGGTGCCCGCCACCGTGGAGACGACCACGTCGTTGACGGTACAGCCGTACCGGGTCTTGGCCGCCTTGAAGTCCGCCAGGGGCAGCGTGCCCATGACCACGGGGTAATCGCGGCGGATCACCGATTCGTAGCTCAGCAGGCCCAAACCGTCGAGCGAAAACAGGGTTTCAATCAACAAGGCGTCGGCAAAAAAAGCCGCGATAAAAGCCGAGGGA
>CAZUBJ010000012.1:0-22083 GCA_964618705.1 uncultured Candidatus Saccharibacteria bacterium
TGACTCAATCGATTAACCAACAATAATAAAACTAACGGCTGTAGAACGAGAGCACGGACACAAGGTCGCCAGCGGTGTCCGCGGTCTCCTCGGTTGGCAGCTCAAGCACTCCTCCCTCCATTGTCTTCGCGTTCCACGTAAGCCAACGAGGAAGCGGAGTTTCAGCAAACTTCTCGGCAAAGCCCTCGAACAAACGAGCGTCCTTGCTACCAGGGCGTACCCCGATAACGTCGCCGATGCGCATAGCGCGAGAAGGAATCGTGGTCTTTACACCGTTAATAACGATGTGTCCGTGCGATACCATCTGGCGAGCAGCGCGGCGGCTCGGTGCAAGACCGAGACGGTAGATGATGTTATCAAGACGCATCTCAAGCTGACGGTGGAGCATGTCTACAGGGCGAGCGCCGTGGGTAGAGGTTGCGACACCAATGTACTTTGCGAACTGGCGCTCAGAGAGGCCGTAGGTAAGGCGAACCTTCTGCTTCTCGAGCAGCTGGCGACCGAACTCGGTCTGCTGGTTGCGACGTCCACTCTTCTTGGTGCGCGCTGAGCGCTCCTGAGCGAGCGCAAACTTTGCGCTCTGGGTCTTTGGGAAGACTGAAGCGCCGAGACGCTTCGCAATCTTGTACTTAGGGCCGATGATCATAAATTAAGAAGAATGAAATACTATACGCGACGAGGCTTAGGTGGACGCGGACCATTGTGTGGTACCGGCGTTGCATCCTTGATAGCGTTGATAGTGATGCCCTTGCCTGCGAATGCGCGTAGCGCAGACTCGCGACCAGCACCAATACCACGAATAACAACTGCTGCCTCCTTTAGACCGATAGCAAGTGCCTTGTCGCCAAGGAGTTCTCCCACCTTTGCTGCAGCGTAGGGGGTAGACTTACGCGCGCCAGAGAATCCAAGAGCACCAGCAGAAGAAGAGATAACTGCATTACCCTTCTCGTCGGTGAGGACTGCCTTGGTGTTGTTGAAGGTAGCCTCAACATGAAGTACACCGCGCTCAATGCGCTTCTTAGCAATCTTTGCGAGTGCACGCTCCTTGCGACCCTGGTCGAGTCCGCGTCCGCTCTTCTTGATGATTCGTTTCTTACCCATAGGAAATTAAAGTGTTTAGCGCAAGGATTATGTCTTCTCAAGCGTACGACGACCGCTACCCATCGTCTTACGAGTGTTTCCACGCACGGTGCGTGAGTTTGTCTTGGTGCGCTGTCCCTTTACAGGAAGGCGGCGCTCATGACGAATACCACGGTATGAACGGATATCCTTCAATCGCTTTACGTTCTGACCAATTTCACGCTTCAACTCTCCCTCGATAGTAAATGCCTCAGCAAGAAGACGAATCTTCTGCTCATCCTCTGGAGAGATGTCCTGAGCCTTGGTGGTGTATGCAATACCAGCCTCGTCCAAAATAGTACGGGCACGGGTAGGACCGATACCAAAGATAAGCGGCAGCGCGTATGCGAGCTGCTTGTCGTCTGGGAGTGTTACACCGGCGATACGCATGACAGTAGTGGTTACAAGAGATTAATGACGAAACGAATGAAAACTAGCCCTGGCGAGCCTTGCGGCGAGGATTGCGCTTGTTAATACGGTACAGGCGTCCACGGCGGCGGACAATAATGTCCCCCGGTTCCTGAACCTTGATTGATGCGCGTACTTTCATGAAAATTAATTAAGATAGTCTCCTCACAATGCGTGCGCGACCCCCGTATGGATCAAGGACGAGCTCAACGCGGTCCCCTACCAATACACGGATACGATGCAAACGCATCTTGCCTGCAAGGTAAGCAAGTAGGAGATTACCATCTGGCATCCTCACCCGAAATAACGAGTTAGGAAGCACCTCTTCTACGGTGCCAGTGGTTGGATCCCCTTCTGTACTTTCCTCCATGTGAAGCTTCCCTATCTTAACAGGGTAGTGTTGGAGCGTCAAATGGAGGCTGGGGCTAAGTCTTGGAACTAGGCTCCAAAACGACGACTTCTATCTTGCTTGGGTCTGACGGGAAGGACGAGCTCCAGAATGGGCGAATGAGAATATGTACTTTCTCTACCTCAGGGAACCCGGTTAGGGCTGTTTCTGCTGATTCTCGGTTCTTTCCTGCTACTGCGCCCGCGATGCGCTCTCCCTCCACAACCCAGAGAATAGAAGCATTTCCTTCAAGTTTAAAGGCAAATTCCTGGTCGGTAGGAGACGGTGCTGCCCCACTGGCTGCGGTCACCTTGAGCCCATCCTCCTTGGTGAGGGTGACCGTTTGCCCGTTGTAGGTGCCGTCGTTGGCGTAGGCAATGGCTGAAGCAAGTGCTTGGCGCGGAAATACTACTGCCACAGCGCTTGCCTTCTGCCCAAGGGTCACTTCGCCGCCTGCAGCTGGGGCATCCGGCTCGTTTACGTAGGTTACAAAGCTTGCTCCTGGAAGAAGTACATAGCCTTCGGGAACCTTTGCCTTAATAGCAGCGTCGATACCCTCGGTAAGCTCCTGCTTCAGGGTGGTGTAGGTCTTATCCTTGGTGGCCTGGGATACGCTTGGGCGTGGTCCCGAGAAGCCGCCCACCATTGGACCTTCTGACTTGGCAGTCACTTGCTCGTACGCCTTGCTGCCCTTAAGGCCCGGTAGGGTGAAGGTAGTGCCAGGCATATTGAAAGAATCGCCTGTAGCGTCAGCATAGACAGTTACCGTGAGAGTGCCTGGAGCACCTCCCTGGCTGGCAGGTACGGTAATTGAGTCGCGGATGCGGTAGATTTTGCCGTCCGGAGTCTCAAATCGGGTGTTCTTAATGAGTTGCTGGGGCACTGCCTGAGCGTTTGAAATAACGATGGTTCCCTGAGCAGCCTGCTGCACGTCTTCGGTACCCTCGCTCTTAACGTCTGCAGTTGCCACAGTATCAACTGACACCACGACAAACGGGAGGGTGCCGCCACCAGCGGTGGCAAGCATGTCACCTGCCATCATGATGTCTTTCTGCATTGGTGTGATAGTCACTTTTGCTTTGGAGAAAGCAAAAAGTGCTCCTGCTGAAGCAAGTACCACAACGAGCGCCACAACTGCTGTGCCGACAGGAAACTTTCCTCCACCCGTCCTTGGTGCCCGAGCCTTCTTTGCTGGCTTTGGGGCGCGTCCGTAGTTTGCTGGTAGTGGTGGTCGCGCGACGTCACTGTACGGAACCCCGTCAGCTCCAAGCATTGCTCTGCGTCGTGAGGGTGGAATGATGTCGTTTAGATTTCTGTCCATACGTAAATGCACACCTTGCGCTTACCGAATATGGGGTAAGTATACCAGTAGCGTGCCCAGGGGCTACCTTTTGGGTGGATAGGCTAGGAACCCGTACCTAGGCGGTCCTGATAGAACAGTGCCAGCATGGAAAGAAAAATGTCTCCCTCGGAGAGTCCCCGTGCTCGCACGAAGCTCGCGGTGTGCTCTGGTGCCAGCGCGATAACAGAAAGGGGTTCCTCCGAAAGCCAGAGCGTGCGCAAGCTGCTCTCGTCAATCAGCCGCTTTAAGAAATCGCGCACGCCTTCGTCGGCAAGCAGAAAGACAGTCTGCGGAAGCGCGTGCTCCCCCGCAAAGGTTGCAAGCATGTCTTTGATGCCTTGAAGCCATGCCGCTTCGGCGGCTGCCACTTTAGGACCGAACGCGGCATTTCGGGATGAGTCTATGGCACCAAGACCGAGTGCGTCGGTCGCAGCTCCTCGTCCTGCCTTACGAAGGTCGTGTACGCCCTGCGGAATACTAGACACTCCTGCAAGTACTCCTTTCTTCACAATGAGTGCGTCGGTTGCTGCGCCAGATACATCAAGCAAGATGTACTCCTTCTGAAGGGGGTACAAATTGGAAAGCACTGCGTACGCGACTGGTGCAAATGCTGTTAGCTCAATGTGATGAGAATGGAACGTTCGGCGAAGCTCAGCAGTGATGCTCTTTGCGACTGCCTTGTCGAGTGTGCTTGTAAGCACGGTGAGCTCGGCCTTGTGGGCACGCTTGCCCCATGGCTGCTCTGTTTCGTAGCCATTTAGCACGGTAGAAATGACTGATGTGTCTGAAATAATGCGGTCTGGGGACGGAGAACTTGCGGTGACCGTCTTTTGCATAAGTGCACGTGTGAACACGAATGGGTGCTCCTCGGCAAGCGTAACGGTATGAATAGAAGTGCTTTGCCACGGGGCCGCAACGGAGGCGAGTACCATTTCGATCCTTCCGTGCCCCACCTCTCGGCTATATGCCGGCGCGCCTTCACGAACAAGTTGTATACACACCGCCTCGAGAGTGCGCTGCATTGCTTGCTCAACCTTTTCATCAGCACGTACTTCTATATCAATACGTGTGGAGTAGCAAATAACCGGCACCTCACCCTTTTTCTGGAACATCCACGCTCCAGCAACGGACGCAGAACCTATATCAATAAGAATCACTCCCTTGGAAGTGGTGCCGAAAAGTCCCATAGATACTACTTAGTATACACGCACTCGTGCGGCGAAATGGGAAAGTATCTACGCGATGACTGCTTTGATGCGGCGGATGCCTGAAGCAACTGCTTCTTCTTTCTGAATCTTGAAGGTTCCCGCAGCGGCAATTTCGCTGGTGTTTGCAACGTGGGGCCCGCCGCAGAACTCAAGCGAGAACGCGTTTGCAATGTCTGGAGTATCCTGCGTCGCGTGGATTGGCCCTACTGAGTACACCGACACCATATCGGGGTACTTAACACCAAATTCCATCTCCGCGCCGAGCTTCTCAGCCTCTTCGCGTGGCATGACGGTGCGAGTGACAGGAAGGTTCTGCGAAACTATGTCGTTCACAATACGCTCCACTTCCGCCTTCTGCTCGTCGGTCATTTTGCCAGGGCTTGAGAAGTCGATGCGAAGTCGCTCGCTCGTGATGTTGCTTCCCCGCTGCTTTACCTCGGGTCCAAGCACCATCTGGAGTGCCTTCAAGAGGACGTGGTGGGTGGTGTGGTAGCGCACGGTTGCCTCTGCATGGTCAGCGAGACCTCCGGCAAAGCGCTGTGCACCTCCTGCACGTGAGGTGTCCTGGTGCTCCTTCATGCGAGCTGCCACAGCAGCCTGGTCAAGCGTGATGCCGCGTTCCTTTGCAAGCTCCTCGGTTAGCTCTACTGGGAACCCATAGGTCGTAAACAAAATGAATGCATCCTCCGCGCTCACCTCGCGCTTTGCAGCGAGTTTCTCAAATTCTTTGAGTCCCTGC
Source organism: uncultured Candidatus Saccharibacteria bacterium (assembly GCA_964618705.1). Taxonomy (GTDB): domain Bacteria; phylum Patescibacteriota; class Minisyncoccia; order Phycocordibacterales; family Phycocordibacteraceae; genus C7867-001. The sequence continues at coordinate 5,205 of CAZUBJ010000012.1, forward strand.
TCAAGTGTCTTGCGGAACTTCTCCTCCTCCTTAGCAAGCTCGTCCGCAATCTTTGCAGCTGCTGCAGCTACGTGCGGGTAGTGATCCTCGTAGGTGCGCGCATAGCTCTCTGCTACCGCAGGTAGAATGGCCTCCTTCACGCCGAGACGGTCTGCTTCGCGGATGGCGCGGCGGATAAGGCGGCGCAGCACGTAGCCGGCCTCAGAGTTCGCAGGCACTACGCCCTCAGCGAGCATAAAGCTTGCTGCACGCATGTGGTCCAAGATGATGCGGAATGCGCGAGTGATCTCCTCGCTCTCGTCATACGTTTTACCAGAGCGCTCTTCAAGCACACTGCGTGGTTTATCAAACACGTCCAGCAGAAATACGTCCGGTTTGCCAAGAGCTGCGATACCGAGGCGCTCCAGGCCGCCACCAAAGTCCACGTTCTGCTTTGGAAGATTGGCAAAGCTGCCATCCTCTTGCTTGATGAACTGCATGAACACCGAGTTCGCAATCTCTACGAAGCGGCCACAGTCGCAGTTTGGGTGGCACTCAGGTCCCCAGACAGTGGCGCCGTCCATGGTGCCGTGGTTGCCAGGAGCTCCTGGAAGCACACCAAAGTCGTAGAATACTTCGGAGTCTGGTCCGCCTGGCTCGCCTGCGGGCATGTTTGCAGGAACGCCGGCGCGGCTCCACCAGTTCTTCTTGGCGTCGTATCCAAAAATGCGCTCGCTGCCCTTCATTCCTTTCTCGTAGCCAGCAGCCTCTGAGCCAATGTTTGAGTACTCGGCAGCAACACCCTTCTGCGCAAACAGCTCCTTCCAGATGCCGACCGCCTCAAGGTCTTCCTCCATGCCGGTGGAATCATCTCCTGCAAATACCGTGACATACAGACGGTTCGGGTCGAGCCCAAGACCTTCTTCCTTGCTCGTAAGAAACTCGAACACCCACGGAAGCTGCTCCTTCTTGAAATAGTCGCCAAGCGACCAGTTCCCGAGCATCTCAAAGAAGGTGGTGTGGCGGTTGTCGCCCACCTCTTCAATGTCGCCGGCGCGGAAGCTCATCTGCGAGTCTGCGACGCGCACTCCCTCTGGATGCTCCTGACCAAGTAGGTAGGGCACGAGCGGTTGCATACCTGAAGAGGTAAAGAGTGTGGTTGGGTCGTTGCCCGGCACAATAGGTGCAGATGGAATAATGGCGTGGCCACGTGCCTTATAGAAAGCGAGGAATCGGCTGCGTACTTCAGATACAGTCATAATGCTAAAACGATAGCATGTACGGGCCGTCTCGGGAATCAGGACCGTGCCAAAGTATGCCTGAACCAGTACACTAGAGACATATGGCAACCAACAAAGGATGGGGATTTGATACTACCGAACTAGAGCCAAGTGTTCGACCGCAGGATGACTTTTTTCAGCACGTAAACAAGCGCTGGATGGATAGCAATGAGATTCCTGACAACGAGGCGCGCTGGGGCAGTTTCATTACCTTGCGGTACGAAACAGACAAAAAGCTCTACGCCATTCTGAAAGAACTTGAGACCAAGAGAAACCTCCCTGTTGGTTCCCCGGAGCGCCTCATCCGCAACTTCTATCGCTCTGGCATGGATAAGAAGCAAAGGAACGCGCTCGGTCTTACTCCCCTTGCTCCGTATCGCGAGCTCATACAAAAGATAGACTCCACCGAGCGCTTGCTTGCGGTCGTTGCCAAGCTTCACCGTGTTGGTGTTGGCGTTGCCTTTGGTGTTGGTATGGACCAGGACGCGAAGAAGAGCACGCGCTACTTGCTCCACATACACCAGGACGGCATTGGCATGCCTGACCGCGACTACTATCTGAATGACGACGCAGAGTCAGTGCGTGTACGTACAGCCTATGTGGTGCACGTAACTCGCCTATTTGAACTTATGGGTCGCTCTAAGGACGAAGCTAGAAAGGATGCTGAAGTAGTCGTCGCACTTGAGACCAAACTTGCAAAAGTAATGATGAAGAAGGAGGACTCGCGCGATATGGAGAAGACCTACCACAAGGTGACGCTCTCTGCGCTAAAGAGAGAGTCCGTGAACATCGATTGGGACCGCTATTTGAAGCTCTCATCCGCAAAGGAAGTGAAGGAGCTTATCGTTATGCAGCCAAAGTTCCTGCAGGCAGTGGACCGTATGCTCTCCGCAGTTCCTTTGAGCCAGTGGCAGACCTACCTGGAGTACCACCTCGTGAATGACTTCTCTGGAGCGCTCTCTGACACCTTCATAAAGCACAGCTTTGTCTTCTACGGAACCGTTCTCTCTGGCACCAAGGTGATGAAGCCACTGTGGCGCCGCGTACTTGGCGTAGTGAACGGCCAGGTCGGCGAGCTGCTTGGTCGGATTTACATCAAGAAACACTTTACGCCGGAGGCAAAGAAAAAGATGAATGCGCTTGTAGACGATCTATTCACCGCGTATGAAGCAAGACTGAAGTCTTTGGACTGGATGACGCCCGCAACCAAGAAGAAAGCGCTGCGCAAGCTGCACGCTATTAATCGAAAGATTGGGTATCCAGATAAGTGGAGGAGCTACGCAGGTCTTGAAATAGAGAGCGATGACTACGTCGGGAACATTATTCGTGCAAATGAGCACGAGCACACACGTACTATGAAAAAGCTGCGGGGCCCCGTTGATCGTGGCGAGTGGTTTATGTACCCACAGACGGTGAACGCGTACTTTAGCGGCAGCCTAAACGATATCGCCTTCCCCGCTGCTATTTTGCAGCCACCATTCTTTAATCTGCACGCTGACGACGCCGTGAACTATGGTTGCATTGGTACCGTTATCGGCCACGAGATTACCCATGGCTTTGATGATCAGGGCTCCAAGATGGACCATAATGGCAACTTGGTGAGCTGGTGGACGCCCGAGGATAAGAAGCGCTTTGAGGCAAAGGCCAAGAAGGTGGAGAAGCAGTTTGATCAGTATGAAGTTGCTGATGGTGTGAAGGTGAACGGAAAGCTCACCCTTGGCGAGAATATCGCTGACCTCGGAGGAATCTCCATTGCATATGATGCGTATCAAATGGTGCTTGCACGCACGGGCAGAAAGGATATCGATGGACTCACGCCAGAGCAGCGCTTCTTTACTGCGTTTGCGGTGTTTGAGCGCGAGAATGTGCGCCCTGAGTTTGAGAAAATGCAGGTGTTGAACGACCCGCACTCCCCAGGCAAGTTCCGTATCAACGGCCCAGCATCAAACTACGACGCCTTCTACGAAGCGTTTGGTGTCACCAAGACCGACAAGCTGTATCGCTCACAAAAAGACAGAGAGATGGTGTGGTAGTTAGTCGTCCTTGAGCACGTATTGGTCTGGATGCCAGGCAGGAGAACACGCAACAATAAGCGTGAGAGTTCCCTCCCAGTAGATATGTTCGCCAGGAGCAATAGAAACCGCGTCACCTTCTGACAATAGAGTGGGAATACTATTGCAGGACACAATTCCAGAACCGGCCGCAACATATACAAGCTCCGTCACCTCGGTATTAACTGCCGTTCCTCCTTCTGGATAGCGCCCGTTCACTTCTACTCGTGCGATGTTGATGTCAGGAGTGCCCATCTCGTACTCATGGGCGATGCACGATGCCGCATTCTTATACTCAGTGGCGCTGCCTTTCTGTACAAACTTCATGCAAATCGAATTAGAAGGCAATAATTACCCAAAAAGAGACGAAAGCGCAATAAGCAATCCCAGCAGCAACGGAACAGCAAGGACAAGTGCCAGTCCTGCGAGTGGATACAGGAAGCCTGCAGCCAAAAATCTATTAGAGCGCTTCCAGAGTCCAATAATGCTGCAAGCGAGCGAAACAGGGACGATTGAGATGGTGTACGCGAGCAGGAAATAGTACATAGGATTCGGTCCACTGTCGCTTGAAAAGCCAGTCATTAGCCCCATGAACATAGTCATGCCGAATGCGAGTGCAGTGGAGAGTAAAACGCCCACTAGAGCACGCACAGCGTCCATTGTCGTCTCCGGGCGAATTGGTGTTTCAGCATCGTTCATACAAAAATGCTATCACAATGGGGTGCTACGCCCACTGAATAGGGTGCGTAAGGTACTCATTCGTCTTACTAAACGGTTTGGAACCAAAGAATCCAGAGTGCGCAGAGAATGGGGATGGGTGTGGGGACTCAATCACTAAGTGCTTCGTTCGGTCTATGTGTGCCCCTTTTGCCTTTGCGTAGTTGCCCCACAGGATAAACACTAGGTGCTCGCGCTTATCAGAGAGTGCTTTGATAGCTGCGTCGGTAAACTGCTCCCACCCCTTTCCTTGGTGCGAGCCTGGCGTGTTCGCGCGCACGGTGAGTGTTGCGTTAAGCAACAGTACACCCTGCTTTGCCCAGCGCGTTAAGTCTCCGCTACTTGCGTCAACGGGTTTGCCCAAATCTCTCTCCAATTCTTTGTAGATGTTCTGAAGAGATGGCGGATTTCGCACACCTTCCACTACGGAAAACGAAAGCCCGTGCGCCTGACCTACGCCATGGTACGGGTCTTGGCCCAGTATCACCACGCGCACCTCATTAAACGGCGTAAGTGTGAATGCATTAAAGATATTCTTGGGGTGCGGGTAGACTGCTCCAGTTTCGTACTCCTGCTTCACGAATTCCGTAAGTTCCTTGAAATACGGCTTCTCGAACTCGTCCTTAAGCACTTCCTTCCACGACTCTTCAATCCGCACATCCATACTTATACTGCTACACCTTCAGCGCGCAGGAGCGCTCGCTTCTTCTCGGGGCCACCTCGATTGTATTGCCCTATTTTGCCGCCCGCACATACAACGCGATGACACGGCACCGTTGGGTCATAGTTATCACGCATGACCGTACCTACGGCGCGTGCGGCCCCTGGGTGACCAATAGCTGCTGCCACTTCTCCGTAGGTGCGCGTCTCACCCTTTGGAATCTGACGCACCGCTTCTCGTACGTGCTCGCTAAACCCACCACTTCGCATACTATTTCTTGGCTGCCCGGTGCATGGCAAGCAACTTCTTGCCGGACGCTTCGCGGTAGGTACAGAAGTCACAATTCTTGCCAACCGGTGGAATAGCATCAGTTTCAAGCGTCTTCTTGATTTCGGGAAGCACGTCGTCAATCCACTGAGACTCTCCTTCGCACGGCACGACCGTCACCTCAAATTCAAGCTTGCCATCAAATGCTTCCTTGTCAGCAGACGCATTTGCGTAGACCAAGTAGCCAAGTGATGACACTTCAAAGCCATTGTTGCGCAGCAGCCACTGGTACACACCCATCTGGCGCTGGTACTGTGCGTCCCAGGAAGAATCGCCTAGTTTGGTGATGCTGCCCGGCTTGCTGGTTGATTTGTAGTCCACAACCGTGAGCTCGCCCGCAGGATTCACCCAAATATCGTCTACGGCCCCCGATATCGTGAATCCTGTCTCTTTGTGCTTAAACTCAACACCCTCAAAGTTCTCCCTCCAGGTATCAATCTGCGGATGTGAAAATGGCACGGCATCTATCCCGTACGATTTCATGAGTGGGTGCTGTGAGCCGTCCTTGCGGTGCACATCGAACTCTTTCTTGAAAAGCTGGTCCACTGCCTTGTTTAGATTAAACTCAGGACCGCGTGGGCGTGCCGTACCGAGCTTGTTATCCAGGTAGAAACAGCGTGGGCACTCTACAAACAATTCAATCTTGGAACGCGACAATCGCCACTTGGCCCCGCCATAGTTCCAGTCGGTGCTCCTGTTTGGGTTGTATCGTTTTACGAAGTCAGCCATACACTACTTACTCTGTACTGAGCACAGCGTGCCAGCCTCTGCGAGAATGGCACCAATACGGTCTGGCGGAATACCAAGTTTACGAAGCGCTTCGCGGTGCGCACGAATTTGTGCGCACGTGACAATACCCTCATCGATAAGAAGACGCTTCTCTGATTTCTTAAGAAGGGTGAGTGCGGTCACTGGATACAGACCCGCCGCCACAATGCGGTCATAGAGATTGCCCTCGTTCGGATAGGTCCAGCCAAGAAGTCCGAGCCCTGAACAGGTCGCGTACTGAATGGCGTCGCGGGTAAACTTTGTGTTGGTAATAAGGAAGCCCGTACCGACCTTGCAGACGCCCTTTGTGTTTGGGTCACACCCCCAAATATCATCAAAGCGCGCCTTCACATAAAGTGAAATTTTTACATCCGTTTTATAGCCCGGATCGTTGTGGTACTTCAGCTCGGCAGCAAGTGTCTCACCATTACGGGTCGCGTACACGTCCACCTCATGGGTCACACACTTTCCGGGAATGAGCTTCCGGTCCTCTACCGTCCAGCCTTCAGCGCGGAAAAGCTCTGACACAAAGTCTTCAAATGGATGGCCCGACGGACCAAGCTCAAACAATGCACGGCGCAGACTATAGCGAGCAGCAGACGGCCTGCTGTCCTGACGAAGCATCTGGAATGCTCTGCGGTAAATCTCGGTCGACTGTGTCGACGGGCCCATGGAGGACTGGATGGTAAGGCGAATGCGCTCTGCAGTGCGCTCTGTAGCACCTGCGCGCATGAGCGACATTTCAAGTTTAGAACCATCAAAAGGTTCTACGGTACCGTCTGCCTTAATAATTTCTGGAGTCACTGGAGCCATTTAGACCATGATACCACCCCCGAGCATCTCTTCCCCGCGATAGATCACGAGTGACTGCCCTGCTGCAAGTGGCTCGGAAAACGCATCAGTTGGTGTAAACACCGACTGATTCATATCAATAGTCCCAGGAATGCGTGGTCCGTGATAGCGGTACTGCGCGAGCACTGTCTCGTCAGGCGCGACTTCGGTGAGCCAATTAGTCTGCGTGAGTGCAATGGTGCCTCTCTGCTCTGTGGTCTTAGGTGCATGCGACACCGTAAGTACGTTTGATGCAATGTCTTTTGCAACGACATACCACGGCCCGGGTTCCTTGCCCGTTATATTGATGCGTTCGCCAAGTGTTGCGAGCACTGCACCCTCGTGCGTGCCAATTTCCGTACCCTCTTCAGTAATAGCTGCACCAAAAGATGCGCCCAGCTCATCTCTAAGGAAATCATCCACCGAGATGGAACCGAGGAAGCACACGCCCTGGCTGTCGCGCTTATCTGCCTGAGGAATGCCATGGTGTCGCGCGAGTTCGCGGGTGCGCTCCTTTGGCATACCGCCAACAGGAAATAGCGTGTCCGCTAATGCCTCCTTAGGAACAGCCCACAGGAAATAGCTCTGATCCTTGGCAGCGTCCATGCCGCGAGAAAGTATTCCGCTTGATTGCTGTGCGTAGTGTCCGGTCGCAATAAAATCAGCCCCATGACTTTTTGCAAAGCGCCAAAACGCGCCGAACTTCACCTCGCGATTGCACATGACATCAGGATTTGGTGTACGGCCTGCTGCGTACTCGCGAAGCAAGTATTCAATAACACCCTCCTTGTATTCCTTAGACGCATCGAGTGTATGGAACGGAATGCGCAGGTGCGCCGCTGCACGCATGGCATCAGCTCGGTCCTCACTCCAGGTGCACGGCATGCCCGGCGGGTACCAGCCTTTTATAAAGACGCCCACTACGTCAGCGCCTGCCTGTTGCAGGAGTAGCGCAGATACGGCCGAGTCTACACCGCCTGAGAGTCCTACGAACACGCGCTTTCCGTGCACATCAGTCATAGGTTAGATATAGCACTTGAAACCAGCACTGGCGAGGTTCTACGTAGGGAGATTGGATGGCGCAGCAGATGTTGCAGACGGTATACGTGGAAGTCCTGGTGTGGTGATGCCTCCTGAAGGTACGTGGAAAATAGTAGCGAGCTCCTCGGTACTGAACACCATCCAGTCACCCTCGTAGGGTGGATGGAAGAACGAGCGGCGGCGATAAAAGTCAGTGGCTTGATGAAGGGCGTGGTGATGGTGATGGCCGTGCGGGTCTTCCCATGGATAATCGTTGAAAGCAACATTCCAGCGTGTCCACTTAATCTCATTCAGCGTCTCTGAGTTAAAGGGCTTCCATATCATGCCCAAGCTTCCTGGCATGCCACCGTGGAAGTGCCCCTCCTCTGCCATGTAGATTCCGCGCATGCCAACGTCAAACGGCAATTTAGATACATTGCGCTCAATTGCATTGATGACCTCTTGCTCACCCTTAGTCGGATTAGGGAATCCGTCCTCTTCATACGGGATGCCAGTCTCCTTGTTCATCTTCTTCACCTTTCGCACTGCACTTGCGCGAATCTTTTCAATTTCCTCCTTTGCTTCGTCGCGCCAGGTGAACGGCTTTCCTGCTGCGTTCATGCGGCCTGCGTACTTCTCTCCCTTAGAGACGCGGATGATAATTTGAATCCACATCTGCTCATGCGAGCCAATAGAAGCCATAGTTTCAAGCACTTGAGCGAACGGGTCCATTTGCTCTTCTGGCTTTGGCATCGGTTGTTTATCAAGACCAAAATCTACGTAGGTCTTGATGGGGTACGCGTCAGCCTTGCCGTGCTTGAACTCACACGCAAATCCCGACCATGGGGCGTGCGTCGGGTCTGTAAGGAGGCTATAGTCTACCGCCTCAACAATCTCAACACCCGGATACTGAGAATAGAATGACGACTCAATAAGGCGGCGATACACTTCGCGTGTCCAGATATAGAAATGGATGCGCCCACCAAGTGACACAATTTCAAACGACCACCATGGGCGCACGCTGCCGTTCCAGTAGAGCTTGAACCAGTTAGATTCTCCTGGCGCGTGGTGCAAGTTCGCAAAGATGCCCTCCATAGAAAGTGGCGACTTGCGCGTATCCCGCGGCATGCGGATCTCAAGCAGAATGTACTTTTGCTTCGCGTTAAACGCGCGGCGGCGATACTGCACCCAGCGAACCCAGCTGAACTTCAGTAGCACAAGCGGTATCCAGAGTGGTGATACAAAAAGAAGCAATTCGAAGTTGCGGAGTGTCTGCGCGGGATCGGTGATGAAGAACGCAATGAGCGCCGTCCCAAATCCGATAAGCAGCGAGCGCTCGGTAATGGCTGTTCCGCCCTTCTCCCACGAGTCATGCAGCATGTGCTGCAGCGCGTCCAAGCCGGGTAGTCCACCTCCGTGACCAGATGATGACATGTAGCAAGTATAGCAATAAAGACTACAGCGCAGGTCCAAGGACCTGCGCTGTAGTGTATAGAGAGCCCTGAAGAAGTCGTTAGGCTACCGTGTAGGTGCCGTCTTTTGCGCGCTTGAAGTAGCGGGTGTCGCCAAGGTTTACCAAAATGGTGTTGTCCTTCACGTAGCGAACCTTCTTCACTGCAGCAATAACCTCGTCGCGTGTAAGGGGCTTCTTTGCAAGTGCCTCCTTAATAACGTCGCGCACGACGCCTGGCTGAAAGCCCCACTCGCTAAGTGCGTAGAGTCCACGACCGACAAGTACGAAGCGTGAATCCTTGATGAGCTCGTTGTGGGTAGTCGCCACATGCGCCTTCTTCCCAAAAAGAGAAACGATAGACTTTGCCACGTCGCCAAAGTGCATTGGCTCGCCCTTCTGTTTGATAACAAGGTATGCGTAGTCGCGGATACCCTTGGTGCGAATAGCAGGTGTGTCCACACGTCCCCACTCAGAAAGAGGGTTCTTGGAAATAGTCTTAGAAATCGAGAGCCAGCGCTTTAGAATCTCCTCGTTCTGGTAGGCAGCGTTTACTCCCTTAAGCTCGTCGAGGAAACGGTTGATGATGTCTCCTTCTGAGAGCACCTCAGCGTCGTCGAGTGTGCTGTAGAGGCGAGTGAGTGCACCGTGCACGAGCTCTGCGGTCTTCTGGTCTACGTGCCAGCGAGCATAGAAATCATCGGTCTCGCGCTCACGGAAGAACTCGCTACCAACAACAAGGAGGAAACGGAAGCGGTTGCGAGACTTCTCGTCTGCTGCAAGGCCTGAAAGAAGCACGTCCTCCGGCACCACACCACCGAGTGACTCGATGTGTGCAGCAAGCTCACTGAATGCCGCTCCAGAAGCCTTAAATGCCGCTCCAGCACGTACTGCCTCGATACCCGAAGCCTCGATCTGGCGAACACGCTCACGGGTGATACCCCAGCGCTCGCCGATTGCCTCAAGGGTCTGACGCTCACTAGAAGTGCCAAGTCCGAAGCGAAGAGAGAGCACTTCGCGAGCACGCTCAGGCACCTCCGCAAGGAGTTTCTTTACCAGAACAGTAGAGTCAAAGGAAAGAGCTGCGACAGATTTCGCAGGTGCCTTCTTTGCTGATTTCGCCACAGATTTAGCCATATGTTTTGTTGTATTCTTATACCAGATACCGTCAAATGCGTCAACTATTCCCTTTACACACCCTCATTGGTGTTATCTGCTACCAGGTTCAATATACGGCCTGGCACATAGATAACCCGGGCAGGAGCCTGATGGGAGAGTGCTACCTCCACAGTAGGTACTGCGCGCGCTGCCAGCACCGCCTCCTCCTCGGAAGCACTAGGGGAAATAGTGATTTCACCACGTTTCTTACCATTCACCTGCACTCCAATAGTAACGCTCGTTACAACCTCCTCCACAACCTCTGGCCACGGAGCCTGGTGCACACTTCCAGCACCACCTTGTTCTTGCCAAAGGTGGTCACTCAAGTGTGGAGCGTAAGGCGCAAGAATGATGAGGAAGTGCTTGAAGGCGGTACGCGGAATCACCGGCAAACCTTCCATTTCTCGCACGAGCACCATAAGTGTTGCTACTGCCGTATTCATTTTGAATCGCTCGGTGTCCTCCGTCACCTTATTTGTTGCACGCACAAGCGCACCTGCGAGTTCCGCAGACACTTCGGCTTCTCCCACCTTTTCACGCAACTGGTACACGCGGTCCAAAAACTTGCGCGTACCTTGTACGCCATCCAACTTCCACGGATAGTTGCCGGGCTCGTTGTATGGGCCAATAAACGCCAGGTACATGCGTACAGCGTCTGCTCCAAATTTCTCTACCATCTCGTCTGGATTGACTACGTTCCCCCAGCGCTTACTCATCTTCTGACCATCAGTACCTAGAATCAGTCCGCGATTGAATCGCTCCACGTACGGTTCAGCCGTTGGCACAAGTGCCAAGTCATGAAGTGCCTTGTAAAAGAATCGTGAGTACAGCAAGTGCACCGTAGTGTGCTCGGCACCACCTGAATAGCGATTGACGGGGAGCCACTTCTTCATAAGGGCTGGGTCAGCGAACGCAGTCTCACTATGTGGGCTTAAATAGCGAGTGTAATACCACGAAGAATCCACGAACACGTCCAGAGTGTCGTATTCGGGAGTCCAACCTTCACCAAAGATGCGGACCACACGCTCGCGCAGCTCGTCGGAACCTGCAAGAGGTGATTGCCCGTCTGCGCGGGTGCCACTAGTGACGTCCGTTGGCAGGAGCCAGGGCAGGTGCTCTGGTGGAACTGGGTGGGCATTCCCTTCTGGGTCGTACACGACAGGAATTGGGCATCCCCAGTAGCGTTGGCGAGATACAAGCCAGTCGCGAATACGATAGTTAGTGACCATTTCACCACCCGCAAAGGCGACAATCTCCTCGAGCGCTTCGCGGTTATCGCGTCCAGTGAACTCTCCTGAGCTGCGAAGTAAGCCATCCCCGGTGTAGCACCCTCCCAGCACAAACTTACTGAAGGCGTAGCTGTGAAGCGGGTCAGTAACTTCCTTCTGCGCCTGCTCTTTGGTTACCCACTCGACGATAAACTTTCCTTTCTCGTCCTCTTCGAGCTGTGGCTCCTGATGAGCACTGCTTCGTAGTTTAAAATGCAGGAGCGTTGTGTGGGCAATGAACGCCTTACCCTTCGAATGCGCAAAATACTCGTGGTGAACTTGCTCTGTCGCTCGTTCTAGCAATTCCAGATCTGTGTAACCAGTCTCTTCCGCTATCTCGCGCATGGCGGTCACTGCCGCATCCTCTCCCTCCTCGGCAGTTCCGCCAACGTAGAGACGACCCCCGAGTTCTGGCTTCCACTTAATAGTTAGGATCTTGCCGTCGTGCTCAACTATTGCCACGATCTTCTGCTTGTCTACCGGATTCACTTGCTTGCTTCCAGTGATCGGGTCAATGACGTATGTGATGGGCAATCCCATCTTCTGGGCAAACTCAAAATCGCGCTCATCGTGCGCTGGCACTGCCATTACTGCACCGGTTCCATAGGTTGCGAGTACGTAATCGGCTAGGTATACCGGAATCTCTTCCTTCGTAGCTGGATTCACTGCCATTACTCCTTCGAGTACCACGCCGGTCTTCTGCTTGTTCTCTGAGCGCTCGCGCTCAGACTTCTGTGAGGTTTGCTTGCGGTACGCGAGTACAGCATCTTTGTTCGCCACCACATCAAGAAGTGTTTGTACCAATGCGTGCTCAGGCGCAAGCACCACATAGGTCGCTCCAAAAAGTGTGTCAGGTCGTGTTGTGAATACTTCAATAAACTCCTCGCGGCCGCTAATAGCAAAACTGAGCTTTGCTCCACGGGACTCACCAATCCACGCGCGCTGCGCATCCTTAATATCCTCTCGCCACGGAAGCGGGTCCAAGTCCTCAAGTAGACGCTTTGCGTACTTGGTAATCTTGAGGAACCACTGGGTGAGATGCTTCTCCTCCACTTCAGTACCGCAGCGCTCACACTTACCATCCAGTACCTGCTCGTGCGCGAGAACCGTCTGGTCTTTTGGGCACCACTTCACGGGCGCGAGTCTGCGCTCCGCAAGCCCCTGCTCAAACAATTTGGCAAAGAGCCATTGTGTCCAGCGGTAATACTCAGGTTCCGAAGAAATGACTTCGCGGCTCCAATCAACACTCGTTCCCATGGAGCGAACCTGGCCACGCATGCGCTCAATATTCTTTAGTGTCCATTCGCGCGGGTCCACGTTGTTCTTGATAGCAGCGTTCTCTGTTGGTAGTCCAAAGGAATCAAAGCCAATTGGGAACAAGACGTTCTTCCCCTGCATACGCAACATACGGGCGTATACATCGGTGAGCGCAAATGCGTACCAATGTCCGATGTGTAGATCACCAGAAGGATACGGGAATTCAAACAGGAGGTAGTAGGGATCCTTTTCCGTATCGTTCAGGTCAACGGTGTGTAGTTCTGCCGCCGCCCATGCCGCTTGCGCACGTTTCTCTATCTCGGCGTGATTGTATTTCTCCTTTGCCATACCAACCCGAACCTAGTAGAGCACTGCCTTGTCCTCCCCGCTTGTTTTTGGATAGCGGTCCGGATCAATAGTGCGAGTAAAACAGGTTTCGCCAATGCCGTGCTGCCAATTCTCATCAACTCCACCGATACCAGGGTACGAAACGTCGTACTTTGTCTCGTATGCCCCACGTCCTTTCATGTCAGGGGTCGGCTTGTTGAAAGTAGCGCAGATTGAGAATGAGAGATCGGCCTCCTTCTTGTAGGTGTAGGCTGCCCCTGTCTGAGTATCAACTGGCACCGTGTAGCCGCTTAGTGGGTCGGCAAGCTCGGCTAGTGTCGCAGGGAGTTCGCGCTTAGTCTGCCAGTGGTAGACCACCTGTGACTGAATACCTGAGAGATGCTGCACCTTCTCCTCGTCATAGCGAAGCATGCGCACGTCGCCTGGTGTCCCGATAATGAAGAATCCTGAGACGACGGCAACGAGTGCAAGAATGCCCACAGCAATGCCAACCATGTTCGCCTTCTTCACATTTGCTAGCCAGTATCCCTTTTGGTCCGCAAGGAAGTGAAGGAAAACTCCAAGAGCAACAAGGAGCACGATAAGGACCTTAAGTCCAAAGCGAACGCTTAGCTCGCCACCAAGGAAAGTGTTGATGAGCGTGATGAGGTCAATCAAAATAGTGATTGCCGCAATGAAAAGGGTAAGCACAATCGCCCAGCGACGCACCCAGATATTAGCCTTCCCGGGCTCTGCGCTAATAGACTTGCGGATGAAGAAGAACAGGGTGACGAGTGTCGGCACCATCACGATAAGTGCTGCCATAGCGAAGCGCACTGCACCTCCGTATGGGTCGCCGTATCCGGCAAGCGCGTCTGGGAAGCTGTAGTTTATGTACTCAAAGGTGAGCGCAATGAAGGAGGTGATGCTGCCGTAGAGCGCAATAATCGCACCGAGCCAGAGGAAGAAGTCCTTAGGAGAAGTCTTTGATACTGCACCAGCCTGGGTAGTTGTTTCCATATGCGCGGATTATACCACAATTTTGTGGACATTTCCGCTGGTCGCGGTAGAGTGGGAATGTTCCTGAACTGGAGACTCTGATGCCAAAGTACTGCGATTGCGGCACAGAGATCAGGGTGTATATCCAAGGCAAAGGCTGGACCGGCGCCCCAGATGACGACCACGATCTGTGCGGCAGATGCTGGCAGTCGGTTCGTGACTCAACACGCAACCACCGCTAGCATCCGCCAGTTCTTCAAGAACGACGCCCGGTCTCTGGACCGGGCGTTTTCTATTGCTCCCCAACTCGCTTCTTCAAGTGTGGAATGCGAGGAATAACGGCAGAGGCAAGTGCCGCAATGATGGCGATACCAAGGTACCCGAATCCAAGCGCCATACCAATAGCTCCTGCAAACCAAATGCTCGACGCGGTGGTAAGGTTCTTCACCGTCGTTCCCTCCTTGAGGATGAGACCTGCACCAAGGAAGCCGATACCAGAGACAATTTGCGCAGCGATACGCGACTCCGACGTAGAATCAACCGCACTTGAAAGCAGTGTGAAAAGCATGGCTCCTGCAATCACCAGGATGTGTGTGCTGATGCCAGCATCCTTGCCACGACTCTCACGTTCGGCTCCGATGATGTAGCCAAGCACGAGCGAGAGTCCAAGCCCTATCAAGAAATTGACCTCAATCGGTCCAAGAAAAGTTGCGATGTTCATATGTCGCCCAGTATATCAGCTCGTACTAGCTATGGAGGAACACCATCACATCCCCATCTTTCACTGGATACGTCTTTCCTTCTGTTTGGAGATGTCCCTTCTCACGCGCGGCTGCCCATGAGCCGTCAGCAAGCAGCGTGTCGCAGTGCACCACTTCAGCGCGAATAAACTTGTCCTTAAAGTCGTTGTGAATAGCAGCGCCAGCGTCTGGTGCGAGAGCGCCCTGCTTCACTGTCCAAGCGCGAGTTTCCTTTGGTCCTGTTGTAAAGAAGGTAATGAGTCCGAGCGTGCGGTATGCGCCACGGATAAGTGCCTCAAGACCGTCCACCTGGACACCAAGCTCGCTGCGGAACATACCCTTGTCCTCGTCGGCAACGTCGTTCAACTCATGCTCGGTGCGTGCATCTACCTGCACATACTGCGCCCCGAGCTCCTCAACGAACTTGTAGGCAGCTTCTGCGCGCCCATCGTTAACTTCGTTCAAATTGTGACCACCGGCCTTACCATTAAAACAGTAGAGGATTGGCTTTAGGGTGAGCAGGTTCAACGATTTGATAATCTTTGCCTCCTCGTCGGTAAGCTCTGCAGTGCGAGCAAGCTCTCCAGCAGAAATTGCTTGGTCGATGCGCGCCAAAATAGCGTCCTCGATAGCTGCCTCCTTCTTCTGTGCGCGCATATCGCCCTGTAGACGCTCACGGCGGTTCTTTACCGACTGCTGGTCCGCAAGGATAAGCTCGAGGTTAATCACTTCCATATCGCGCACTGGGTCCACCTCGCCGTGTACGTGTGTTACGTCTGGGTCGTCAAAGAAGCGGACCATTTGGAGAATCGCGTCACACTCACGAATGTGTGAGAGGAACTGGTTGCCGAGACCCTCACCCTCGGAAGCTCCCTTTACGAGCCCTGCAATGTCCACAAACTCCACAGCTGCTGGGAGAATCTTCTCACTGCCTGAGACTTTGGCCAGCTTTTCTTGGCGCTCGTCGGGGACGCCAACGACACCCACCGAAGGGTCAATGGTGCAGAACGGGTAATTCTCTGCCGGGACAGAGGCCTTAGTGAGCGCATTAAAGAGAGTGGACTTCCCGACGTTCGGGAGTCCTACGATTCCGATTTTTAGCATAGATACTTACACCTTACGGGCTTTGCGTATAAAAAGAAAGACCGCCATCTCAAAGAGAAGCGGCCGGGGGTGCAGACGACGCGTGGGGGAAGCGTCGCTCCAGGGCTGGCGTGGCGCTCGCGTCGTCTGCCCGTAAATTATAGCACGTCCAGGTGCTCCGTCAAGCACTAGCGAGCGCTTCGACCGAAGTGTGAAATGCGCGCAATGCAGCGCTTCTTCTGCCCTTCTGACAATCGCTCGGAGCGACCGATGGCAGTAACCTTTGTACTAAACCCTGCAAAGGATAGGAGTGAGCGCTTGATAGACGCAGAGAAGTCGCCGAAAGCAAGGTGATCCAAAATAACCGGGTTGCTGCAGGTGATAACCACGCGCGCAGAGCGACCCTTCAAGAGAGGTGTCCAGCCCATTTTGTTCTTCCACATAGAGAATGCAAAACGTGGAAGGAACATGCGGTCCCACATTCCCTTCAGAAGTGCTGGCATGCCTCCCCACCAATTTGGGAAGAAGAGTACGAAGTGCTCGCACCAGGTCATGTCCTCCTGCACCTTGAGCAAATCAGCCTCAAGCTCCTGGCGTGCTCGGTAGCCCTTGTGGAGAATTGGGTCGAACTGTAGAGCCGCCAGGTCAGTGCGACGCACGTCGTGCCCGGCTAGGCGCGCTGCAGCTTCGTATGCGTCAGCGAGCTGACGCGAGAGTGGCTCTGGTCCACTGTCAGGATGCCCAAGAAGAATGAATACTTTCTTTTTGCACATACCGATTACAGACTCTGCTGAAGCGCAGCCAGTTCCGCACGATACTTCTTCATAACTTCCATCGTGGCCTTCATCTGAGGCTCACCACCTTTCTTTACGCGACGATCAACTTCCTCGCCAATCTTCTTAAAAAGCTCAGGGTTCTTCTGTACGAGCGCCATAATCTGCTCTTGCTGAGCAGCTGGCATAT
>CAZUBJ010000013.1:0-18859 GCA_964618705.1 uncultured Candidatus Saccharibacteria bacterium
TGGTGAGAAAGTCCGTGGATAACGCGCACACCTGTGGACTACTATTTTTCTATCCCCACACAATCCACTGCCACACGCAGCTTTCCCCCATGTTTTCCCCAGAAAAAGTCGGTAGTTTTTCATACGATATCCACACAGTTATCAACAATTACACCAAAAGGGTGCGGATTTCGGCAATCTCTTTCGCTAACTCCTGATTCTCAAGTACTTCACGCTTCACCTTCTCGCACGAGTGAATAACGGTGGTGTGGTCGCGCCCACCAAGCTTAGTGCCAATGGTTGGGTATGACACACTGAAGTCCTCTCGCAGCAGGTACATTATTACTTGGCGTGGGCGCACCACCTCCCTTCTGCGAGTCTTCTCATAAATACTCTCTTCGTCGATCCCGTAATATTCAGCGACCTTAGACACAACATGCTTAACGGACACTGTCTTTTGCGGACGAGCAAACGAACGCAAAGACTGCCGCACCTCGGCCAAATCAGGCGGAACACCCTTCACTTGGGTGTGACAGACCACCGAATTAATTACTCCCTCAAGTTCACGAATGGAGCCAGAAATAGAGGTTGCAATGTGCTCCACCACTTCGTCAGAGAGGTTTACGCCATGCACCGCGGCTTTCTTGCGCACAATCGCCATACGACTTTCCATGTCAGGTTCACCGATATCAACCGCCATACCGCTAGCAAAACGGCCACGCAAACGCTCCGCGATATCTGGAATAGCCACCGGCGGACGGTCAGAAGAAAAAATAACCTGCTTGTTATTGTCATGAAACGCATTAAAGAGGTGAAATAACTCCTCCTGCATCTTTTCTTTTTTAGACAGAAACTGCACATCGTCCATGATGAGCAAATCAAATTGACGATACTTCTCCTTAAACCGGTTAGCAGTTCCCTGCTGCAGCGAGTCAGTATAGTCAGTACCAAACTTCTCTGACGTTAGGTAAAAAACCTTCCTATTTGGGTACATTTTTTTGAACTGGTTTCCAATTGCTTGGATAAGGTGGGTTTTACCGCGACCCGTCTCACCGTAAATAAAGAAGGGGTTGTAGGTAATGCCGGGGCGCTTTATTGCCGCTTGAGCCGCGGTGTAGGCAAGCTCATTAAAGCCACCAACCACAAACGACTCGAATGTGTAGCGTGGGTTTAGATTGTCGCTCTTGTTTATATAGAAGTCATCAAGCGGAAGCTCAGCCACTTGTTGGGTTGGCTGCCTACGCTCTGTTTTTGGTTTACGACGATCGTCCTTAACTATTTGGTACTCAATATTGCGGTACTCATACGAAATTCCTCGAATTATTTTGAGCAACAAGGAATGAAACTTCTTGAGATACCAATCACGGAAAAACTGACTAGGAACACCAACGTACACAATTCCCTCTTCAATTTTGACAATAGAAGACTCACGAAACCAGGTATTAAAATTAGCTGGCGAAACCGAAAGCTCAACCTGAGTAAGTACTTGTTCCCACAACTCCTTTGGCTCAAGCCTGTTTGCGCCCCCGGTTAGTGTAGACATGTGGTACGGTACAAAACTGATAATTCCGCAGGGTGAACTCTTTTCTTGTGCCAATCAGCACAAAGAGCTCCCTGTGTGTGCACTAGTATACCCTCCCTGTCCTGGGGCGGAAGTGTCGCCCGTCCTTGCCCTTCTAGAGTGGAGCTGGTAGTATCCAGACACATATGCCAAAGCGCACCTACCAACCAAAGAAGCGAAAGCGAGCCCGCACACACGGGTTCCGTGCCCGCTCAAAAACCCCAGGAGGACGCAGTGTCCTTCTTGCTCGCCGTCGAAAGGGTCGCGCCAAGCTCACTGTTTAAGCCACTCTATGCTCCCTCGCCGCTTGCGGTTGTCACGGGCAGCAGTTTCTAACCAGCACAACGCGAAACGTGTGGTTTCGAAGCATTTTTCACTATCAGCCACCTTAAACAAGGTTGGGTGTGCAGTCATCGTTTCAAAAAAGGTTGAAAAGTCATCTGTCGGACGGCATCGATTGAAGCGAAGGGTTCTCGCAAGCCTGGCGGGAGTGCTTACGCCAGGATATGCCATTGTTGTCTACGCCCGTGCGGGCAGCAGTGCCCTCTCGTACAAAGAGCTTACGCAAGAGCTCCGCTCGATGCTCGCACAACTTCCTCCCCTTCCCCAGGTACGGTAAACTCAACACACATGATTGCCTTTTTTCACACAACACTCTATCTACCAATCTATAACCTCCTCATGGTCCTGGTAGACAAGATACCAGGGGGAGATATTGGTCTGGCGGTGGTACTCGTTACGGTAATTGTTCGGTTGCTTATCATGCCGCTTTCCTTTGCGGCGCAGAAGACCGCCCGAGCCATGAAGAGTATTGAGCCCGAAATGAAGAAGCTCCGCGAGGAACTAAAGGACAACAAAGAGGAACAGGCTCGTGCAATGATGGCGCTCTATAAGAAGCACGGAGTAAATCCGTTTGCGAGTATTCTCACCCTCCTCATTCAACTGCCAATCGTTATCACCCTTTTCTGGGTATTCCATAACAAAGAGCTTCTTGTGGTAGACCCGTCACTTCTCTATGCATTTGTTGCCGCTCCAGTCGTTGTCTCTCCGCTATTCCTTGGCATCATCACTATCACGGGCGCAAGCATCACTCTTGCTGCGCTCACAGGCATTACTCAATACTTCTTGGCGCTCTATGCCATTCCTGCCGCGCCAGGCAAGGAGGACAAATCAATGCAGGCAGACATATCACGCGCCATGACACTGCAGATGCGCTACGTGTTTCCCGTGATAATGGCGTTTGTGGCCTACACTTCAGGGGCAATAGCTATATATTTTATTACCAGCAACATCTTCGGAATTGTGCAGGAGTACTTCGTGCGCAGATCGCTCGGACAGTCCCCAAAACAAGCCGTCACTATTTAGCAGAAAGGCCCGCAGGTGCGGGCCTTTTGCTAGGTCTCCCTAGAAATCGTATGCCCACAAGGAGCCGTCGGTTTTGTTGGTGAAGATGAGAGCGTCTTCTGCTGGGTCGAGCGTGAGTGCGACCATATCAATTGATGTTTCAGCAACAGCCAAGGGGTCAACAATAAGGGTTGCTAGGCGCGTTCCAAGATCAATATTCCACAGACGGTCAGTAAAATGTTTTGCGCCCTGGTGCCACGCGTCAGGCAGGTCAGTAGAAAGAGCTGTCGGAACACCGCAATACAACGACTGTCCGTCTGGGGCCCAGGCGCATTTCTCTGCCAGGGTAGCTACCGGAAGCTGAATAACAGTACGGTCGGTCGTGTCGACTACCGCCAGAAGGACTTTCCCGCGATATACATAACTGTATAAGACGCGCTTGCTGGTAGGATCCGGCAATGTAGAGAGCCCCGAATACGGGCCCACTATTCGAGTAAATAACTTACTTTTTGTGCTGTAAATAAATGAATACCCAGCAACTTCCTGTGACGGTTTTGTGGTCACAAGAAAATCACTCGTACCAAACGGTAGAACCGAAACTGCGGAAAGAGGTGACGTAAAGGCAGTAGAAATAGCGCCGGTACTAGGGTTTATAAGGCTCACACTCGAACCACCAGACCCAGATGAAAGTGTGTACACACTAGAAGACGCAACCACCCCAACAGAGGCAAGGTTTGGTGCCAGGAAGTACCCTTCACCACCGCTGGCGCTCAGAACATATGTAGCAAGAGAGTCGGTGCCTGTTTCGTTTGAGACAAAACGAGCCAGTGCCTGTGAACCGTCGGTAAACCATGTCGCATCAATCACGCCGGGTAGTGTTTTATTGCTGGTTCGGGTTAAGGTGCGGTCGTGTAGTCTAAAAGCATACACGTTTCCACTCTGGCGCTCAATGTACCGGACCTCAGTGTCTTCCAGGTCAGGTGTGGTAGAAGAAACGCCTGGTGTTTTGATTTGAAGCGCAAGCGAACCGTGAGCCACCGGTCCCTCAGTTATGCGAATGAGGCGAGGTGCAACAACAGTACCCGCGCCTTCGACAGGTCCTGTTGGCACATCACTCCCGGGCTCCTTGTCCCCCGCCCCAACAAACGGGTTTGGGTTTGTCCCGACCCCACCTTTTCCGGAGAAAAAAATGAAATAGACACCGACCAGAACACCCAAAACAACAACTATGCTTGCAATAATAACGAGAAGACGTTTGTTCATAGGTTATTTGGGAACACAACTTAAGGTGACAGGCATACAGCGTATATACGCCTTGTCACTCGCAGTATACGCAGCGAGCTCCGCTTCAGAGCAGTCAACTGAATTGCCATAATTGGGCGTCAGTGTTCCTGGCTTCGCAGTGCAAGCCGCAGCATACGCATCGTGCGCTGACTTGCTTGAAGGAACAGGGCCGCGAGGTGCGGGAGAGCCGGTAATGGGTCGATATACATAGAACCGTGAAGCAAGTTGTTGGTTTACGTTCGGGCCTGTTGGCGGCGGTTCATTGGGTGAAACTTTTAACTTGCCGCAACACTGGTTCCCGGCAGTAAGTCCACCACAACACGCATTATCCATTTTTGACCAACCATCGTCGACAAGTCTTGCGCACGAGGCCCCCTCGAGGGCAATGGTGCGATGATACAACTCACACATTTTCTGTACCTCACTATCGCTTTCACCACCCGCAGTGCCTGTTTTGTAGCAGAAACTCATACTAACCTCACCAGCGGCGCAGGTTTGGCTCGCGGCCAGGGTACGAGTAGTTCCATCTGGCTTCTTGCAAACATATTCTAGTTTATCGCCACCATCCACCCTACATTTTGATTCAGCCGCGCTACGCGCAAGCGTTGAATTGGTCCAAAGAAGTGTTTCCGTTCGGGCGCCAATCTCCTGGCCCTGCTGGTACGCAGCAAACTTAGCGTCAGTAAGCTCCCCAAGCCTGTTGATCTTCAAGCTCAGAATATCCGGATTAATTACTGAAAAGACAATCACCGGTGAAAGAATAAGCACCAAACCACCAATAGCAAGCACAATCAGACTCTTCGCTTCTTTCTTTTCTGTTACCGAATCCCCACCCATAAACATAATTCCTGCCCGAACAATTTGTAGGACTGCAAGCACGGCTGCCGCGCCAATCATGAGCCGGTACAGGTTATTGAGAAAATCTGGCAAACTGTCCGCATTCCCCGCACTCTCAATTCCCGGGATACTGGTAAGTGGAATAAATGCTGTGCTAGTGTCGGCTTGCGCAAGCGCTACAAACGGCACCAGGAGGAAGGTAAGAAGAAAAAATAGAAGCGTACGCATACGT
This sequence comes from uncultured Candidatus Saccharibacteria bacterium, assembly GCA_964618705.1. Lineage (GTDB taxonomy): Bacteria > Patescibacteriota > Minisyncoccia > Phycocordibacterales > Phycocordibacteraceae > C7867-001. Next base: position 5,238 of record CAZUBJ010000013.1, read on the forward strand.
TAGAAGCCAAAGATACTAAAAGGTGACGATGTTTCTCCAAAACTCAGAAGCGAGCGCGAGGTTGCTATGTTTGGAGTACCCAAGAGACGCGCCTTAACCTCAAGGGCAGCTGTCCCCTTCCCACTGCCAGTCGCACGAACAGTAATGTCGCGTTGGGCACCCTGCACTACCCCACCAACACTCCACTCAACCGTTGGTGGGGCGGCAAAGAAGTACGGTACTGCACGCAACGTCCCTTCGGTCGCGTTTAGGGTATAGTCCGTTCCAATCGCTTGGTCGTAGTTTGGGCCGAGGAGCGGGTCGAATGGATACATGCGCACAAGCGGGTCCTTTGGTGAAATTTCTGCAGTCGCCTGCGCAACGACACTGGAGTCTTGATTTGTAACTATGACAGAAATGGTCGCGTCTCGATACTTAACGGGCGCTGTTGCGACAAGTACAGAACGCCCGATTCCGGAAGCGTCAGTGAGAACCCGCTCACCCAGTTTCCAGGTGTAGACGAGTGAGCTTGCGTCTACGGGTGTGGTTGCGGACGTCCTAACATCAGGGACGGCCACTAAACGGACCCTGCCTTCGGAGGCAACAAGAGGAAGGCCTTTGTAGAACAAGTGTGCGGTGGTTGCTGGCTCAACCACAAGCGCGACATCGGCTGGACGAACCAAAATGGTGTCTGTGTAGACTTTCCCGCCAGGCGCAGTAACACTCACCACAATAGTGGTCAGCTCACCAGGGCCGCCAATACGAACTGCGGCGCTCTGTGTACCACTTCCCCGCTGTACCACCACACCGTTCACCGAAATGACTACTGTGCTCGCAGAAAGATCTATAAGGCTGCTCCGGGGGCTTATGGTTGCGGTTTGGTACGGGCGGGGGTACGTGGGGGTGAGAATACTATTTATCGGCTTCTCCTCCGAAGAAAACTGAGCGTGCGCAATTGGTGCTTGTAAAAGCAGTATCAGGAACGCGGCAAATGTGACTCCAGCCTTATACATACCTCACAGTATACCGCCCAACCGAGCGAGGGCCCACAGAAACCACTGAATACTTATGAGGTCTTTCGGGGAACGCCACCACGATGAATCTGTTCCAAAGCCTCATTAAAAAGTTTGGCAATTTTTGTCTCATGAAAGTGGGCCAAAAGAACGAACACCATTGTTGTTGGAACAAGCTGAATAAAAGGAATCATTTCCAGGGTAATACAAATCACATAGCGCTGGAGGATTTTCTTAATAAGTGCCTTCTTCCACCAACCTCCACTGATCTTTCCATAGGTCCAAATTCCTAAAATTATTGCAAAAACCACAGAAAAGAAGAAAACAACAACGACCCCAATAACCGTGAGGTCAAGCATATCCACCGCATCCTTTATCGCAGCAAGGCCAAAAATAAGTATTGGAAAATCTGGTATTTTAGGCTCCTTCCCCTCCCCGAGCAGCTGCTTCGCCTCTTCATTTCCAAACTCCTCACCTTTATTTGCGTACAGCTCTGCAATGCTGGCAAACACGCGCGCATGATGCTCGTGCTGCTGCGAGCGGTGTTGCTCTAATGCATCAAGGTAGTTGGCCGGGTCTCCGTCATATGCCATGGCCAGTGTAGATTACTGCGTTGCGGCGCCAGACTGCTCAAGCCTGCTCTTTTCCTGTTTGATCGCAAGCATTTGTGACGGGTCTGAGGTAATGATCTGATCCTCTGTATACGAAGCAACAATCTTAATTGCCACGTGTTTTAGTCCTGCAAAGAACAACCCCTCCCCTACCCCCGACTCAAGAAGCAAAAACTTCTCCTCATCAGTCAAATTGAACGTCTCCTGCAAGACACTAATAGTTGTCGGCGACTGTTTCAGGAGTAACTGAATTGAAGAGTTGGTAAGAATTGGTCTACCGTACGGACTCTTTAGGAAGTCCTCCACGTCCTGAGTGATGGTTGCAAGACCAAGGTAGTACTTACGACCGCGCTTCGCGAGGCTGTAGAGGAAGGAGGCGGTGTCTTCGGACTTCATCATCCACCACGCCTCATCAATAACCAACAGGCGCTTCTTGAGTTCGTGGCGCACCGCATTCCAAATGAAGTGCGTAATGATGTACATCGCTACCGGCTTCAACTCGTCCTCCATGTCGCGTACCGAGAACACAATGAACTGCTTGTTGATGTCTACGTTTGTTGGTTGGTTTAGGAAGCCAGACCAGGTCCCGTGTGTGTACTTGGAAAGACGGGTAACAAGTGACTGCGAGCCCTCCATGCCCGAGAGAATCTGCTCAAAATCTGAAAGCAGCGGTGGCTCCACTCCGGTAAAATCGTTGTCACCCGTAATGTCTTTGAGGGCATACGTTTCCGTAATTGCCCGATCCACAATGGCGTCTTCTTCCGGGGTAAGTCCGCCGAGCATAATACGGAACAGTCCAACCAAATTGATGATGTTTGAACGAAGAATGTCCGCAGGCTCCTCGTCTTCCTTAACGGGCGGCAAATCAAACGGATTGATATGGTGCTCGGAAGAAAGTGAAATGTTAAACGTACGCCCGCCAGTTGCGCTTGCCAGGTCTTCGTACTCGCGCTCAGGGTCAATAACAATCACGTCGGTACCAAACATAAGCGAGCGGAGCACCTCCAGCTTCACCGCATATGACTTACCAGAACCTGATTTTGCAAATACCACAGAGTTGTAGTTCTCCATTGAGAAACGGTCAAAGAGAATGAGTGAGGAGTTGTGGCGATTGATGCCATAGAGAATACCGGTGTCGCTCGTGAGATCGAAAGACACGAACGGGAAAATGGAAGAAAGCGGAGAGGAATTGAGCTTACTATTTACCTCCAGCTGATCAAGCGCAAGTGGAAGTGTTGAGCGGAAGCCCTGCTCCTGCTGAAAGAGTGCTGGTTTTGTGTAAATAAGCTTTGAGTCAAGAATGCTGCGCAGCTCCCCTTCTATCTTATCGAGCTCTTCCTTCGTATCGCCATAAATAGTTATGTAGAGACCCACCTCAAACAGGTGCTCCTGTGCTTGCTGAAGCTGATCACGCAATGTTTCCAAGTCTTGGTACGCAGTATCAAGGAGTGGGTCGCGCACCAATCCTTTTTCCGCACGGTCCTCAATCTGACTCTCAACCTCCGCAACCTTTCGCTGGAATCCGCGAAGCGCAGCCCCGGTGTCGATTGGGTGTATAAAAATACCAACATCAAAAACCCGGTCAAGGTTGATGACGGGGGTGAACCAGCCGTCAGCCAAAAAGCGTGGATACGAAATCGTATAGAAGGTGCGGGAGAACTTCTCACCAAGCTCTATCTCGCGAGCACTAACCTTAAGGGCGGCTGGCGCAATCGCGTCCGCCAAATCAAGGGCACCTTCGGCATAAATATCTCGCGGCAGCACCGGAGTGATTCCCGGAGTCTCGTCTTTATTGCCTCTACCAAGAAAATCAAGAAGTGCCATATTTTATAGTCTAATTGGGCTCTCAAGCTCGCCCAAGTTGAAGGAGCGGTACAGAAGCTCGATAATCTCCTCGGTTCCAAGCGCAACAGCACGAAGTCCCGCAGAGGTAAGGCCGCCCGCAGCAAGCGCCATGCGCTGCTCAAGCTGCACACGATCGTCTTCAAACGTGTCTCCGGACCCTCCGCCCTGCCCCCTACTAAGCATAGAGACTGCGCCAGCAACCGCCTTTGCCGGAGCTGGCGAATATGGCACTACGATATAGAACAATTTTGTCATGATGTTTGTGGAATCCATGAACCCGCGCACAAACTGAATGTACTCACGGAGCTGTAGGCGCATAAGTTCGTTGCTTTGAGTGTCCATCCGGCCTTCAAGCATGGTGAGGTATGGGCGAATATCCATTTTGCGAGAGTGGACCACAATCTCAACAGAGAAATCAAGCGTATTCAAAAAATTCTGGAACCCGCCAATAATTGCTTTCTGCTCATCCTCCGATTTAAGGGCAAAGTTAATAGAAGAACACATAAGAATTCCACGGTACCCGCCGTCCTTTAGAATGACGACCCCGTTGCGCACCTCCTTTACCGGCACAAATGCCTGTGTTGCTTTTGGTTGAGGCATGGTTAATTGGTGTCGTTAGGTGATCCGGTGTCTTTCACATCAAGTGACCAGGCAAGGTCGTGCAAGCGGCTGCGCGAAAGATTTTGCAGCTCTGCACGCTCTGGAGCTTTCGAGGCAACACTTGGCCCTTGCTCGGTTGCCTTCCCTGTCTTGGCCTCCTTCTTCCACAAGTACAAACGGTCGGTTGTGTAGAACTTAAATCCAGATTCAAGCACTTCCACAAAACTCTTGTTATTCACTTTGTAGAATGCGAGCGCTGCCGAAAGTGCCGCAAATGGTATTGCTATCACAATACCAAACGGCATAGGAATATAGAGAATACAAATTGCACAGATGCCAATCCCGCCAGCGACGTAAATGAATTGCTTTAGCGTAAACGGACCAAAAATCTTGTCTTCAACCTCAATGAATTGTGGTACCTGGTACTCCATTACTTCGTAGTATACCAGCTGGCACTACGCGCTATACACAAGAAAACAATTAATGGTGACCACCACCCCCTCCCCCACTTGGTTTTGAGTTGCCTCCCCCGCCTCCGAACGAAGGAAGATTTTTAAGTCCATGCCAAATCATGTGGACGAATATGTAGCCAAAAAGACCGAACAAAAAACCACCACCCATCTTAAAACCTTTTGATATTGAGGTGCCAGTTCCAGAGGCAATTCGAGAGAACGAGCCACGAAGCGCAGCTGGTGTAGCTACGGTTTGGGGCGTTGGTGAGGTCGCAGCGGTTGGCTGGCTTGCGGCTGCTGTGCGGGCAAGCCGCTCCCGAGTGCTTTCAACTTCTTCCATTGGTGCTTCCGGTGTTGGTGGTACGGCGTTGCGTTCGGCAACGGCTTCAGGAGACGGCGCAGGTTCAGTCTCTGTTGACGCACTGATTTGCTCGGGTTGAGGTGGTTGCTCTGCAGACATACGTACAGGGTAGCAAACAAGTAATAAACTACCAATTACATTGGCTCCCTATACGGATCAGCAACGTACGCCTTTTCTATAGGTTTCTCTACCGGGGCACCAGGCAAATTTGCGGGTGGTTGTGGAACAGGACGCGAAATATGTGCAACCGGCTCCGGCGGGGCTACTGGCACAGGGGGTTGAGTGGTGGTTGCACGAATCTCAACTGGTGCGGGCACATACGCCTGGTGCTCTGGCGCAACAGCGGTCGGTGCTGGTGGTTGGGTGTGGTGCGGTGCTGGGCCAGGCACATACACATGTACCGCGGCAGCAGGCTGCCAGTTGCCTGCTGGCGCCCCAGGCCACCCTCCCGTTGTCGTAATTACCTGTGTGCTCTGCGGAGATGTTGAATGTAAGGAGGGGGTGGGCAGTAATGGGGCTGAGGCAATCACAGGCGGTGCTCCAAACACAGGGACGGATGATGGAGCGGGCGTAGAGCTCTGACCTGGTCGAGTTGTCGGCTGAACACCCTGCATTTTTGCGCGAAGAGGGATAAATATTCGCTCATTTACTTCGCTTACAATATCTTTGGCTGCCTCAGCACTAACTCCTGCCTCCACAAGACCGCCAAGAAATTCCATGGGTGTAATGAGACCAAGCAGCAAGTACCCCACCTGTTTTCCAAGAACACCCGTACTGTCCACGTGAAGTTTGTGACGCGACTGGAGATCAATAATTATCCGCGTGGTATCGTCACTACTGAATGTTTGTCGTATTGGTGCGGGCGCAGAATCGTATGCCGCACGAACCTGCTCACCAGTGATATTCATATAGATAGAATACTACGACCAGTACGCGTCGCCAGCACCGCTCGTTACATACTTGTATGCTGCAGATGAGGGATCAGAACGAATACTTGCCGCAATTGCAGAAATTGCACCACCCCCAAGCTTTTTGTTGTCCTGGAACTCTATAAGCATGGCGGTGGTTAGCTGCTTTGCGACTTCAGGGCGAGTGAGTACATCTGTGTCTATCTTGGCAACATCGAGCGCACTCAACTTACCAAGCGCACCGCTTGCGAGGAATGCTGCCTCGCCAACACCCCCTGGTGCTCTCGCTGCCGCCAACTCAGACTCGAACCTGCCCGACGGGCTCTGATCCTTCATCGTTTGACGCTCCGCGGCTGTTCTCTTGTTGCTGCCCGCCAAATCCTCACGTTGCTTACCAGAGAGATTGTTCATGACGTTTGGATTTGCGAGCAGCTCAGCCGGCAGGTTCTCCAAATCACTCTTGCCAAGATTGCCGAGAATCTTCTTAATCGCAGCGGGGCTTGCGGTGGCCGAACTGGCCTCCTTTCGCAACTCAGAAAAGCGAGCCGCTTGAAGGGCTCCCTTCTCGCTCGGTGTGAGCGCCTCTCCCTCCATGAGTTTGCTGAACTGCTCGGGTGTAAGGTTCTTTGCCAACCCCTCAACACCAGACTTGATGCCGTGCAGCTGTTCAAGCTCTTTAACAGACATTGAAGTAAGAGACTTCTGCAACTCAGGGCTTAGGTCAGGACCATGAGCACTGTTGAGCTCGTGCTTGGTCTGGTCCTTATCCGCCTGCGCCTTAAGTTCGTTCAGCATCTTGCCTTCGCGGATATCAGAAGCCTGATGCGTCATGTCGGTATAGCTTATGTGGTCAGCAGGCTTTGCCCCGGATGTGGCACCGGCCGCGCCAAGAAGCGACCCCATGCCAGCAACACGTCGAGCGTCCAGGTTCGCGTTACCAACGTATCGGTGGGCTATGTTTGCCGCGCGAACAGTGCCCGGCCCGCCGTACCGTCTGGCGAGCGCAAGCGCACCGCGAGAAGCACCGCCGGCAGCAAGGTTAGTTGCGCGCGCCAGAGAACCGTATACAACTGCACTCGCAGCATTTGTTGCAAACCCTGCCCCAGCCGCCCCCATCTTCTTAGCAACCATAAGCGAAGCAACCATAAACCCAATCACAACCGCATACACCACTAACACCTGCATATTCCCTGCTATGGTGCCGCCACCAGTAACGTTTCCTGTAATAGCGTCAGAAACAGATGCTCCGCCGGTCTGAAGACCCTCAACTAACTTGAGACTTATGAAAACCATGAGGAGATACAGCGGCGCAAAAAATGACTGATTCAAGAGCTGGTGCCACCAATCCTTTGCAATGCCGTTAAGTGCCGGTATGGCCATGCCGGCAAACCCAATCGGAGAAGTCACCATAAGGAGTGAAAGCACCACAACACGTATGACGAGCATAATGGCCGCCGCAAACAAGACCACTGCGGTGATGGTTACTAGAAGCGAAAGCATGATAAGCATGGTTGCTGTCGTGTAGGGACGCTCAAGCACACCCATCGCCTCTCCTGCAGTAGGCAGCTTAGTAATGCCGCTTGCAGCGATAATCTTTCCAGAAATACCCACATTGGCACACTTTTCTGAGGACTCCCCTCCTGCGTCAGATGTTTTACTGTCACATTTCTCCCCTGCATAACTACTGAATACGGAAGCAAAACCGTTGGCCACATCGATAATGCCTTGTGTTGCAAAGAGACTAAAATTAAGAAGAACAGCAAAAATAATGAGGCGAGGAAGGGCTTTCTTGGCGCTATATCCTTCCATGTTTGGAGTGTTCAAAATTGTCGCAATGCCCATAAAGACAAAACCGAACAAGAGACCAATGTTGGCAATATCGCGCAACACCCCCCACGCGACGAGCATACCCTCAGATGTACCAAAATATGTGGCGAACTGGAATACCGTACGGATGATTACCCAGTTGAATACGGTACCCGCGACCCACAGAATGAGAGAAGAAAGCACCAGGAGCAGATATGCGAGTCCCGACACCAAATAGCCTGGAACCAAACCAAGCCAACAGAGCGCGTTCAATCCGCAGCTTTTGCCACTGTCTGCTGTGGTATCAAGCTCCCTTTCCGCAACCAGCTCCTCCTCAGAGTTGTACACGTTGCTTTCGTTATTTTGCACAGTTTCTTGAGTGACAATTTTATTGTCTTTGTCTCGAATTGTGATCACCCACCCAGCAGTTGAGCCGGTCATGGTAACGCGCGTTTTCCCTGGGTAGTTTTCCTCGCAAATGTACCCCGTACCTTCTACTACCGGAGAACAAAGCTTGGTGTCGTTTCCGATACGCGTAACCTCAGTGACAGGAACAATACCGTCTTTGAGAATTATCGCCTCCACCGGAGCAGTTCCTGCTGCAAGCGACATGCTTGGTTGAAAAAACACCCCAGCGCAAACAAGAACCAGAAGGCCAGAAACCAGAAACGGTGCTCGTAGGAGCCTCCTCATACCCTTAGAGAGAAAGACCCTTTGGCCTGTTTTCCGTATCTAGTAATAGTTCGGTCGATGACTGACATCCATTTGAAGCAAGCGTTGTAAGCTCCGTATAGAGAGATGGGGTTGTGGACTGGCCCGAACTCTTTGCGTCTGCCGATGCTTGCGCAAGGACCGATGCGGACGGGAGAGAGTCTGCTGAGCCACTTAATAGCTGCTGGTATGCAGAGGACACTTCTTGATACGCTGCTTGGTCTTGAAGTTTTGTTGCGAGCGCGTTTAGTGCAACGAGTAGAGAGTCAGCGCGAACAAGCGCTTGCTGTGACGTTGTTAGCGCAGGCAGCACTGTCTCACTAAGGGCCACTTGATTGTTTTCGCACACTGCTCGTGCAGCAAGCGCCGCAGTAGCAATGGTTTGTGAGTCGGTCTTCCAGGCGCCAACCTGAGAAATGCTGGTCTGAATAGAGAGAGCGAGACCTTCGCGGTTACTCACAACTGCCGTTTGTGTGGACGGATTGGTTCGGGTTACAGGCGATGCGCCACCACCCTGACTAGGATTGGATGAGCCGCGCAGACCGTTCGATCCGCCAAGCGCTTGAGAAATAAGCTGCTGTGCAAGCGCGCCAACGATTTGGTCAATAGATTGGGCCAATTCGAGCTGACGAAGCGAAGAGTCAGTGTTGAAATTAAGCTTACTCTCAATATAGGACCCGGGCGTAACAATCTCATGATCCAAACACACTTCCGCGTCATTAAGTGTGACGTCCGGGCCGTTCGAAACAGTTACGCCGTTCTCGGTCGTAGAAGTAACGTCGGTAACAACAGTCACTCCGCCACTCGCCTGAGTAGTTCCGGTTTTTATACAGTCCCCTCTCCAGGATAGAAAGCCCTTGCCCCAAGCCAGCTCCTGCGTGCGTTGTTCTACTGCAGCGGTGATTTGCTCAGCCATAGCTTGAGACGCAATCATGTTTGCCCCGATAGGATTGTTTGCTGGGTTTGAGAATGTTTCAAACCACGCGTCCCACCCACCCTCTTGAAAATTTCCAGAGCGAAATGCTGCGGGGTTTTGAGAAGCCTTTCCAAGGGTATCCCTCAAACGAGCCGCAAGCGCGTCCTTGCTGCTGTATAGGTAATACGCGGTTCCAACATTTGTAACGAGATCATCAACCCACGGAGAGGTTATCTTTGTCTTGTTAGCAAGCTTCGTAAGGAATCTTTGTGCCTCTGCGTCCGCTACTTGCCGAAGATTTGTTTTAAGATTCGTTACAAAAGCGGGTGAACCCTGAAAACCACCATTGATCCAATTAACGGTACTGTCCGTAATGCTTTTTATGGCTGCGCGACCCAAAGCAAGAGCAAGTGGACGTATCACATAGTCTTCGATAGTGTCCTTAGTATCCTTTCCGGCACTGATTGCGGTACTTGCCGCTGTTGCTCCAGTAGAAAGTTTGGTTGCAACGTTTGCTCCCGCGGACACAACGCCCTTTACGAGCGCCAGACCAGTTTCAGCCACCGGGGTTACCGCCAAAGCATGACGCGGACCCACAGACAGTGACACAATTACCGTAACTGCCAACAACCCACTCACCCATTTTTTTTCGTTGTACATCATAGTTCAGATACTTCAGTGTTGTGCGCTAAGGTGAGTGCTGAATAGAACCCAAACCCACTATCGCCTTCTGTGGGTAGCGAGCCGCTTGCCGCAACCACGTCGTGCAACTGCTTTAGGCTGAGAGTTACCTCGTCAGTGGCATCTTGGTAACGCATAAGACCCATAAGACTACGCACTGGATCTGATTCCGAGGTGCTCATATCAATGGTCACAGTTCCAAGCACTGCGAGTGCGTTTGCTAGCCGCACATGAGCAACAGCAACCTCACTCGGTGCGGACATGGTGCTCAAGGCCTTGCCCATGTCAGCGTATACTTTCCCGATACCCGCAACTTTTGCAAGCGCACTCATGTCATTGCGTTGTATAGCATCCTCCATGAGTAAAAGCTCCTCCTTCTCCTTCGCATATGAGAAGGAGTTGAGCGTAGACTCTGCTCGAGAAAGATATGAACGAATAGCCGCATTCCCAGTACCTGAAATTGATACTTGAGAATTCGTATACGGCACCCTTACACCTGTCGTGTCTGCAAGTAGTTGCACCTCCTGTTGAGTAAAGGCGGACAACTCTTCTTCAGAAGGTGTTGTAAAATCGCCATACTTTGCCAGATAGTGTGTAAAGAACTGGCGCGCAAATATTGCAGTGACGGTGTCGTCAGCAGGACTGCCCGGAATACGCTCACTCTTCTTTGCCTCCTCGGGCGCAGCAGCTCCAGCAAACTTTGGCTTAACAAGACCTTGCTCTACTGCAGCGCCATCAAGCACGCCGATCGCCACGGACTCAGGGTTGGCTGGATCGGTTCCATATAGAGACTCCTGCCAATCAGGAAGACCATCGGAATCAGTATCTTTTACCGCGTATGAAGCAAGGAGCGACTCCGCAGTCGCGGCGTCTACCGTCATTGGACGGAAAGAAAATGGACCAGAGAACAAATAGGCGCACACAATAAAGGAGAGTGATGCAGAGGAAGCAAGAATGAGGTGGAGTGTGCGTTTTCGTATGGTCATAGGTGTGGTACGTACAAAAATACTAGCACGCAGCTATACCTATTATAGGTACAGTCCTAAAACACTGTGCATTAGTTTACGACAAAAGACGCGCCAACCCTCTCCAGTCCCGTGTTGGTACTTGTTCGGCACGAATGTTCACGGAGAGTCCAAGAGAAAGAAATGCTGCCTCTATGCGAGTGCGATTACCTATTTGCTCCAGATTCTTGGCAAGTCGTTTTCGTTTTTGGGAGAAACCAGCCTTGAGCACAGAAAAGAACCATCCCTCCTCTTTTTTGTCGGAGAAAGTGTCCTGCTTAATTCCAGTAATAGAAAGTACTGCAGAATCAACGTTTGGAGCTGGTCGAAACGCCCCTCGGGGCACGGTGAAGCAGTATGTTGGTGTCCCGAAGACCTTTACCGAGACAGAAAGAATGCTTTCCTTCGGGTCTCGGGCAATGCGAACCGCCACCTCCTTTTGTACTAGCAGGGTCATGGAGGCCGGCTTATTCGATTCCGTAAGGAATTTCCTCACTATTTCACCCGTTATGTAGTACGGAATGTTTGCCACAAGAGCATATTCTCGAGGAAGCATATCTGCCGAGAACTCGCGTATGTCTGCGTGAACAAGTACTAGTTTGCCTGCAGCAATCTCCTCTACAAACGTTTCAGTGAGCACCGGGATAAGTTCATTGTCTGCCTCTACGGCGTAGACAGTGCCTGCTACGGCAAGCAGCTCTCGAGTAAGCATGCCGGTGCCAGGGCCAATTTCAAGCACCACCGTCTCTGGAGTAAGTTTTGCGGCAAGGGCTATGCGCTGCGCCGTTTGCGCATGCATCAGAAAGTTTTGACCAAGGGATTTCTTAGGAAGCATACCTATTCAATTATGGTCTCATGCTCGTCGCCTTCATCAAGATGCACAAGGTGTTCCCCAATGTCGTGAATAAAGGATGAGGGCTCTGCAAAAAAATCCGTTCCATAGATTCTTCGCACGCGCGCAAGCGTGAGAATAAGCTCTCTGCGTGCGCGAGTCACTGCAACATAGAATAAGCGGCGCTCTTCCTCTTCATCGCGCTTCTCGTCCCCCATTCCCTGGTGCGGAAAGAGTCCCTCTTCAAGCCCGGTGATGAACACCGTATCAAACTCAAGCCCCTTAGAAGCGTGTACTGTCATGAGCGTCACACCGGTTTTGCTTTGGTCGCGATCCATCTCGTCCTGGTCTCCAGCGAGCGCGGTGTCTGCAAGGAAGTTGTTAATTCCTTCTACTCCAGGGGTTGCGTCGTAGCGACTAGCAAGTGTTGCAAGCTCGCGCGCATTCTCAAGGCGCTCAGCGTCCTCTTCCCCGCCTTTCTGTAATGCGGCAGCAATACCGCTGCGCTCAATAACGAGACGCACAAACTCCGATGGCAACATCGTTTGTGCTGACTCGTTTAGTCCCTGCACGAGCGTCTCAAACGATTCTATCTTTGCGCGTTCCGCCGGTTTCAATGTGTCGCGTGCACCTGCGGTCATTTTTGCGAGCGTTACCTTACCAATCCCGCGCGCAGGAAACTGTACCGCACGCATTCGGTCAGTCTCGCGCGTTGGTTCAAGTGATAGGCGTACCCACGCAAGCACATCCTTTACTTCCTTGCGATCCAAAAATCGCGTACCTAGGAGCTTGTATGGAATCTGGCCGCGCAAGAAGGCTTCTTCCAGTGTGCGTGATTGAAAGTTCGTTCTGTAGAGCACGGCGATATTTTCTGGCTGAACTCCTGCGAGCATTTGGTGACGAATTTCGTCTACTACCCATCGAGCTTCCCCATCAGCATTCCCGGCAACGTGAATGCGGATTGGTGCGCCCTCGTCATTGTCGGTGATAGCAACCTTATCTTTTCGATTGCGATTCTTTTCAATCACACTATTTGCTGCCTCTACAATAGTTTTAGTTGAACGGTAATTGTGGGCGAGCACGACAGGGTGCGCACCTGGGTAGGTGTCTTCAAAAGAAAGAAGGTTCTCAATCGTTGCACCTCTCCACGTATAGATACATTGATCAATATCACCCACCACAAAAATATTCTTGTGCACGTGTGCGAGCATGCCTGCAAGCTCCGCTTGCAGCGCATTTGTGTCTTGAAACTCGTCCACGTGAATATAGGAGTACAGCTGCTGTGCCTCTTCCCGAATGTCCGCATGCTCACGCAAAAGTCTTGCTGGAAGCGCAATCAAATCATCAAAGTCCAAGGACTTCTCACGCTTCAGTGCCTCGTCGTATCGTGCCCACACCTCCGCAGTAATGCGCGAGCGGAAACTTTCGTGCCCGTGTTTTGCCCGAAACTCAGACGCTGTTTGTCCGTCCCCTTTTGCCTTACCAATACGAGAAAGAATTGCGCGCGGAGGGACTTCTTTCGGGTCTACATCAAGTGCCTTGAGTGCCTCTTTCACCGCACGCTCAGAATCATCACGATCAAAAATGGCAAAGTATCGCGGCACCCCAATACGGGAGCCAAAGCGCTCCAGCAAAATACGCCCCAATCCATGGAACGTCACCACTGTTGGAAGCGCCGCGTCGTCCAGCATATGCGCAAGACGTTCTCGCATCTCACGGGCTGCCTTATTGGTAAAAGTCACTGCTAGTATGCGGTCAGCGGGGGTGCCGTTTCGGATAAGGTGATAAATGCGGGTAGTTAGCACCTTTGTTTTGCCGCTTCCTGCCCCAGCAAGCACCGAAACAGGCCCTTCGGTGGTGATAACGGCTTCTTTTTGGGCATCATTTAAGCCGTCGAGGTACT
>CAZUBJ010000014.1:0-17105 GCA_964618705.1 uncultured Candidatus Saccharibacteria bacterium
CCACTGTGGTTTCTTCGTTCCAGCAGGGGACAATAATCGCCACCTTTGGTGTGTGCTTTGCAAGTGGGCGCGCGCGAGAAGTTCGGCCATGGCTGCCAAGAAAGGTAAGCAGCAAAAAAACCTCGAAATAAATCGCTATAAAGAGGAAGGGGTAGGCGATGTACTCAATCTGCATAGTGTCGTGAGGTGGCTTTAGGTAACCCTTCTGCATTGTTGTGGGCACCCATTTGACTCATTCGGCGTACGCTTCAGTACGCCTACTTCGCCAAATTGCCCACGCCTCGCATAAGGGCCCCCTAAAGCCACCCTGTGTACATACAGCGTAGCAATTTCAAGCTGTTATTTCCAGTAAGACATTGTATAGTGAAAACGTTATGCCTCCTGGCCGCCTACACCCCATAACGGTTGCAACGCGCGAGATTGCGGAGATTTTTGGTCGCATGGGATTTGCCATTGAGCAGGGTCCCGAGCTTGAAGATGACTGGCACAACTTCACTGCACTGAACGTGCCGGCTGACCACCCTGCACGCGACATGCAGGACACGTTCTGGACCACTGAGGTTCCTGCGAGAGCTCCCCGCACACACACCACATCAGTCTCCATTCGATGTCTTGAACGGATGGCTGCTGAAGGGTTGGATACCTACCGCGCAATTGCGCCTGCCAAAGTGTTCCGCAACGAGGCAACAGACATGACGCATGAGGCACAGTTCTATCAGCTCGACGGTTTTGCTGTTGGTCCCGTTGGCACGGTAACGCTCGCCCACCTGAAGGGTATGTTTGATCAGTTCTATCGTGAGTACTTTGGTCAGGAGACGAAGGTGCGTTTTCGTCCAAGTTTCTTTCCGTTCACCGAGCCGTCTGTAGAAGTCGACATGTGGTTTGAAGCGCCTGGTAAGGAGGGGAGGTGGCTTGAGATGTGTGGTGCAGGCATGCTGCACCCGAACGTCATTAAGAATGCTGGGCTAGACCCCGAGAAAATAGCCGGCTACGCGTTCGGTGGTGGGCTTGAGCGTCTCATTATGGTGAAGCACGGCGTGCCCGACGTCCGACTCTTCCATTCGGGAGATACACGGTTTGTGCACGGATTTGACCAAACGATTCAATAAGTATGAAAGTCTCACGCACCTGGCTCCAAAAGTACTTTGCAGAACCACTCCCTGAGATGGAGGTGATTGCTGACGCGCTCACATTCCACTCATGTGAAATTGAGGAAGTAACTTCTGAGATGCTCGATGTAAAGGTGCTACCAGATCGTGCTGCGTACGCACTTTCACACCGTGGTATCGCGCTTGAGATAGCGGCGGCATGTAATCTGAAACTTCGATACGATCCGTTAACGGAGGAGGTTCCTGTCTTTCCTGACACGGATGCACTTTCCGTGTCAGTTGATGATACGTACGTGCTTCGCCATATGGGAGCACTCATACGAGGAGTAACGGTTGGTGCCTCTCCAGCGTGGCTTACCGACATGCTGCAAGCAGTGGGGCAGCGCTCCATTAACAATATTGTGGACGCTACCAATTCGGTGATGCTCAATGTCGGACAGCCACTTCATGCTTTCGATCTTGGAAAAATCAGCAAAAACGGAGACGTCACAAAGATTGCCATCCGTGCCGCCGCCGAAGGGGAACAAGTCACGGTGCTTACGGGCGAGACCTACACTCTTACTGGTGACATGTTCGTGGTAGCAGACGTAACAAGTGGGCAGGCGTTAGATATTGCAGGACTCAAGGGAGGGCTTTCCTCGGGGGTGACTGCTGAAACAACCGACCTCTTTATATCAGTCGGCACCTATGACCCTACCCGTATTAGGAGAATGTCGCAGAAGCTAAAGCTTTGGACCGATGCGTCGCTTCGCTACCAGAACAAGCTCTCGCCAGAACTCGTGCCCTACGGCATGCGCGATATAGTAAAACTCATTACCGAGCTTGCTGGTGGAGAGCTCGTTGGTGTTGTTGACGTGTATCCAACCGCTCAGGGCATGCAAGCGGTATCAGTGTCGCGTGCTCAGATAGAGGCTCGACTCGGAGCAGAGTACACCGAGGAAGAAATAGAAGGTGCGTTTACTAGACTGAACTTTACCTACCGCAAGGAAGCAGGCGTCTACACGGTCACCCCGCCCTTTGAACGACGCGACATCGTTCTCCCTGAAGATTTGGTCGAAGAAGTTGGTCGATTGGTAGGATATGACCGCGTTGTTCCCGCGGCACTCCCGCCGGTGGCCACAACTCCTGACCAGAGCGTGTTTGCTGGTGGTGAGTGCCTCAAAGATTTTCTTACTGAACGCGGCTTTACTGAAATCAGCACACAGAGCTTTGCCACTGAAGGGGACATACAGCTTGCGAACCCCCTTGATAAGGGAAGGCCGTGGTTGCGAGCATCACTTGTTGCAAATATGCAGGATGCACTCACTCGGGCAGCGCATGTTGCCCCAAGAGTGTTTGGTCCCACTCCCGATGTCCGATTGTTTGAGTTGGGTACGGTCTTTACTGCTACAGGAGAAACTACTGCACTTATCATTGGGCGAAAGGTGGTGAGCGGAAAAAAGGCCGCAGGCCCGTTTGAGCAGGTGGTGGACGACCTCGAAGAGGCGTTTAGTGTGGTGCCGTTAACGCAGAGCGAGGAATACGCAGAGTTTCATCTCGCAAAGGAACAGTTGCAAGCGTTTGGCGTGAACTATGTTCCAAACAGTGCGTCTCAAGGAATGTTTGTTCCGTACGGAACGTATCCATTTGCGTTGCGTGATGTTGCTGTCTGGGTACCTGCAGGCGTAGAGGAGTCAGAAGTAGCTACTGTAGTACTAGGTGCTGCGGGTCCATACCTCCTTAGAATGGACCGTTTCGATACCTTTGAGAAAGACGGGCGGACCTCGTACGCGTTCCGTCTTGTGTTTGAGGCTCCTGACAAAACCCTGGCCGACACTGACCTTGACCAAGCAATGGAGGCAGTCTCTGCAGCGCTTGTTTCCAGGGGCTTTGAGGTGCGCTAGCTAGCCACATATGCGCTCAAAAATGGTCCATTGCGGGGCCATTTTGTGCTATACTGTGAGTAACACTATGGCTGTAAAAGGTGAGGAAAAAGAACCCAAAAAGGCCGCAAAGGGTAGCTATGATGCGTCCAGCATCCAGGTACTTGAAGGTCTTGATCCGGTACGTAAGCGTCCGGGAATGTACATCGGTACCACTGGTCCCGATGGACTCCATCACCTTATCTGGGAGATTTTTGACAACTCACGCGACGAGGCGATGGGAGGGCATGCTGACGATATTGAAGTCGCCATCCTTCCTGGCAATCGCATTCGTGTTGCGGACAACGGTCGCGGTATTCCAGTAGACAAGCACCCAAAGACGAAGGTTTCGGCGCTTGAGATGATTATGACCACGCTGCACGCCGGAGGAAAGTTCGGTGGTGACGAGTCTGGATACAAGGTGTCAGGAGGTCTTCACGGAGTGGGTGCATCAGTGGTTAACGCACTCTCTACCTGGACGCGCGCAGAGGTGCACCGTGACGGTGGAGTATTTGAGCAAGAGTACAAGATTGGTAAGGCACAATCTGCTGTTAAGAAGATAGGTAGCTCAGACGCGCACGGAACCATCATTACGTTTGAGGCGGACCCAACTATTTTCACCGACGGGATTAAGTACGACTGGAACCGCATCGTTGCGCACTTGCGCCAGCAGGCATACCTCGTAAAGGGAACCCGCATCACGGTTATTGATGCGCGCTCACTTGAGAAACTAGAAGCGCCAGGCGTGTACTGGTTGCGCGATCTTGGACTCGACGTACCAAGCATGTCCTTCTACTTCGAAGGAGGTCTTCGCTCACTCGTGAGTTTCTATAACAAGCACCAGACACACGCGCACAAGAACATTTTCTACGTTGACGCATCTGAAGGAGACGTGGGTGTGGAAGTTGCGCTTCAATACACCGACGATCTAACGCCGCGTTTGCTTGCGTTTGCAAACAATATTTACAATCCAGAGCACGGAACACACGTGACAGGATTTAAGACTGCCCTTACGCGCTCTATCAATACGTATGGACGAGGCGCAGGAATTCTAAAGGAGAGCGAGGAGAACTTTACGGGAGACGACGTGTTAGAGGGAATCACGGCTGTGGTATCGGTAAAGATGCCTGAAATTCAGTTTGAAGGGCAGACGAAGGGCAAGCTTGGCTCGGTGGAAGCGCGCGGTGCTACGGAGACCGTGTTTGGCTCGGCATTCGCCACGTTCCTTGAAGAGAACCCAGACGACGCGCGTGCAATCGTAAACAAAGTGTTGCTTGCACTTAAGGCTCGTAAGGCCGCTAAGGCCGCAAAGGATTCGGTCCTTCGCAAGGGCGCACTTGAAGGTATGACCCTTCCGGGAAAGCTTGCAGACTGTCAGAGCAAGAATGCCGCAGACTCAGAACTCTTCATCGTGGAGGGAGACTCCGCAGGTGGTTCGGCAAAGATGGGGCGCGATCGAAAGACGCAGGCTATTTTGCCACTACGTGGAAAGATCCTAAACATTGAGCGCGCGCGCCTTGATAAGATGCTCGCGTCGGAGCAAATCAAGAACATGGTGATTGCGCTTGGTACCGCTATCGGGGATGTATTTGATATCACCAAGCTTCGCTACCACACCGTTATTATTGCAACTGACGCCGACGTGGACGGAGCCCACATTCGCACGCTCCTGCTCACTCTTTTGTATCGCCACTTCCGTCCGGTTATTGATGGCGGGTTCATCTACATTGCGCAGCCACCGTTGTACAAGATTAAGCGCGGCAAAGAGGTGCACTATGCATACTCAGATGAAGAGAAGTTCAAAATTCTAGGAACTGATGCGGATTTGGTCGCACCAACCGACGAGGCTGAAGAAGAAGAGGAGGAAGAAGATGAGGCAGAGGGAACCGTAAGTAAATCTGCCGCAAAGAGCGGAAAGACTGCAAAGGTTTCCATCCAGCGCTACAAAGGTCTTGGAGAGATGAACCCAAGCGAGTTGTGGGAGACGACCATGAACCCGGCTAATCGTGTGTTGAAGCGTGTGACGGTAGACGATGGAGCAGAGGCAGACCGTATCTTTGATGTACTCATGGGAACGGATGTGCCAAGTCGAAAGTCGTTTATTCAGTCGAATGCCAAAATGGCGAACCTCGACGTGTAAGGTAGTCGCTCGGTGAGTGTACGGCTGGGACCGCATAATTCTCTGCTGAGAATTTGCTCTTACTCGCGCCGTCGCGCTCCGTACGTCCCAACCGCACGACTCACCTCGCTCAGGAGTTAGTGGAAAAGAAAAAACACTACCATATATGGTAGTGTTTTTTCTCGCTAGTTAGAGAGATTACTTAATCTCAACCTTTACAGAGTCAGAGTTGTTACTGTCGTTTGACTCCTTGATATCGTTGTCCTCGTCAACGCTGATACTGATGACGCGATCGTCTCCAGAGCGGGCGCGATCGAAGCCGAGTACATAGTCAATGTGCTCACCAGGACGGAGGGAATCCTGCTTGTCTGAGGTAAACGTGTAGGTACGAGTGGTTGGAAGTACTGCGTCGAAGGTAAAGCGTCCAGAAGCATTCGTTCCTTTGTTCGTAATCGTGAACTTCACAGCACCACGAAGGTCGTCTGGTACGGTATCTGACTTGGTGAATGTAGAAGTGTCAGACGAAGTAAGGTATCCAGTCGCTACGATGTCGACCGTAAGGTCAGGAAGACCGGTGAGTACCGGGGTAGGCTTTGTGCCCGTGCCAACTGGATAGACCGTAGTCTTGGTAGGTCCTGCGGTTGGGGTGGCTACGGCAGCAGGTGCAGCTGCAGGCGTGGCAGCTGCCACTAGTGTAGTGGTTGCCTCCGCTACGACGGGAGTTTCAGGGAAGGGGACCGTGGTACCCGGCTCTACTACCTCAAGGGTGGCTGGCTTCTCAGCAGGTACGAATACCGAAGAGAGGTACACCGCAGCGCTACCAAGACGATTTACGGCTGCTGGCACGAATGTAGCTGCGTATACCGCAAGCAACATGCCAATACCAATAAGGACGATAAATCCAACAATAGCGAGTGCATTCACGGCAATGCGCTTCGTCGACGGGCTCGTTTTCGTAGTAATAGTGGTCGTTTCCATATAGGACATATGTACCACACCGTATATTTTTTGTCAAATACGGGGTAGGGGTCGGAAAGGGGCCCGACTTGACAAAGCAGGAACTCTGGTGTAAATATGTAGAGGATATATATGGCATTGGTGAATCACACAGCAGCACTACTGCGCGCAATTGCGCGTGCGTGGCGACACAAGGTTGGCTACAGCGTGGTCACCCTGCTCGTTTTCTTTGTGTCAGTAAGCACCCTTGCGATGCTGGATTTGCTACCAGAGCGAAAGAGTGACGTCTCTCTTACGGCTTCTGTTGTGGAGGCGGTGAAGACAGAGTCTGCGGTGGCGCCAGAACTTCCGGTACGTATTGAGATTGCTCGCATTGGCCTTAAGGCTACGGTGGCAAATCCAACAGCAACGGATGTGGCTACACTTGATGCGGCACTTCACGATGGTGCTGTTCGCTACCCAACCTCAGCAAAGCTTGGAGCTGACGGGAACGTGATTCTCTTCGGACACTCAAGTTACCTGCCGGTAGTAAACAATCCAGCGTACAAGGCCTTCAATGAGATTCAGAAGCTCACGAAGGAGGACCGCATCGTGGTGCAGGGCGCAACCCATACCTTTGTGTACCAGGTGGAGAGCGTGAACTCGGCTGACGCTGGGGTGGATGGTATTCCACTTACGGTGGAAGGGAAGATGCTCACGCTTGCTACGTGTGATTCATTCGGTACTAAGAGTGACCGCTTCATTGTGACTGCTCGTTTTGTAGAGAGCTATCCGAACGCGAGCTAACCGCTCGTTTCTGGATAGGTCGCTGCAAAAACGCTCGACCGCTCGCTGGAAAGTTCCAGACGGGGCAACCGTTGTTTACAGGAGAGAACGTGATGAGGAAACTCATTCCGGCGCTCGCGCTGTTGCTCCTCGTGTCCATCACCGGACACGCGGGCATCGCGCAAGCCGCAGAGAAACCCCAGCTGGCGCAAGCCAGCGAAACGTTGCAGCTGTCCGGTGGACCGCTCGCAGCTCCGACGCCGCCCAAGAAGCCTGTCGTCAGTGTTCGCCCGAGCAGGCATAAGTTCTGCGATGCGGGTGTTCAAGACCCCAAGGTCTTGGCCGACCGGATCGCGACTTCGCTCAAGGTGAAGGCGGACGGCACCCACAAGATCCAAGGCTGTCGGGCAACTCCCCTGGTTTTCCTTCGGGCGAACCAGGAGAACGATCCTGAAAAAAAGCTCGGCCTGACCTCGGTCGCCCAGCTCCCAGACTTCTATCGGAACCAAGTGGAGCTCGTCGAGCTTCCGCCGGGTACCAAGTACTGGACCAGCTGCACGACCGACGCTGCGCCCGGCTTTCTGGCCGAGTGCTTCTCAAGGACTGTGGGTGAACAGGGCGAAAAGGTCTGGCGTCACAAGGCGTCCGGCAAGATCGTCCTTCTGGGCAACTGCGCCAACCCGGTTGGTCGCCCAGACCCGCCCAAGCCCGCACTCGAGTGCGATTCGATGCTGGTGTACCTCCCCAAGGGGTACGAACCTCGAATCGGCATGCTCGGGCACACCCCGGTCGTGAAGTCCGCCTGCCTGGGCCTGAAACGCCCGGGCGAGGACACCTTCGACAGCGTTCTGCTCGACCGTTGTCCGCGCGATGAGTGCGACTTCTCGGGTCCCTCCAAGGATCTGGGACTGCCGGTTCAACCTGGCCTCAAGCTCAGCTTCGTCGCTGAGACCGAGGGCTGGTACGAACTTCGGTTTGACCGGACGCAACTCGCTGGCGACAACGCCCTCGTGGTGTGCGTCATCAAGACTGACGGCGAGCAGTCGCTCGGTAAGGTGACTACGAAGAACGAGGTCTATAACGGCGTCGCCTACATTACGGCGTCTCCGCTCAAGGACACCTCGCTCGTGGAGGTCCGCAAGGGCTTCAAGCCTCGGGTCGTCAAATGGACGGGAACCAAGGTTACGGCGCCGGTCCAGCCGCAATAGGGGTACGCGGGTGGGGGATTCGTTCCTCACCCGCACCTCCTCACTCAACTCTCCTTTTTTGTACGCTCTCATAGAGAGCAGGGCACTATTTATTGATTCCAAGCTTATTACTCGCAACAACACCATTCAGTTATGTCTATGAAAGAAACTCGTTCGTACGTAAAAGATTATCCGATTCGCATCGGCCTCTTTGTGATTCTCGGTGTTGTTGCGCTTGGCTCGCTCTCTGCTCTCTCGCTTGGATATACTGCCCCTGCCTCTGCTAATGCACAGGTGACTGTTGCTCCTGTAACGGTGACCGCAACACAGGTGACATCATCGTCCGTAAGTACGGTCGCTACAACGGTTACTACTGCAGTGAATACGATAGTGAACACCGTTAATACTGTGGTAAATACGGTGACCAACACGAATCACACAAACAACACCAACAACGGCAATGGAAATGGAAATGGTAATCAGAACTCTGGTGATACCGGAGTAGGTGGTGGAGAAGGACACGAAGTTGAAGGAGTAACAGTTGTTGCTGGAGGAACAAACGACGGCACCACATACTCTGGACCGCCAGCTGTGACCACAAACGGACAAACGACGGTAGCTCCCGTAGTAGTGACCGCACACGTAGACGAAACATCTACAACCCCAGGCACGCCTAGCGTGACAAATCCTGACGGCACTACTGATGTTGAGCAGGTAGTTGTTGTGGCCAATCCACCAACTGGCAGCGACACAAACACAGACCCGTGCTGCACCTTGCCTACGGACCCAACGACCGTGACTGAGCTTGTTGTTGTTGCACAGCCGCCAGTTATTGCAGACATTGATACGGTGCCTTGCTGCACCCTGCCGCCGGTTACTCCGACAACGCCTGTCACTCCGGTAGTCGTTGTTCCTCCGGTTATCGTGCCGCAGTTTGATATGTGTATCAATATCGATGGTATTCAGACACAGGTGCCAACGGGTATGCAGCGCAATGACGATGCGCACTGTGTGACCATCTATGTTCCGCCAGCTTGTACGCTTGTTGCTAACCCAACATCCATCCAGCTTGGAGGTTCAAGTACGCTTACCTGGACGACAGACAATGCCACCACGGTATCTATCAATAATGGTGTGGGTGTCGTACCTGCTGATGGTTCCGCTTCCGTCTCACCACTCTTTACTACCACCTACACGCTAACGGCAACGGGAGCGGGAGGAACCGTAACCTGTCCTACTACCGTTACGGTAACCATTACTCCTCCTCCGCCACCTGCACCTACTTGTACGCTCGTAGCTTCTCCAACTGCTATTCAGACTGGAGGCTCAAGTATCCTTTCTTGGACTACGCAGAACGCAGCATCATTCTCAGTTGACCAGGGTCTTGGACTCCTTACTCCGCTTGCAGGAGGTTCTCGTGTCGTAACTCCAAGCGTTACAACCACCTACACAGGAACGGTTGTCGGAACCAATGGTGACGTGGTGCACTGTACGGCAATCGTGACGGTGACAAGTACGCCACCACCACCGGGGCCAGTGTGTACGCTCGTTGATAATCCAAACGTTATTCTACACTGTGGTAGCTCTATCCTTACCTGGACCACCCAGAACGCTAATTCATTCTCAATCAATCAAGGTGTCGGCGCAGTGTCGCCTGTCGTTGGCGGCTCACGTACGGTTAGTCCAACAGTGACTACTACCTATACCGGTACGGCCATTGGAGGAAATGGTCAGACCGTAACCTGTGCGGCAACTGTTACCGTAACAAACGTGCCACCGCCACCAGCACCAGTGTGTACGCTCGTAGCAAACCCTACGACCATCCAGAACGGCGGAACATCAGTGCTTACGTGGACGACCGAGAACGCAACCTCGTTCTCAATCAATCAGGGTATTGGTGCGGTAAGTAGCGTCTCAGGAGGTTCTCGCAATGTGACCCCCGCTGTCACCACTACATACACAGGAACCGCTACTGGTGCAGGCGGAACCGTTAACTGTACCGCTACGGTTACCGTAGTTTCTCATCCACCAGCACCGGTGTGTACGCTCGTAGCTAATCCTGTTGCAGTGCAGCAGGGAGGCTCAAGTACGCTCACCTGGACTACTCAGAACGCAACCTCGTTCTCTATTGATCAAGGTATCGGGGGACAGATTGCGGTGTCAGGAGGCTCACACACCGTGACGCCTGCAAACACCACCACCTACACAGGAACGGCTACTAGCGCGACGGGACAAACTGTTACCTGTGCTGCAACCGTTACGGTAACGAACAACCCGCCACCGCCAGCCCCTATCTGTACGCTCGTAGCGAATCCAAGCTCGGTGCAGCAGGGAGGCTCAAGTACGCTCACCTGGACAACTCAGAACGCAACGTCATTCTCTATTGACCAGGGTATTGGTGCAGTAACAACCGTATCAGGCGGGTCTCAGACGGTAACGCCTGCAAACACCACTACCTACACAGGAACGGCTACTGGCCCTGGAGGAACGGTTACCTGTGCAACGACCGTCACGGTGACTAACACTCCACCAGCACCACAGTGTGTGCTTACCGTCTCTCCTACGTCAGTAGTGAAGGGAGGTACTGCATCACTTTCATGGAGCGGTACGAACATCGTGAGCGTCATTCTTGATCAGGGCATTGGTGCAAAGGGTGCTACTGGCTCGGTAAATGTTTCTCCGGAAACTACGACCACCTACACCGGTACCTTTACTGCTACGAATGGTCAGACACTCTCATGTTCGGCTACGCTACAGATCACTAACGACGATGGTGTATGTACTGAGAACTGTGGAGGTGGAGGAGGTGGCGGAGGACGCAAGAATCCTCGTGTCGTACTCTCGTCTCTAAAGACGCCAGACGATCAGCCACTTGCGTTCGTATACCTATCAGAGGTTCCGTACACTGGTCTTGATCTCGGTCCAATTGGTACTGCGTTCTACTGGGCAATGATTGCACTTTGGAGCTTTGCGGCAGCATACCTTGTCTTCTTCAATGCACTTCCATTCGCGTACCGCCGAATTGGTCGCTTCGGAGAGAGTGTGAAGGATGTGCTTAATCAGCCAGCACCGGCACACCCAGTTATGGCAAGCGCACCTGCTCATGCTCCGGCTGCAGCAGCACACGCACCAGCAGGTCATGGACATGCGTCAGCACATGACTCACATCCGGCACCAGTGGCTCACAAGGCCCCGGTGGTAGAGCACGATGGCTTCCGCGCATACGCAAGCGGAGAGACACTCACCATCGATGACATCGTGAAGGGTCTTGCACGTGAAGCAGCAGCAAATCCTACTGCATCAGCTCACTCGCTCACGCCTGCATTTGTGGCAGCAGTAGAGGAGCCAGTACACGCGCCTGTTATGGAGCAGGTTCAGTACGAGGTACCAACCCCGCGCCCTATGGCGGAAGCAGTACACGTAACACCATTCAACGAAGATGTGCGCTCATTCATCGAGGCACTCCTTCGTGGAGATCGTGAGACGGTATTTGGTACCATCCGTGGTATCACCCGAAACGGTGGCGATTCTGAGGCATTCCTCACACATGCCGTCTGTGCACTTGATGACGCATATCGCTCACGTGTAGATGGCTCTACCTGTCATCCAGACATCCTCGCTGCAACTGCAGACTGCCATGCATCATTCCTTGAGCGTGTAGTGACGTCACTCACGACTGCTGTTGACGGTAGCTACTCTACCGGCATCACCGGAGTAAAGTTGGCGCTCACTCGCGCACTTGCAGTAGTAAACGGGTAACGAACAACATAGAAATCTCATCTACGTTGTTGCGAGTTCTAGAATTTCTTTCACTGTACTCTTCAGTACGCCTCAAGAAATTCTCTTCTCGCGCCTAGTATCTAAGACCCCTATCTTGCTCGTTAAAGAAAGTCCTCCTCTTGGAGGACTTTCTTTTTACATAGGTGGGAGTATAGTCCGGGAGGGAAGCAACGACTTTCCGTGTTCAGTCTCGGGGAGGAGACACTCATGCGTGAACGCTACGACAATAACTCGGGCAGCTCGTTCCTGCTGCTCGCGCTGGCCCTCATGGTGGGTTTGATTGCCTGCTTTGGCGGCATCGAAGGACGCAGTTCGGTCACCGCCTACGACGACGAATTCGTCGAATCCGTGACCCACGGCCGCTGACCAGCAGTTCCGCTGCTGAAACGAAAAGCGCCGGCCCCAAGGGGCCGGCGTATTTCTTTTTCTACCGCTACGCTATTACGCGCGCGAAGCAATCTCTTCCTTCACTTTCGCTACAAATTCATCGAGCGCTTGTGGCTCCAACTTTCCAGCATCACGACTTTCAATAGATACCGTTCCGGCCGCAGCTTCTGCATCACCAACAACGAGCACATACGGAGTCTTTTGCATTTTTGCAGCTCTAATGCGCTTTCCAAGAGACTCACTAGCATCAACTTCTGCACGGATTCCTTGTGCGGTGAGGGCAGCTAATACCGCCGCTCCGTATTCTGCGTGCTTCTCAGACACCGGAAGAATTTGCACTTGAACAGGGGATAGCCATGTAGGGAATGCTCCTCCGTAGTGCTCTATCAAGAAACCGATAAAGCGCTCGTGGGTGCCAAGGGGCGCGCGGTGAATGACCGCAGGAACCTTTCTCTCTCCGTCCTGGTCAACATACTCAAGTCCGAATCGCTTGCCCATAAACAAGTCCAATTGGTTGGTCGATGCAGTGAATGAGCGGCCAATAGAAGAGTAAATCTGGAAGTCCATTTTCGGACCATAAAATGCAGCGCCTTCGTGTACTACCTTGTACGGCACGCCGGACTTCTCCATTGCCTCAATAGTCATTCGTTCTGCGTCCTTCCAGTCTTGCTCGTCACCATGGTACTTATCCATCTTTTTCGGGTCACGCAGTGCGAGCTCCATTTCGTAGTTCTTGATACCAAGGGTCTTGTAGTAGTACTCGTGGAGCTGAATTACCCGTACAAACTCTTCAACCGCGTGCTCTTTCTGAATATAAATATGGGCATCATTCATTTGCATGCCACGTACGCGCATAAGACCGAAGAGACTACCAGAATCCTCGTATCGGTGACACCACCCGTATTCAGCGTAGCGAACAGGGAGGTCGCGATAACTCTTCGGGCGAGCAGCAAAAGCGCGGTGATGGAACGGACAATTCATCGGCTTTATGTAGTAGTTCTCCTCTTCAATTTGAAGCGGCGCGTACATGCTGTCCTTGTACAGCGGAAGGTGCCCTGATGTGTAGAAGAGATCTTCCTTGGTGATGATGGGTGTAGTAATACGCTGGTACCCCCACGCAGATTCTGTTTCCTTTGCCCAATCCTCAAGCGCCTCTTTTATAATATTTCCCTTTGGAAGCCATATAGGTAGCCCCTTACCAATCGCCTCGTCAAAGGTGAATAGGTCCAATTCTTCGCCGAGTTTACGGTGATCGCGCTTCTTCGCCTCCTCCTGCATTGCCAGGTGTGCCTCAAGATCTTCCTTTGTTTCAAAGGCCAGTCCTACAATGCGGGTGAGCATCGCGTTCTTCTCGTCGCCGCGCCAGTATGCGCCTGCAATACGCTCAAGCGAAAATGAGTCTGCCTTAAGATCGTGTGCAGGGTGCTCACAGTGGCCACCACGACACAGATCGGTAAAGCCGCCGGAGGTGTAGAGGGTAATTGGCTCACCAGAGGCCGCGATGCCATCAATGAGCTCTAACTTGTAGGCATTGCCGGTAAAGCGAGCACGGGCGTCTGTCTCAGATACCTCCACGCCCTGCATGTCGTCCCAGGATGGGAGCATTTCGCGCATTGCGTCCTCAAGAGCAGCCAAATCGGCTTCGCCAGGAGCTTCGCCTCCACTAAAATCAAAATCGTAGTAGAAGCCGGTGTCGGTGGCAGGACCAATAGTTGGCTTTGCATGGGGGTAGCGCTCAATAACGGCGCTGGCTAGTAAATGGGCGAGGGTGTGACGCTTTTCTTCAAGGGATGCCATATAAAGGGAGAATACCATATTCATAGAAATCGGCGGGTCTCGAGTGGAGACCCGCCGGGTTGCATCGTTTCGCGCTACGCGGACTGTCTACCAGTCCGCGTAGGTGCTGCCCGAGCGTTTCGGTGGCGACTCACGCACCGCATACCAACCACGCCGTTGTTGCTTGGCTTCGCGGTTCAGCGCCACGAACGTGACTTCCGCGCCCTGCCGGCGCTGCTTGTTCTTGGTTCTGCGTCGAGTCTTTTGTTTCTTGGTCAGGGGCATGGCCCGTCCTCTCTGCTATGGACATACGGTGTCCAGCCCCTACTACATCACAGTGCCTTCATGTTTTCAACCGTAAGTGAAATCTCGCCGTTTCGGTTGGATACCTGTGCTTTAAGCAGAAGGCACGTGCCCGTGCTTATGAGCGCCGCATGTTCTTTATAGAGCTTTGGGAACACAACACCCTCAATACTTCCTGATTTGTCTTCAAATTTCACGAATGCCATCTTGTCTCCCTTCTTGGTAAGGATGGGGCGCGACTCTAGTACCAGGACGGGAAGGATGACGGTCATGCCTGCCTTCGGGTCCTCCTGTATCTCTTTGATAGAGATACCCGCCTTGCCTGTTTTATCTTCATAGCTATCAAGCGGATGGCCTGACACGTAAATGCCAAGGAGCTCCTTCTCCCAAATCAGCTTGTCGGTGAGTGTGGTCTCGTGCGTGTCGGGAGGTAACGTCAGTACGGGTGCAGTAGAAATAAGAGAACCAAAAAGGGAGTCCTGCGGTGCGGTTGCGGTGGCGTCACGATGGAAGGCAAGGAGCGTCTCTATGTGCATCATCAAGTGGGCGCGACTGCCAAAGCCGTCGAGTGCTCCACACTTAACCAAGCTTTCAAGTGACTTCTTGTTCAGGTTCTTGCTTCCAATGCGTCCAAGGAAATCAGAAAGGGAAGTGAACGGTCCGCCCTTCGTGCGCTCCATGATGATCGCCTGCGAAATTCCCTCACCGAAGTTCTTGATAGATGTGAGTCCAAAGCGAATGGTGTCGCGAGCTTCGCCGGAGACGGTGAAGTCGGCACCACTCTCGTTGATGTCTGGTGGAAGTACTGGAATGTTTAGGCGGTCTGACTCTGCTACCAAAATAGCGATGGATTCGGTGTCGCCCGCGTCAGCGGTTAGAAGTGCCGCCATGTATTCCACTGGGTAATTGGCCTTTAGGTATGCGGTCTGATACGCCACCTTTCCGTAGCAAGCAGCGTGCGCCTTGTTGAATCCGTATGCGGCAAACGGTTCAATCAACTTCCAAATCTGGTCAGCTTTTGCGGGTGAGAGCTTTCCATATTCAATAAATCCCTTCAAAAGTTTCTCCTTTTGAATTTCCATTTCCGCAGGAATCTTCTTACCCATCGCCTTACGAAGGGTGTCTGCTTCAAGCCAGGAGTACCCACCAAGGGTGATGGCCGTCAAAAGCACGTCGTCCTGGTACACGAGAAGGCCGTAGGACATATCAAGGTAGTCCTTCATGCGCTCGTCCAAGTAGCTAATCAAGCGTGGGTTTCGCTTGCGCTCAATGTACTGCGGAATCGATTCCATCGGACCGGGGCGATACAGGGCCTCCATCGCATTGATGTCGTTAATAGTAGTAGGGCGCAGTTCCTTTAAGTAACGAGTCATGCCTGAGCCGTTCAACTGGAACGTTCCTTCAGTCTCGCCTCGAGCAAGCATGAGGAAGGTCGGCTCGTCGTCCATCGGAATGTTCTCAATATCAATCTCGATACCCCTGCCTTCTTTGATGCGCGCTACTGCGTCGGCAATGATGGCAAGGTTTTTAATACCAAGGAAGTCAAACTTCAAAAGGCCCACGTCTTCCACCGCATGCATGTCGTACTGCGTAATGAGCTTGCCCGTCTTCTGGTCCACCTGAAGCGGTGTCCAGCAAGTAAGCGGAGTCGGAGAAATCACCACACCAGCCGCGTGCACTCCGGTGTGGCGCGCACAGCCCTCAATCCGCATAGCAAGGTCCAAAATCTCGCGCGACTCGTCGTCCTGGTCGTAGAGCTCCTTTAGCTCGGGCTCTAGTTCAAGTGCGTGCGTAATAGTCATCGGGAATCCCTGACTTCCCATAGGAATGAGCTTTGCGAGGCGGTCACCAGTTCGGTATGCGTGCCCGAGCGCACGCGATACGTCGCGCACAGCAGCACGCGCCATCATCGTTCCAAAGGTACCAATCTGCGCGACGTGGTCATCGCCATACTTCTCCTTAGCGTACGCAATCATTTCGTCGCGCCGATTATCGGCGAAGTCCATATCAATATCCGGTGCCTTTGGTCGCTCGGGGTTCAGGAAGCGTTCAAATGGAAGCTTGTAGGCAAGTGGGTCTACCGTGGTGATGCCGTTTAGATACGACACCAGGGAACCGGCGGCCGAGCCGCGCGTAGTGGCGAGGATGCCCACCGACTTCGCGTGGGTGAGCAGGTCGGACACTGCGAGGAAGTAGGGAGCAAAACCTTTGCCGTTAATAACTTCCAGTTCGTACTCAATACGCTTCACCACCTCCTCCGATTCTTCGAGTCCGCGAGTTTTGATACCTTCGTACGTGCGCTCGCGCAGCATCTCCTCGTACGTCTTGCCTGGGTCGGAAGCGATGGCAGGGAAGTTCCAGCTACCAAGCTCCATAGTCACATTGCAGCGATCAGCAATCTCTCCCGAGCGATACACGGCGTCTGGAATATCTTTGAACCAAGAGAGCATGTCTGTCTCTGTCACAAACGAGAAGTCCTCATCCTCATTCCCGCCGCGCGTTCCGTGTGCAATACGACGCATTACCTCAGTAGCTTCGCGGTCGTCAATGTGTAAGTAGTACACGTCATGCTGCGCAACGAGTGGTATGCCGGAAGAGAGGCCAAGCTCACGTATTTGCTGCATTCGCTTCTCGTGTCCCTCTACTCTTGGGTGGTGACTCACTTCTAGGAATACATTTCCAGCACCAAATATACTTATATATTCAGCCGCAGTAGCTGCGGCACCTCGCTCGTCGCCGGCGCGCAGTGCGAGAGCCACGTCTCCAGCAAAGGAGGGAATAATAGCAATGAGTCCTTCATGGTGCTCGCGAAGCAACTCTT
>CAZUBJ010000015.1:0-11511 GCA_964618705.1 uncultured Candidatus Saccharibacteria bacterium
TCTCGTGCCCCTCTACGCGAGGGTGGTGTGTCACTTCAATAAATAGGTTGCCTTCGCCAAAGATGCTCTTGTACTCTGCGAGGCTTGCGGCGGCACTCGTCGGGTCTCCTGCGCGAATCGCTTGCACTACCGAGCCTGCAAAAGAGGGGATGATAGCAATAAGTCCCTCCGAGTGTTCACGAAGCAATTCCATATCAATACGCGGGCGCTCAAAGAATCCTTCCGTGAATGCAATGCTCACGAGCTTCATCAGGTTCAGGTAACCGGTGTTGTTTTCAGCAAGGAGCACCAGTCGTGAGCGCCTACTTTCTGCATGTGGGTCGCGCTCATGGCGAGAACTCGGTGCAACATAGGCGTCCACACCGATGATGGCTTTCATGTCTTGCTTTGCGCAGTTCTTGTAGAGCTCCACCGCGCC
This sequence comes from uncultured Candidatus Saccharibacteria bacterium, assembly GCA_964618705.1. Taxonomy (GTDB): domain Bacteria; phylum Patescibacteriota; class Minisyncoccia; order Phycocordibacterales; family Phycocordibacteraceae; genus C7867-001. Next base: position 419 of record CAZUBJ010000015.1, read on the forward strand.
GTGCATGTTGCCCGCGTCCGTAAGGCCAATAGCGTCCATGCCATGCTTCTTTGCCTCCTTCACGAGTGCTGGCACTTTGGGGAGCGCCTGGAGGAAGCTGTAGTGAGAGTGGGTGTGGAGGTGGATGAAACGCTCGCTCATGCTCCTAGGATACCAAATTTACCAAAAACATCTGGATACTAGCGTACAGACGGGCTTGTGTGTGGTCGAAGCAACAAACTCTACCCCGCAGGCCATGATGTATAATTTGTGGATGGGAACGGTTGAATTTGATGAAGAGCCGCTCGTTGCGGCCGTACGACCAGCCAAAAACTCCACCCGCTCGCTGGCAAGCTGGCTCATTCGTTCTGGGATTGCAAAAGACGAACAACAAGCTCAACAAAGACTGCTTGTGCTATTCGTGAGTGTGCTGGTCCTCACGGGAGGCATATTCTTTTTTGGCTCGCCAAAGAACCGTCACGTTCCATACAATTCGCCAGACCAAACAATGGTTCCGGACAAGAATGGTCCGTCAGGTATATATTTGCAATGATACTGAAATCTGAAGCTAAGGGTTTTACTCTGATTGAACTGTTAGTAGTAATCGCAATAATCGGCCTCTTATCTTCAGTGGTTCTTTCTTCCTTAAATACCGCTCGCGCTAAAGGGAACGATGCTAACCGAAGAACCTCGATACATAACCTACAGGTAGCTCTAGAGTTGTACTATCAGCAGAATGACAGCTATCCGTTGTCTGGTGGTGCCACAACACCAAATGCCGGCTGGACCACCAGTAACGATTCGAGTTGGACTACACTGCAGAGTGCATTGAGTCCGTACATGTCTCGTCTGCCAACCGATCCGACTCAAAGTAGTAGTGGGTGGCCAGGCGCTAGTGGAACCTATTCATACTCTTATTATTCCAATAGTTACGGCTGTCCCGGTCACTGGTACATGATAGTTTGGCGTCCCGAGGGCACAGTCCCTTCTCCCGGGATTACCGCTTGTGACGGCACAACATTTAACTATGGTGGTGGGACCGTTACTACGGGTGCTCGGGGCCGATAATTGATGGCGATGTATCTCATTGGCATAGACGAAGCAGGGCGTGGACCACTGGCAGGGCCCGTTGCGGTTGGAGTGGCACGTGTGGCGGAGGGGTACGACGTACTAACGGCGTTTCCGGGCCTCAACGATTCCAAAAAGCTCACCGAGAAGAAGCGCGACGCGTTGTTTGAAATACTCCAGCAAGAAGTTGCGGCAGGGCACGTGCGTGTGAGGGCCTGTCTTTCCAGTGAAAAAGTAATAGACGAAAAGGGAATTGCCTACGCAATACGCTTTGCACTTGCTCGTGGTCTAGAAGCACTACTGCCAAACCCGAGCGAAGGGAAGGTCCTCCTTGATGGTTCGCTTAAGGCGACGAAGGAATACGAGCAAGAAACTATCATAGGAGGGGACGGAAAGGAGCCAGTCATCATGCTGGCTGCACTCGCAGCGAAAGTGACGCGCGACCGCCTTATGGTGAAGCTTGCGAAGGAGTACCCGCAGTATGGATTTGAGGGGCATAAGGGGTACGGGACGAAAGCGCACATGGCGGCCATTACCGAACACGGAATCTCACCGGTGCATCGAAAAAGTTTCATACACATTGACGAGTAGTAATAAATACGGTACTCTATAATTCGAACAAGAACATTTTTTGGAGTATCCCTATGGGTACTGACACGTACGTTGCCGTCCTGAAAGCGCATGGCTTGCCGTGCGCTCTCTGTCAAAGCGTGCTCGGCATCGAGCCGCTTGCGGTGAGTGGGCAAGCCCTGCTTCGTCCGGAGAAGCGAAAGAGTGAGCCGGCGACCCTTCTTCTGGTTCGTTGTGGCATTCTCGCGCAGATGTCCTGGATTTCCGTCGCCGTGGTCGCTCTGACCCAGGCTAAGGATTGTCCGGGCCTGTGTCCTGGAACTCCCGGGCACGAGCACGAGGACTGTGTCGCCTATCTCGGGCGCGCCTGCGCTCCGCAAGAGCCGCCTGATTCCTAACGGGGTCGGGCGGTTGCTTTTTATAGCCCAAATGGTAAGGTAGGACCTATATGTCAGTACGAATGCGCCACACCAGTTCCCATACTAAAAACCGCCGAAGCCACCACGCTCTCGTGGAGGGGGCTATCGTAAAGGATAAGGAGTCAGGCGCACTACGCCTCCCACACCGTATCGACGAGACCACTGGTATGTACCGTGGTAAGCAAATCGTTCCTAAGAAGATCGTCTCGGCGGAGACCACAAAGCGCGCAAAGCGTATCGAGGCTCACGAGCACGAGGATCACACCACTGGCGTAAAGGAGCCAATTCACGTAGAGGAGGTAACAGAGAAGAAGGGTGGTAAGGGTCTTGCAGGACGCATGCAGCTCGGCAAGGCTAAGAGTCGCTCAGGTTTCGGTGGCGGCGCGTAAGCGAAAAACGTTTGGTAAAAAGAAAAACACCGCAAGGTGTTTTTCTTTTTGGAGATATACACAGCGAAAAGTACTAGCACCTTTGTGCATGCGTGCCGTATACTGACCAGTAAGCTCTTTCATATATGGCAAATCGGCATCTCGCACGCTCTGTAGTTCTTCAGACACTCTTTGAGTGGGACACTACACACGCAACAGACGACGCAACAGCAGGAATGCTTGCGCGCAACGTTGAAGAATTTGGTGGCGGCGATACCGACATTCCATTTATGGAACAACTCCTCCAGGGTGTGCTCGCAAAGCGCCCTGACCTCGATTTGGTAATTGAGAAGGCAGCCCCAGATTGGCCACTTGCTCGTATTGCACCGGTGGATAGAAACATTCTTCGTATTGGTCTCTACGAGCTTCTCTTTGCAGACCGCACCCAGGTGCCGGCAAAGGTAGCTATCAATGAGGCAATTGAACTCGCTAAGGTATTCGGCGGGGACTCCTCTGGACGATTTATTAACGGCGTACTCGGTGCCGTATACAAGGAGCTCGGTGAGCCAGGTAAGGACGAAGTAGGGAAGAAGGAACGCGTGCGTCGCGAAGATCTGCCACTTGAGCAGCTTGGTGGTGCGATTGTCTATGCCGAGCATCATGGCCAGTATTACTTGGCACTCGTGCACGACGTATTCGGACATTGGACGCTCTCTAAGGGAAAGATTCCTGAGGGTATGAGTGTGGAAGACGGGACAATAGAGGGTATTAAGGATGAGCTTGGCCTTGAGGTCAAAATCAAAGACAAGATTGGAGAGAACGAATACATCGCTTCGCATCCAGAGAAAGGTAAGACACGAAAGCACGTCACCTACTTCCTTGCGGAGTCTCCATACGAAGAGATAACGCTCGAGAAAAAGGGAGGACTCGACGATGCACGCTGGTTCCGTCTAACCGACATTCTTGATCTCAACTTCTACGACGACATGTTGCCGATTGTGACCGCTGCGGTGCAAAAACTGTTAGACAAATCATCACGTCGGTAATTGAAAACCCGCCCAGCTGGCGGGTTTTCTAATTGGTAAGAATCTGGTATAATATAGATATGACGCCGGTAGGAGAGCACGCGGCCAAGCTTGGCCTTACGTTTACAGATGCAGCGCTTCTCGAGGAAGCGCTAACGCACCGTTCCTACCTAAACGAAAACAAGACCGCGGGGAACCACAACGAGCGCCTCGAGTTTCTAGGGGACGCCGTACTTGAGCTTGCGACCACCAACTTTCTCTTCCACAAATTCCCAAGCAAGCCCGAGGGTGACCTAACCGCATTCCGTGCTGCGCTCGTGAACACCTATTCGCTCGCAGATACAGCAGAGCTACTCGGCATGAACGACATGCTGCTTCTTTCTAAGGGAGAGGCAAAGGATACAGGGCGTGCGCGCCAGATTATTCTTGCGAACGCATTTGAAGCACTCTTGGGTGCGCTCTATCTAGACCAGGGCTTCGACACGGTTGAGGCGTTTCTTGCAAGGAACCTCTACCCAAAGATTGACGACATCATTGCAAAGCGCGCATACCAGGACGCAAAGAGTAATTTCCAGGAACTTGCGCAAGAGAAGCGCAGCGTCACGCCTACCTACAAGACACTTGCAGAGACAGGTCCTGATCACGACCGTGTGTTTACGGTGGGAGTATTTTTGAATACCGAAGAAATTGCGCGCGGAGATGGCAAAAGCAAACAGGAAGCAGAGCAGGCAGCAGCACAGGCAGCCATAGACAAAACGGGTTGGAAGTAGTATAATATAAACAGGCGTATTGTCCGCACCTGGTTTCCAGGTGCTCTTCTTGGGAGTATGAAAAATGCCGCCACTGGATAGGCAAATGGATGCGTATGAACGAGGGAAGTGGTGTCTGTGGACCTTGAGTCTGCTCACCCAGTCCATCTTCCTCATCGCCACGCAGTCCTTCGACGCCGACTCGTCCATCATCTGGGCAACAGGCGCGTCGGCACTGGTGCCGACGCTGGTCCTAGTTGGTCTGGCGTGTTTCGAACAGTTCGAGTCCGCCGCCACGCAGTTCTGGAACATGGTCCTGGTCGGTGCGGTGCCCGCCATCGGTCTCACCCTCCTGTACTGGAACGATGTCACCTGGACCGTGCCGTGGGCCGCGTTCGAAGCTCTCTGCGCCGGACTCATGGCCTCCTGGGCCATCTTCGACGTCGCGGTGCTCAAGCCTGCTTCGATCACTGTTCGCTTCGACGACGTCGTTGCGGACGCACACCGCGCCATTGGCAACTAGCGGAAAGGCCGTCTCCCCCCAAGGAGGCGGCCGTTTGCATGCGGTATACTACAAGTAATGTTGAAGCGGTTAGAAATCGCAGGATTCAAATCATTTGCAAAGAAGACCACGCTGGATTTTTCGAGCGCGGCTACAGCCATTGTGGGTCCCAATGGTTCGGGTAAATCAAACGTCGCAGAGGCATTTCGCTTTGCGCTTGGTGAGCAGTCCATGAAGAGCATGCGCGGGAAGCGCAGCGAAGACCTTATCTGGAGTGGCTCGCATCAAACAGCTCGTTCTAACCGTGCGTCAGTGACTATTGTCTTTGATAACACCAAGAAGATTTTCCCTAGAATGGAGTACGACGAAGTCTCCATCGAGCGCGCAGTATTTCGTGATGGCTCGAGTGAATACTCCATCAACGGTTCCCGTGTGCGCCTGCGCGACGTGCAGGAACTTTTGTCTGCCGCAAATATTGGAGAGACGGGTCACCACATTATTTCCCAAGGAGAGGCAGACCGTATTCTCTCCAGCGCACCGCGTGAGCGACGCGCGATGCTCGAGGATGCACTTGGTCTGAAGATTTTTGAATTCAAGAAACAAGAGGCAGAGCGCAAGCTAGAGAAGACCGAGGACAATATGCGTGAAGTAGAAGCGTTGCGACGCGAAATTGCGCCGCACATCCGCTTTCTACAGAAACAGGTGGAGAAGCTCGAGCGTGCTGAGGAGCTTGCGAGTGAATTGCGCACACTCAGTCAAACGTATCTTGCTATCGAGGATGCGTACATTTCGCAAGAAAAGGATAAGGCAGAAATGCACCTAGTGCAGGTTCGCGAACAGCTTGCGGTGATGGTTGCCGAGCTGCACTCCTTTGAGGAGCGCGCCACTACCGACATAGAGGGCACAAGGCGCAGCGAAAGCGTGCGAACGCACGAACGCGAGCTTGAGAAGCTCTTGGGAGAGCGTGCGCAGCTTTCGCGTGATGTGGGACGCATCGAGGGCGCGCTCGATTCTGCAAAGCGACGAAGCATGAGCGTACTCCAGGAACCTTACGCAAAGGTGCCTCGAGAAGATTTGGCAGCCTTGAAGGAGGAGGCTGAGCGGGTAGTGGACGAGAATGATGTACAGGCACTTTCTGCGGTGCTTCGCAGTTTGCGCAACGCCATCACGGCATTCTTTGAGCGCTATGCCATTCCTGCTGACGACTACCTCGCTGAGGAAGAGCAGACGGTTATGCGTCTTGAGGCAGAGCGGGCACAGATTGCACAAAAGGAGGCGGAACTGGCTGATCGAATAGAGCATGCCAAGAGCACGCTCATGAAGGCGCGCGAGGCCACCATGGCGTACCAGGAGACAGGCCGCGAACAGAATCGTCACTTGCTCGACCTTGCCGACAAAAAGGCAAAGCTTGAGACCGAAGTGGTGCGCGTGGAGTCCCGTCTTGGAGAGCTGGAAAGTTTGCGCGAAGAGTATGAGCGCGACCGTCGCGAGATTGTGGCACTTGCAGGAGCTTCGGCGCTCTCCTTTGAGAAGCTGGATCGTCTTCCTGACGAGGATCGCAGAGCACAGGAGGATAGGAAGCGTAGCCTTGAGCGCCTTAAGATTCGTGTTGAGGAAGCGGGTGGTTCTGGTGAAGACGTGCGTCACGAATACAAAGAAGCAAAGGAACGCGAGGAGTTCCTCGCACGCGAGATTGAGGACCTTACCAAATCATCGCTTAGCTTGCGTGAGCTTATTGCAGACCTTGATACGGAGCTCACCAAAACCTTTGCAGAGGGGCTTGCGAAGGTAAACGAATCATTCAGTGAATTCTTCGGACTTATGTTCGGAGGCGGAAGTGCAAAGCTGGTGCTTGAAGAATTGCCAGAGCCGGGAAGTGAAGAGGAGGACGAGTACGAGGCGGATGAGCCTGCACGAAAGCGAAACACAAAGCCAGGTATTGAAATCTCAGTACATCTCCCAAAGAAGCGTCTGCAATCCTTAATGCAGCTCTCTGGTGGTGAGCGCGCACTCACCTCTATCGCACTTATTTTTGCTATGAGTCAGGTGAACCCACCACCGTTCCTTATTTTGGACGAGACCGATGCGGCGCTCGACGAAGCCAATAGTCGCCGCTATGGAGACATGATTGAGAGTCTCTCAAAGAAGTCTCAGCTCATCGTGATTACCCACAACCGCGAGACCATGAGCCGTGCTGGCATTCTCTACGGGGTCACTATGGGTGGAGACGGTATTTCTAAGCTCCTCTCCGTGCGTTTTGAGGAGGCGGTGCAGGTGGCAAAATAGTTCCGCTCGCAGTTTGAATATCAACCCTCTTGTTGGGAAACATAAGAGAGTTATAGTCGCATCTCTCCTTAACTCTCTAAATTCTTACGGGTTGAATTTAGAAGTACGAAGAGCGTAGCGATTACGTACTTCTTATGTGTCTTCACCAAACAGCTCGCTCCATTCTGAGTAGTCCTGGTTTTATCCACATCTTTTGATATGAAGGGAGGTAAGCTGTACCAATATCACTAATTACTCACTTATGGCCGCATTTCAATACTTTAAGGAGAACGTAGACAAGGCAGCAGATTTGCTCGGACTCTCGCAAGAAGACCGTGCAAAGCTTGAGACGCCTGACCGTGTACTGCGTGCAGAGCTCTCTATTGCGCTTGATAGTGGAGAGACTGCGACATACCCCGCATATCGTGTGCAGTTCAATAATGCGCGCGGGCCATACAAGGGTGGTATTCGTTTCCACCCAGACGCTGACGAGGACGAAGTGTCAGCACTTGCGGCCATGATGGCAATTAAGTGCGCGGTGGTTGATATTCCATTTGGTGGCGCTAAGGGTGGCGTTGCGGTAGACCCAAAGCAACTCTCAGAAGGAGAGATTGAACGTTTGTCTCGTGCATACGTGCGCGCATTTGGGGAACAGTTGGGGCCAGACGTAGATGTACCAGCACCAGATGTGTACACCACACCTGCCATCATGGCGATAATGCGGGATGAGTACGAGCAAATGGTGGGGCACGCGGCGCCCGCATTCATCACCGGAAAGCCACTAGAGCATGGGGGAAGTCTTGGGCGAGACACCGCAACCGCTGATGGCGCCATTATGGTGCTCGACGCGCTCCTGGCCGACCAACATCGCGATATGGGTGAGCTGACCGCTGCCGTGCAGGGGGCAGGGAATGCGGGTGCGCAGGCGGCTCGTCTCCTTGAGAGAGGTGGTGCTACGGTGCTCGCTATAAGTGATAGCAGGGGCACGCTCGCAAACAAGGACGGGCTTCCCGTGGATGAAGTACTTTCTATAAAAGAAGACAAGGGTTCGGTGCACGACGCGGCTCTACTCGGTGATGCGCTCCCTGCAGAATTTATTGTGAGTGCCCCAGTTGATGTGCTGGTGCCAGCTGCACTTGAAGAGCAGATTCGCGCGGACAATGCCGAGAGTGTGCAGGCGGGAATTATTCTAGAAATTGCCAACGGTCCCGTGACACCAGAAGCGGATGCGATGTTGTCGCTTCGCGGTGCTGCCATTGTGCCTGACGTACTCGCAAACGCGGGCGGAGTGACTGTGTCGTACTTTGAGTGGCTGCAGAACAAGGCAGGGGAGTCATGGAGCAAAGAAGAGATCCATGAGCGACTTGAGAAAGTGATGCACGACGCGTATCGCGATGTTGCTGACTTTGCGCTCATGCGGGGAGTCACGCTGCGCGAAGCTGCGTACGCGCTCGCTATTTCTCGTATTCTTGAAGCGCGATAGTATAGATTTATGAAAACGTACACCGGAGGATGTCATTGTAAGCGTGTTCGCTATCAGGCCGAACTTGATTTGTTTGCGCCAGTGCTTGAGTGCAACTGCTCACACTGCCAGGCGAAGGGCATGTTGCTCTCGTTTGTGGACGCATCGAAGTTCACCCTTGAGTCAGGCGAAGAATTCCTCACCGAGTACCGATTTAACACCGAGAAGATTGCGCACTTATTTTGTAAGGTCTGCGGCGTGCAGGCATTTGGTCGTGGAGAGAAAAAGGATGGCAGTCCAACCGTAGCAGTGAACGTGCGCTCGGTAGACGACGTTGACGTGCCAACACTGAAGCGCCTGCCGATAGATGGTCGGAGTTTCTAGCATTGCGCATTCTACGACAAGTTCTACACTAAACCCTAAACCAGGTCTTTTCGCGGGAGGCGATAATGGGGCAGGTCATCGGAAATGAAGTGCTGTGCATGTGGCGTGCGTACAAGAACACTGAGCGCGAGCGCAGGCGCAGCAAGGCTCGCTTTGACTACACTCGGTTGTCTGTTCCAGACAACTTCTACTGGCAGTGTGTCGGTCCGCTCACACAAGCGGACCCTCACGTAGACTTCTGGGTGCTGACGGGAAAGGACACTGGCTCGATCCTTATTCAGTTCTAATACGTTGCAAGAAGAAAGGGCGCCCGTTTCGGGCGCCCTCCTTTCTTAACTGGCCGCAAGACCGAAGTCCAATTCCTTTTCAGGAATGCGTGCAGCCATGAGCTTCACCTTGATTGGGTCACCAAGAGCGTACTCCTTCTTGCTCTTTTCTCCCACAATGCGGTATCGCTTCTCGTCGTAGATAAAGTAGTCGTCGCCAATGTCGCGAATGCGAATCATGCCTTCAGCGCGTGTCTCTTTAAGTTCTACATACAGTCCGCGATCAGACACACCAGAGATAACTGCATCAAACTCTTCACCAATACGGCCAGCCAAGAACTCAACCTGCTTCATTTTAATTGAGTCGCGCTCAGCTTCACTTGCTGCTACTTCGCGCTCGGAAGAACGTAGTGCTAGCTGGTCGAGCTCTGCTACCTCGTCCTTACTAAACGGACCAGCTACGGTGTAGTGCTTCACCATACGGTGAATGAGCAGGTCAGGGTAGCGACGAATAGGGGAAGTGAAGTGCGTGTAGAAATCAAAGGCAAGTCCAAAGTGTCCGGCATTCTTAGTGCTGTACACCGCCTTTGCCATAGAGCGAAGTGCTGCCACCTTGATGAGGTACTCCTCCGGCTTTCCTGCAACTTCCTCGAGTAGCGCATTGATAGCCGCGCCTTTCACTTTGCCACCCGGCGACATCTCCAGGTGGTAGCCAAGTACCTTTAGGAACTGCCCGAGGGTCTCAATGCGATCGCCGTCTGGACGGTCGTGCACGCGGTAGATGGTGGAGCCAGTAAGGTGCGCCTTCTTCATCTCTTCTGTCAGGAATTCTGCGACCGCAACGTTTGCGAGTAGCATGAAGTCTTCAATAAGCAGGTTGGTTTCCTTGCGCTCCTTGAGAAGTACGGCAATAGGTTTGCCCGTCTCGTCCAACTTGATTTTCACTTCAGGAGTATCAAAGGCGATTGCGCCATTCTTTACACGACGCTCGCGAATCTTTGCGGCCAAGTCGCGAAGGATGATGAGCTCTGCCAAAAGCGGCCCCTCGCCGGTATCAAGCACCTCCTGGGCTTCCTCGTACGCAAAGCGCTTATCAGAGTGAATCACCGTAGGACCGAACGAGCGCGACACAATGCCTGCGTTCTGGTCTATCTCAAAGATTGCTGACACCGATAGACGGTCCTCGTTTGGATTCAAGGAACAGAGGTCAGTAGAGAGAATCTCAGGAAGCATGGGGATGGTGCGGTCCACCAAGTAGACGGAAGTGGCGCGATTGCGCGCCTCTGCGTCAAGTGCGGTGCCCGGGCGTACAAAGCTTGAGACGTCTGCAATGTGCACACCAATCTCGTAGTTGCCGTTTGGAAGTGTGCGCACTGAGAGTGCGTCGTCAAAGTCCTTGGCATCATACGGGTCGATGGTGAAGGTGGTAGCGTCACGGAAGTCGCGACGGGTACCAGCCGCAATCTCCTCTTCTGCAATGCGCGAGAGCTCCGCGTGCCCAACTTCCTCCAGACGCGCTGCCTCGGCCATTACGCCAGGCGGGAAGTCGCTACGGAATCCACTCCCTAGCGCTAGTGCGCGCATTTCGGTCTCGTGCTCACCGGCAGGGCCGATGATTTCCTCAAGTGTGCCCCATGGGTAGGGCTGCGTAGACGACCAGCCCTGGTAGCGGATGACCACCTTGTGTCCCAAGGGGAGTGACTCACCCTTCACGACAAAGGGCACGTACATCTTCTTAAAGTCAGGCGCAAGCATCACGAGCCCGATGGAATCCTCGCCAAAATCAGGCCCGCCTTGTACCAGGGTGCCCACAAAGGTCTCCCGTGCGCGGTGCACTACTTCTACCACCTTGCCAATCTTCTTGGTCTTTCCGGTGCGTGGGTCAGTGTCCTCGCCAGCAATCTGCACTTTCACCGTGTCGCCAGGGAAGGCGCCGCCTAGGTTCTCTCCCGGAATGAAGAGGTCGTCCTGTTCAGGGTCAATGCTGAAAAAGCCCTTACCGGTCTTAATAATGGTGATGGGACCCTCAAAGGTCG
>CAZUBJ010000015.1:11611-13392 GCA_964618705.1 uncultured Candidatus Saccharibacteria bacterium
ATTTGACCTATAGCCAGTATTTTGGTACTGTTCCACTCACTATGTTGATGATCCGATTCCAGCGCATTGGTCGTAAAAACGACGCGGCGTTTCGTATGGCTGTGCTTCCAAAGGCTTCTGGCCCAAAGGCTGGTAAGTATGTTGATCTCGTTGGTACCTATAACCCAAAGACCAAGGCGATTACCGTAGATGCGGAGAAGATTAAGGACTGGGTTTCTAAGGGAGCTCAGATGTCTCCAAGCCTCCACAACCTCCTTGTAAAGAATGGCACTATCGAGGGCACCAAGACTGCGAAGGTAGTTTCAAAGAAGAACCTCGAGAAGAACATCAAGGCAAAGGCAGAGGCTGAAGCAAAGGAAGCAGCTGCTAAGGCAGCCGCAGAGGCGAAAGCTGCTGAGGCCGCAAAGGCTGAGGCAGAAGCAGCAGCACAGGCTGCTGCCGCAGAAGCTGAGGCTCCTGCAGCTGAGGAAGTTGTTGCAGAGGCTCCTACTGAGGAGGCTGCGCCTGCTACCGAAGAAGAGACTCCTGCTGCTTAATGCAGTCCACGCGACACGTCGTCGCACGCACACTGTTGTATTACTGATTACTCTGTTATGGATCCCTACTACGAATTTCTAGACTATGTGGTGAAGGCTCTCGTGGACCATCCCGAGGACGTGGTTATCACGCAGACCCACGATAACTTCGGTGTACTCCTCACCCTTACCGTGCACCCAGACGACATGGGTAAGGTGATTGGAAAGAACGGTCGCATTGCAACCGAGTCTATCCGCCCACTTCTAAAGGCCGTTGGCTTCAAGCACAGCGCGAACGTGAGCTTAAAGATTAACGAGCCAATGGGTGGCAAGCACTACGACGGTCAGGTGAAGAAGGACCTAAGCGACGTGCTCGGTTCACTCAATTCCTAAGACAAGACTGAAAGCGGCGATGAGCCGCTTTCCTTGCGTATGCTTCGATTCCATCTCATCACACTATTTCCAGAAGCCTGCGACGCGTATCTTTCCGCGTCTATTTTGGGTCGCGCTCGCGAGAACAAGAAAATCAAAGTGGACTACCAAACGCCGCGCGACTTTGTGACCAACAAGTGGGGCAAGGTAGACGAACGTCCGTACGGTGGGGGTCCGGGCATGGTGATGACGGCGCTCCCGGTGGTGAAGGCTATTAAGAAGTCGCTTGCACGTCGTACCGGTAAGAACGCCATCATTTGGTTTGAGCCAAACGCAAAGGCATTTGATAACAAAGAGGCAGACAAGCTCGCAAAGTTTGACGACGTGGTACTCGTCTGTGGCCGGTACGAGGGTATCGATACTCGCGCAAAGACTATTGCGAAGACGTTTGGAAAGCTGCACACCTATTCGCTTGGTGAGGCGGTATACACCGGAGGGGAAGTGCCAGCCATGGCAATCGTGGACGCGGTCACGCGCCGCTTGCCTGGCGTGCTTGGAAAAGACGAATCAGTAGAGGAGCGTCGCATCGCTAGTCGTGAGATTTTCACGCGCCCTGAAGTAATTGAATGGGAGGGAAAGAAGCACAAGGTGCCCGCAGTCCTCACAACAGGGAACCACGCCAACATCGACGCGTACCGCGCCAAGAAGGGAGGGAAGAAGTAATTGCGCCATAGTTTAGGCATATTGACAATACCCCCATATGGGGGTATAATGTATTTGAGTCTAGCTTCGGCTATGAACGTCAACAATTGTCACCTTTGGGGGTTAAAAATGTTCGATCTCTTCATCACTGACTGGTTCACGCTGATGATCGCTGCGCTCGGGGGCTGGGGT
>CAZUBJ010000016.1:0-11695 GCA_964618705.1 uncultured Candidatus Saccharibacteria bacterium
GGTGAAGTGATTGTGAAGTACAAAGAATCAACGATTGACCTGGACGACCACAGCGACCAGCAGGCTGCGGACACCGTCATAGAGTCGCTCTCTATGGAAACAGTGGGTGTTATTGAGGGTATGAATATGGCAGTTGTCGAGACGCCAGAAGACACGACGATTGCGGAAGCAATCGCAACACTCGAAGCAAATCCTGCCGTTGAGTATGCAGAGCCAAACTATACTCGCTCTATTGAGACACTCGCATCAACCAGCGTGGAGCTTGCGAACTCGTGGGCACTCCAAAACACCGGGCAAACGGTGAACGGCGTCACAGGAACCCTTGGTGCCGACATCAATGCCCTGGGGGGCGTGGGACATGGCTTCCGGCACTGCCGTGACAGTCGCGGTGATTGATACGGGCGTTGATTACACGCACCCAGAACTTGCCGATAGCATGTGGGATGGCAGCACCTGCGTGAGTGAGACAGGTACTACTTCCTGGAGTTGTACACACGGATACGATTTTGAATACGACACCAGTGACCCGCGCGCTACCACAACTGACAGCACGAGCGCACACGGCACCCACGTCGCGGGCATTATTGCAGCAGGTCACAATGATGTGGGTGTTGTTGGCATTGCCTATGGGGCAAAGATTATGGCGCTTCGCTTTGGTCTTGATACTGCGTCAGAAATTCGTGCCATAGATTTCGCCATCGCAAACGGCGCAAAGATTATTAATGCAAGCTACGCGGGTGAGACCTTTTCGCAAGCGGAGTATGACGCAATAGAGCGCTTCCAGAATGCGGGCGGCCTATTTGTCGCGTCCTCCGGAAACGACGGCGAGGACCTCGACACTGCATCACAGCCACTCTACCCAGCAAGCTACGACTTACCTGCGATTGTGAGTGTTGCTGCAACCGACGCAGATGACGACTTGGCCTACTACTCTAACTATGGCGCAACACGGGTGGACGTGGCGGCACCTGGTTCAAACATACGGAGCACCGTTCCCCTTGGGGGCTACAGCTACAAGTCAGGCACCTCTATGGCCGCACCACTTGTTTCGGGAGTTGCTGCGTTGCTGTGGTCGTACGATGCCACCCTTACGGCCGCTGAAGTAAAGACAGCGCTCATGGATAGCGGCGACGCACTTCCTGTGCTTTCTGGAAAGACCGTTTCAGGAAAGCGACTTAATGCATACAGCGCCCTGGCCGTCATTGCAGCAACCACCACACCAACCGTTACCGATACAGAAGCACCGGTCATTACCCTCATCGGCAGTAACCCAATGAATCTCACAGTGGGCGACCCGTTCACCGACCCAGGAGCTACAGTAACTGATAACGTTGACGCAACCGCCACCATTACGGGCGTGGGCTCCGTGGACATGGGAGTGGCTGGCACGTACACACTCACGTACAACGCAACTGACACCGCAGGGAATGTTGCGACAACTACCACACGCAGTATTGTGGTCGCTGCTCCGGTTGTCAGTAGCGGAGGAGGTGGGGGAGGTGGCGGCGGAAGTACCACCTCATCTCGTAAGGGAGGCGGGGGAGGTTCAAGTATTGCTCGTACAACACCATCACCTATTTCAGTAGCGCGTCCGCTAACAGCGGTGCCAGCTCCACGGGTACTTGGTGCGTCAACCTATACGTTTGCACGCGACCTGTCTGCAGGAAGTACCGGAAACGACGTTACGCAACTACAGCAAGCACTCGCTGCGTCTGGCTTCTACTCTGGACCAATCACTGGATACTTTGGCCCACTCACTGCAAGCGCTGTCTCGGCATTCCAAGGTGCGCGCGGGCTTCAGGCAGTAGGGCGAGTAGGTCCACAAACCCGATCGCTGCTTAACCAAGGACAGACAGCAGCACCGTCGGTCTCTACTTCAACAGCACCAACTATGGCAGAGATGCAGGCAAAGCTTGCCGCACTCCTAGCCCAGCTCGCAGCCCTGCAGGCAGCACAATAGTTGTCATTTACACATATCGTTGTAGAGTAGGAATGCGGCCAACCGGCCGCATTCACCTTTGAACGTTATAGGGGGACACTTTGTCCGCACTTCGAGATACCAGTTCACTTATTTGGACTGCTCCGGGAATCGCCCGGCACAAGGAAAAGGTTTTGGCGGCAGAAGAGCGCTACCGAGCCTTTCTGGCTGAACTGGCGGAAAGTCGGGGCGGGAAAGCCTCCCGGACCGAGGCCGACCAGCTCGATGAAGAACCGATCAAGGACGAGCTCGCGCTCCGGCGCAAGACCTGGGAGGACGCAAGGGACTTCCAGTTGCGCCTGCGCGAAGCGCCCAGGATCACCAACCCTTCGCACGCTTCCACCAACGTGGTGGTCGTGGCGAAGTTTCTGGACGACGAGACTGTCCGCAAGCGCGGTGCCCCCGGAGAAACCTTCCTCATGGGCGGCGTCGGCGAATCGGACTTCGACAACAAGCTTCGCACCTACAGCGCCGATTCCCCGATCGGCATGGCGGTGAAGAAGCGGGAAGTCGAGGACATCGTCGTCGTCCACTCGCCGGAAGACGGGGACTACCGTGTGGAGATTCTGGCCCTCATTGGCCTTGAACGATTCCTGGAATCGGGAATCAGCTCCTTCACGGACGACGACCAGCTCAGCCTCGGCCTTCAAGCCGAAGCCTGACATCCAATCGACAACGCCATCACGGCTGCGTCCGGGGCAGAAGCCCCAAGCGCCGCAGACCCTCCCAGGGCCTGCGGCGTGATTATTTCTATACACAGGCTCGTCTAGCTATTGAAACTCACAGGAGTATGCTTCTATCCAGGCTCTGTACATTTTGGCCAACAAGAAACTACCCGAGGAAACACCCAACCGAAAGATAGGGGGAATACATGAGACTTAAAAGTTATGTTGGAGCCATCATCACCAAGGAGGGCAAGCAACGTCTAGCCGCTGAAATTCTTGAGCTTGAGGGCAAGCTCAAGAAGAGCAGGAATGACAACGGCGATCGAAATGCCCGACGCAGTGGTGACACTGGCAACGGCATGCCCGCTCGCGACGAGGTCAGTCGCCAGCACGATAACATTCGTTATCGTCTGGAGGATCGCACTCTGTTCTATGAGCAGGCAACGGTCGCCGAGGAACCGTTCCGAAGGGACACTCTCGAGATCGGTTGTGTCGGCCGTCTCCGGAGACGTTCAAATGGACTGTGGCTCTACACGCACGTTCATGTGGTCGGTCTCGGGGAGACCGAGTGCGACTCAACACCCCGCAAGCTGTCGTACGATGCGCCGCTTATTGCGCCGTTCCATACACAACGACAGGGCTACGAGGAGGAAGTCACGATTGGCAAGGTCACCCGAACCTACCGCCTCATCGCAATCTATCTACCCTCTGACAAGGAGGTGCGGGATTTGCGCGACAGCTAGAACACCTCAAGCTGAAGGACGCCGGCTCCGCAGAACGCGGGCCGGTGTTTCCATTTCAATACAAGCAAGGGAGCATGGTATCGTATTTCCATGACAGGCAAGCCTATTTTACTTTCCGGCATCAAGCCAACGGGCGACCCGCACATTGGGAACTATTTTGGTGCACTCAAGCAGTTCGTAGACATGCAGAATCGTGGCAACCACGAGTGCTATTTCATGATTGCTGACTACCACGCGCTCAACAGCGTGCAGAATGGCGACCAGATGCGCGCGCTTACACTCGAGCTTGCTCGCAGCTTCCTCGCTATCGGTATCGACCCAAAGAAGTCTGTGATGTTTAAGCAGTCAGACGTTTCTGCGCACACCGAGCTTGCGTGGATTTTTGACACCATCACCACCATGCCGTACTTGATGCGCGCGCACGCATACAAAGATGCTGAAGCAAAGAACAAAGAGATTGTTGTGGGTACGTTTAATTACCCGATGCTTATGGCAGCAGACATTCTGCTCTACGACACGGCTACTGTGCCTGTGGGACAGGACCAAAAGCAACACATAGAGTACGCGCGTGACGCTGCGGAGAAGTTTAATCGCACCTATGAAGAGGTGTTCCGCCTTCCTGCGGAGATGATTATGCCTGACGTTGCGATAGTCCCAGGCACCGACGGACAAAAGATGAGCAAGAGCTACGGCAATACTATTCCGCTCTTTGCTACCCGTGAGGAGATTACTCAGAAGGTCATGAGTATCGTCACCGACTCAGATGGGGACGTGCCAACGAACGTGTACGCCATTCACCGACTCGTAAAGACAGCAGAGCAGCTCGCTCCGCTATACGAAGAGCACCGCGGACGATACAAGGCACTCAAAGATGCGTTGGTTGATGATTTGGATGCATTTATTGCACCTATGCGTGCCAAGTACGAAGCGCTCGGGAAGAATCCAGAGAAAGTAGCCAAAATTTTGAGCGAGGGAGGGAAGAAGGCAAACAAGAAGGCGGAGGTAAAAATGAAGCAGGTGCGGAAGGTGGTTGGGGTTCGCTAGTTTACGCGCGTGCCCAAAGATTGTAGTATCGCCACAGAGTTGCCACCGGGGCAACACGAAACGGGAGGGGCCTATGGCCGATACTAAACCCCACGTCGAACGAGCGCTCGCAGTCCTGGCTGCCAGGAACGGTGAACTGACACCCGCCGAGCGACAGGGCCTGATTATCTGCCTGACCAACGAGCTCGGCGTCAAGCGACGTTCGCTCGCGCACGACTTCAACGTCAGCGGTCTCTACACGGTCGTGACCACCATCGTCGAAGAGCTGACCTCGGACGAAACGGTCCAGCGCTTGATCCTTTCCGACCTGCTCGACGCCATCGTCCGTGACTTCCTGAAGGAAGTGAACGCGGCGGCGACTGCCAAGCTCGACACGGCCGCCTGACACTACAGAGCAGAATGCCGAAACCGCCCCGCTGGGTAAAATCCAGCGGGGCGTGTTATTTTATAGCCATATGGAACGCACACTTATTGGGGAGCTCGGGGCACATATCGGAGAAACGGTTACCATCGGCGGCTTTGTAGAGGTACGTCGCGACCAAGGGAAAATGGTGTTCTTTGACTTCCGCGACCGCTCAGGTGTGGTGCAAGGAGTGACCCTTCCGAACTCTCCTGCACTTGAGACTGCCAAAGAAGTGCGTCATGAGTATGTCGTTACCGTCACGGGAATCGTGAACTCGCGACCCGAGAAGAACGTGCAAGCTGACAAAGCGAACGGAAATATTGAGCTTGAGATTACGGGTATTGAGATTCTCTCAAAGGCAGCCGAACTTCCATTTGATAAGGATACCGACTTAAACATTGATACGCGCTTTGACTACCGCCCCTACACGCTTCGTAGCCAGCGCGACCGCGACATCTTCACCGTGCAGGCAACAATCGTAGAGGCATACCGTCATTCGCTTGCTCGGCAGGGCTTTATGGACTTCCAGGCGCCCGCGCTTGTGGGAGGCGACGCAGAGGGAGGATCAGCCGTATTCAAGGTGGAGTACTACAACGACCAGACAGCGTATCTTGCAACCAGTCCGCAGCTATACAAGCAAATTATGGTGGGTGCATTTGAACGCGCGTACACGATTGCGAAAATCTTCCGCGCAGAAAAGAGTGCAACTACGCGCCATCTCTCCGAACTCACCCAGATGGATTTTGAGATGGGATTTGTTAAAGACGAACACGACGTCATGGCAGTCCTTGAGACCGTCATTCGCGACGTCGTTGCGGCTGTTGCTGACAAGCACGCCGACGTATTCCCGCGCCTTGGCACCACTGTGCCACTCCTTGGAGAGAAGTTCCCGGTGCTAACACTTGCACAGGCACACGAAATCCTTGGCGTCGAACCAGCAGACGATATGGAGCCCGAGCACGAGCGCAATATTTGTGAGTGGGCGAAGAAGGAACACGGCTGCGACTTCGTCTTCATTACCAAGTTCCCCGTAGCGTCTCGTGCCTTCTACACCATGAGTGATGGCCCTGTACTCAGTCGTGGGTTTGACCTTCTCTTCCGCGGACTTGAAATCAACAGTGGGGCACAGCGCATTCACGATTACGACGAAATGGTCGCACGTATTGAAAGCCGCGGCATGGACCCAAAGAAGTTCTCGTTCTACCTCCAAGCCTTCAAGTACGGCATACCGCCGCACGGTGGATGTTCGACCGGTCTTGAGCGACTCACCGGACGCATGCTCGAGCTGGCAAATGTGAAGGAGGCATCAGCATTCCCACGCGACATGAACCGCATTGATACCCGACTATCAACAGACACACCAACCGAATAGCGTATGAAATTCACGTACACAACCGCAAGCCTTGCAAAAGCTCCGAAAGGATTCACCCGTGTACGACTCACTGAAGACCAAAAGGGAACGCGCCGCTTGGTGCGGGAAGGGAACGAGGAATTTCTCGAGATTGGAACCGGCAAGCAAAGCGAAATAACATTGCGCACCTTTGTGCTACTTGTTCGCTCTATTGCTCAAACCGCGAAGAAGGAGCGTGTAAAGAAAATTGCTCTCGAGTTTCCACTCGCCACGTTTCCAAAACTGAAAGGTATAGAAGCACCCGAACTCGCCTCGCTCATTGCGCAGAACTTGCTGATGGCGACCTACGAGTTCACGACCTACAAAACCGAGCCCAAGGATGGGTTCCGGGGTGTGACTGATGTCTGCGTCTGTGGAGCAACCTCAAAGGCTGTTCAGGATGGATTCAAGAAGGGGCAGGTCATAGGAGAGGAAGTAAATGCCTGCCGCGAGCTTGCCAATACTCCAGGAGGCGATATGACCCCAAAAAGCCTCGCCAAAGCCGCCAAAATGGCCGTAGCGGGCCTGCCTGTCACCGTGCGCACTCTGGGAGTACCCGAGATGAAAAAGCTCGGTATGGGGGCAATTTTGGGAGTGGGTCGCGGCTCGGTAGAAGCGCCCACATTCACCATCCTCGAATACAAGGGTGGAGCAGGGAGGCCCATTGTCCTCGCTGGAAAGGGCATTACTTTTGACTCAGGAGGCATCAACCTAAAGAACGGAGATGGGCACGAAATGCACATGGATATGTCGGGTGCTGCCTCTGTCATACATGCCGTTGCATTGGCAGCTAAACTAAAGAGTAGAAAGCACGTCATCGGTCTTATTCCTGCTGCCGAGAATATGCCGGGTGGCAATTCACTACGTCCGCACGACATTCTCACCTCACTTTCTGGCAAGACCATTGAAGTGATTAATACCGACGCCGAAGGACGCCTGGTACTTGCTGACGCGCTCACCTATGCAAAGCGTTTCAAGCCAGGTGTTGTGATAGACGTGGCAACACTCACCGGTGGCTCGCTCTCAGCACTCGGTCTCTACGCAAGTGGTCTATTGACGAGAGACGACAAGCTCGCTGACCAACTACTCACGCTTTCAGAAACAGCAGGGGACTATCTCTGGCGTCTTCCCATGTGGGACGTGTACGAGGATTCGATAAAGAGCGGTGTTGCTGATGTTGCCAACTCGGTGTCAGGAGGTGCTGGTCGCTACGCAAGCGCGACCAATGGCGGCATGTTCCTCTGGCAGTTTGCAAAGGAACTTGGCTGCCCATGGGCGCACCTTGATATAGCCCCAAGAATGACGAGTGCTCCTGGCGACGAGCTTGCCAAGGGTGCGGCAGGAGAACCGGTGCGCCTGTTATATGCATTTATAGAAGAATGGAAGTAGAGCACGTCCTAAAAGTCGCACCTGCTGCGTTGCTCGTTCCGGGACTCGCTCATCGTATGCTTGATACGACTCACGTCGTCCCTCGCTCGCGCCTTGCATCTGCAACTTTTTGAACATACTCTTAGTAAAGCGTATGAACGGCACCCCATCCACATCGTTCACCATTCGTGCAGCGGCGTACGAAGGTCCGTTTGAATTGATTCTAGACTTGATTGAGAAGCGGAAACTTTCCGTGAACGAGCTTTCGCTTGCACAGGTAACCGACGACTACATTCAGTTTGTGCGTGGACAGGGACACTTTCCCATGGAAGAGGCGGCGCAGTTCATTGGCACTGCTGCAACACTACTCCTTATTAAATCAAAGTCCCTTATTCCAGAACTCGAGCTCTCCGGCGAAGAAGAAGAGGACGTGGACGACCTAAAGAAGCGGTTGGCTGAATACGAGCGCGTACGCGAGTGTGCACGCGAAGTTGCTCGACTCTACGGGCACTACGTGATGGTTGAGGCAGGGGAGCGGGTACCAGAACCATTCTTCGCGCCTTCGCGCGACCTTGCACTTCCCAATCTCACCGAAGCACTTGCAGGCGCACTTGCCGCACTTGAGAAGGCACAAGAGAAATTGCCCGAAGCGAAAGTGCGCACCCTTGTCTCTATAGAAGAAGTAATGGATACGCTCCTTACTCGTGTGCAGCGGGCCATGACACTTTCGTTTAAGGAATTCTCTGGCGACAAGGTTGAACGTGTGGAAGTTATTGTGTCCTTTCTGGCACTACTGGAACTCGTGAAGCAGGGGGCAGTGGACGCGCTTCAGCACGAGAGTTTTTCTGATATCCGCATTACTAACACCAGCGGGTCAGTGCCGCATTACGGCTAGGCGCCACGTCCCCATGTGTGCGGGTTCCGTAGCCCTGGTCTGTGCGGTATTCTATATCTACCTATGACACTTTCTCCTTCGGCACAGCTTGAGGCACTTTTGTTTGCAGAAGGTGGTCCACTTACCAAGAAGCAGATTTGCACGCTGCTTGATTTTTCTACACACACACTCGCACTTGCGGTAGACGAGCTTGTTGTTGCGCTGGCTGCGCGTGGCCTTGCCGTTGTTGAAACCGAATCCGAACTAGAATTGCGCACCAGTCCGTGGGCTGCAGATGTTATACGTAAACTCCGCGAAAGCGAGCTTGCGCGCGACCTGGGCAAAGCATCGCTTGAGACACTCGCTATTATTCTCTATCGTGGTTCAGCGACGCGTAGTGACATCGATTGGGTACGTGGCGTTAACTCTGCAGCGGCACTCCGTGCATTATCACTTCGCGGCTTGATTGAACGAAGTGAAGACGAGGCGGACAAGCGACGTGCGCGCTATCGCGCTACCGTGGACGCGCTTGCGCACCTTGGTGTTGGTAAGCGTGAAGATTTGCCACGCTACGGCGAACTTGCTGGAGCCATTGCCGAAGGGGAGGCGCGCCGGGAACTAGCGGAAACAGACGTATGAAGCCTGCACAGTATCCGGACTTGAAAGTGCTCATACAAAAGCTTGATAAGCGCAACAAGGAGCGTCAGGCAGCACGCGTTATTCTTGCGGGGTCGGCAGTGCTCGGTCTCCTCGTGCTCGTGTCGCCGCTTTTGCCGCGACCGTCACAGCAGGTAGCGGTGAGTGAGCCTGTGTCCGTTGAGCCAGTACCAGTGGACGCGTATGGCGCCGTGCGTCTTGAAGGGCGCGCAGCAATTGTCTACGACCTCGCCACCAAAGAAGTGTTGTTCCAAAAGAACGCAAAAGCTCAGTTGCCGCTCGCATCTCTTACCAAACTACTGACCGCCTACGTTGGAGCTACTACCCTTGGAAAGGGAGCCACCGTCACCATCACTGACACAGCGGCAGCGGTGGAAGGGGATAGTGGTCTTACGGTAGGCGAGCAGTTCACGCTTGAGAGCGCTGCAAAACTCGCGCTTGTAGCGTCCTCAAACGACGCGGCAGCGGCAATTACCGAGGCTGCTGAAGCAAAGTCAGCAACAACTAAGAAGAGTTTGATGGCTTCCGCTATTTCCGCCATTGGTCTTCCACAGACATACGCCGTAAATGGCACCGGGCTTGATGTAAGTACCACGCTTTCGGGTGGGTATGGTTCTGCCTATGATGTCGCACAACTAGCAGGAGCCCTGATTACGGTTGCTCCGGAGATTGCTCGCGCTACTGCGCAGAGTTCCGTCACTGTTTCTTCAGAAGCAGGTGTGGCCCACACGCTGAAGAACACCAACCAGGACGCGGTGCGCATTCCAAACCTCCTTCTTTCCAAGACGGGCTACACTGATCTTGCAGGTGGTAATTTAGCAGTCGTGTACGACGCAGGTATTGGACACCCGGTTGCTGTCGTCGTGCTTGGCTCCTCGGTTGAAGGACGTTTCTCTGACGTTTCAACACTGCTCTCGCTGACACGTAATCACTTTGCTGGCATTGCGTACGGAACTACGGCGCCATAACACTTTCTATGCTTCTTGATGCTGCCCGAGTCCTTATCCCTTCCGTTATCGCCTTCATTGTAGGTATCGGATGTGCGCCAATACTTGCGCACTACCTCTACACATTCCGTGCATGGAAGAAGAAGGGTGGAAAGGGAAAGGGTATTGGAGACGATGCAGGCACACCCCTGTTTGATGAGCTTCACAAGGAACGCGAAGTATCGACGCCTCGCATGGGTGGCATCTTGGTATGGGGTTCAGTAGGTATTACCGCAGCCCTTCTACTACTCCTTGGCAGTATCTTTGGGGAGACCGTCGCACAGTTTGATTTTGTTAACCGTGGACAAACCTGGCTACCGCTCTTTGCACTTATGGTGGGCGCAGTGTTCGGGTTCCTCGACGATTTCCTTGAGGTCACCAAAAGCTCTGGCGGGCTTCGTCTCCGATGGCGCCTTGCCGTTGTCGCAGCAGTATCTGGCTTTATCGGTTGGTGGTTCTTCGCAAAACTTGGTGTTGCAGCTATCGGCATTCCATTTGTAGGGACCATTGCACTTGGGTGGTTCTTCATTCCATTTTTTGTACTGGTCGCACTCGCACTCTACGCGGGTGGCGTGATTGATGGCATCGATGGACTGGCTGGCGGTGTGTTCGCGTTTATATTTATGACGTACGCTGGCATCGCCTTCGCACAGAATCAGATTGCACTGGCTGCCTTTGCCGCAACGGTTGCTGGCGCACTCTTTGCTTTTTTGTGGTTCAACATTCCACCGGCACGCTTTTACTTGTCTGAAACGGGCACCATGGCGCTTACCATGGCACTTGCCGTCACAGCATTTTCTGCGGACGTATTAGGAGACGGAGTGGGTGTTGCGGTACTACCCATCATTGCACTACCGCTTACGGTCACGGTGCTTGGTAACATTGCGCAAGCAGTTTCAAAGAAATTCTTTGGTAAGAAATTGTTCCGCATTGCACCTATTCACCATCACTTCGAAGCAATTGGTTGGCCTGCATACAAGGTGACCATGCGGTACTGGGTCATCACCGTCATTGCAGGTATCTTAGGGCTCGCACTCGCACTTCTTAAGTAGGCACCATGGTAAGCCTGTCATCAAAACTTTTTGGAGACCGACTATTCGCCCTTATTGTAGCCATTCTCGTCGTTGGCGGTACGAGCGTATTCTTTTCTGCAGCTCTTGGCTTGCTTGCGCGCGAAGGCGGGTCTATTGGACACATTGCACTCACGCAGCTTGCTCTTGGTCTCATTCCTGGACTTATTGCACTAGTGCTTCTTCGTCTTGCGCCTCCAGCCTGGATTGAGAAGGGCATTATTCCGCTGTACGTGCTCGCACTCCTTGCAACCATGCTTGTGTTCGTGCCTGGTATTGGACACCACGTGAACGGTGCAACACGTTGGATATCTATTGGTCCGTTCACGGTGCAACCAGCGGAGTTCCTTAAGATAGCCACCATTTTAATGTTGTGTGTGTATCTGGCAAAAATGCGCACCAAGCTTACCGACATGCGCTACGGACTGCTTGGTTTCTGCGTCATTATCGGAGTACCTGCGCTTCTTCTCCTTGCACAACCAAACACCTCCACGACCCTGGTTATTGGATTCACTGC
>CAZUBJ010000017.1:0-10131 GCA_964618705.1 uncultured Candidatus Saccharibacteria bacterium
CCGGGAAGGATTCGAACCTTCGTAGGCCGAAGCCGACAGTATTACAGCCTGTTGTAATTGACCACTCGACCACCGACGCAATTTGGCCAGTATAGCCGTTCTCTCCTTACTTTTCAATGGACAAAAGTGCAGTCTGTTTGCCACGGCGAAGTATCGCTACGCCGCCTGCAAACTGACCTTTGGTGAGCACAGTATCTACCGTGCCTACTGTCTCGCCGGTAATTGAAATAGACCCAGCCTCAATAAGTCGCTTTGCATCTGATTTGCTCTTTACGAGCTCGCTCGCAATAAGTGCGTCCACCACACTCATGCCTACGGAAACGATTGCGCTCGGTACTTCTTTGCGAACAGTCGCTAATGTCGCAGCTGGCAGCTCAGCAAGCGGTGTGGATCCGTACACTGCCTCTGACGCTGCCTCTACACGCAGTGCGGTCTCGGTGCCGTGCACAATTTCAGTGACAAGCCGCGCAAGCATCTTCTGTGCATCACGCTTCCCAGGGTTCCTGCCATGGAGCACCATCATAGTTTCAATTTCAAACGTAGACATGAAGGTGAAGAACTTCAGGTACTTCTCGACCATCTCGTCCGGTTGATTGAGCCAGAACTGGTAGAACTGGTACGGACTGGTTTTGGCAGCGTCCAACCACACTGCATTCCCTTCCGATTTTCCAAACTTCTTGCCGTTTGATTCAGTCACGAGTGGGCAGGTAATGGCGAACGCCTCCTTCCCTTCCTTGCGACGAATAAGCTCCACACCAGAGAGAATGTTGGTCCACTGATCGCTTGCTCCTATTTGCAGGTCAACGCCGTACTTCTTGTTAAGAACCAGGTAGTCGTAGCCCTGTAGGAGTGAGTACGCAAACTCGGTGTAGGAGATGCTGTCGTTCGGGTCTTCTATACGGCGCTTGATAATGTCGCGCTTGATAAGCTCGTTTACGGTGAAGTGCTTGCCGATGTCTCGTAGGAAGTCCACGAGCGGCACTTTTAGGAGCCAATCGGCATTGTCCACTACGCGCACCTTCACGCCGACAATGCGCTGCATCTGTGCCTTGAGTGCTTTCTTGTTCTTATCCACCAGCTTTTTGTCGGCAAGGGTGCGCTCCCCACTTTCGCGTGGGTCGCCAATCATGCCGGTGCCGCCACCAACAAGGAGAATGATAGTGTGCCCAGCTTGCGCGAGGCGGCGCATAAAGAGCACCACGAGCAGATTTCCTGCATGCATAGAGTCTGCAGATGGGTCCACGCCCAAGTACACGGTGCGCTTCTGGCCAAGCACCTTTTCAATATCTGCTGACGTGTGCTCTACGAGCCCGCGTGCCTGTAGGTCCTTTGCCAAATCCATATCGGCCAGTATATCAGGAATTACGAGACAGGAAGCTCTACGATAAAGCGACTACCCTTTCCTTCTCCTTCAGACTCAGCCCAAACTCGACCCTTGTGCGCCTCAATGATGTTCTTCACGATGTAGAGACCAAATCCAGTTGATTCCACGTTAATCTTCTGCGAATTCTTACCACGACCTCCTTCTGTGAAAAGATTTTTCATATCTTCAGCGTCTATTCCGATACCTGTGTCCGTCACTTCGAACCTGACCGCATTACTATCCTTTGTAAGCGTGACGTTCACACTTCCCTTTGGCGTGTACTTGATTGAGTTATCAATCATATTCTTGAATGCGTTTATCAGTTGCCCCCTATCTCCAACGAATGTCACTGTCTGAAGCTGCGAAGTAACAGAAAGACCCCTTGATTCAGCTACAAGGCGCAAGTCCTTCAAAACAGTTTCAAGCATCTCCTTAAGGTCAAATGACTGCATTGTGTACTCAACCTTCCCGCTTTTAATGTTTGCGGCACTTAGAATCTCGGCAATGGTCTCTGCGCCCTTGGTATCGGAACGGAACCCTTCCTCAATCATGGGGCGCATTTTTTCGGGTATTTGCCCGAAGTCGCCATCTAAGAGAAGAGAGAAAATATTGCGCGACTTTGCCACAAAGCCCTTAATTTGGTGCGTAATGAAATGAATAAGAATCACTTGCTGCTTGTTAACCGCTTCAAGATCTCGCGCCAATTTTTCGATTTCCCTACGCTGTTCTACTTCATGGCGGAAGCTTCTAATCAAAATGAAGCCAAGAATGCCGAGGAATACCAGTGTGATACCAACAATCCAACGCACCAGCGATATATCCTGAATAAAGAGAATACTACCCACCGCAATCCAAAGACCGAGCACGAGAACCTGTGCCGCCATGATTTGGCTTTGACCCATGAATTTAAGTCGAATCACAAAGTAGGACAACACACCTGCAGAAACAGGAATCACAAAAAGCCCATACTGACCAAGTGCCCAATCTTCAGAGAAACTTCCAATGATGTTTCCTGACGCAAATCCTAAGAGAAGAACAAGCGTGCTTACAACCACGGCTATCGACTGCGCTCGCGAGCTAGAAGCTTTAGTGCGAAGCCAGGAGCGCAACCCGACGACAAGTATCGCCAAAGTGTATCCAATCTCAATCAGGTAGTTATAGTACGGAAGCGGTCCTTCGATAACCTCTCTGTCGCAATTTGTTAGATTGAATCCGAGCACATTCCAGTGAGTCCACCCTAACAAAAGAGTCGGAATGAGGGGCAGAACCAAGAACAATTTCGCTCGAGAAGAAAGGTCTTTCCCTGTTAGAAACAGAACTGTGAAGTAAAGAAAACCAGCGTAAATAATTGGCTCAATAATATTTACGATTGACCAGGCAATTACCACCACGCGTAAACTGTCCGTAGCCCATAGAATAAGATCGAGGAACAACCACACGCTGAGTGTTGAGGTAACAAAAAGCAACGTTTTATTCAGCAACGACTGCTTGTTGGCAATATAGATGTAAATCCCGAGCACTAAACAAACAAGAATCGGGGTGAGGTGCGAGTAATAGATAAGAGGAGAGAAAACGTTATCCGATACGAACACAAACTTCGCAACGTCCCACTCGCACGCGTTAATAAGCTCAGTAATCATAGGTAGTTAGCCAGGATGCCGAACTCTGTCTGAATAGCCTGCTCTATCTCTTCCTCTGTGGTGAATGTTGAGAATGCGTGACCGAAATAGACAGAGATAAAGATGTGGGTGCACACCCCAATTACCAGGAGTGCTATTACTGCGAAGGGATCAAGGGAGACGCGTCCAGTCTTCATTACTTACAGAGTACCTCGCGTTCGTAGACCTTTCTGAAGTGGTCGGGGATAAACGGCAAGTATTTCTCGAATATGTCTTTTGGAAGCGACTGAACTGGCCCTATAAATCTTCGAGTATAGGGTCCCGTTGTCTCTGTATTCTCAAAGCAGTAATCTGGATCTTCTTCGGTCGTAGAATAGTCAATTGTAATCTCCTCGCCCGGCTCTATATCACGCATAGCGTAAAGCTTGAGTATGCGCGAACCGCGCAGCCCAGCATTCGGATTGCAGGAGTGATTCAAATACTGGAACTCATCAATCGGATCTATCCATGTATCCTTGCCGATACCAATCCAGTTCTCGTACCTGTTTGACTGGCCTTGTATGGTGGATTTGTAGAGCACTTTAGAGCCGCGAAGTTCGGCTATAAAGCCACCCTTACGAATTGCTTGTTTGGTGAAAATTCCGTACCCGTGTATCGCACTTTTTTGCACGGTAAGCTCAGCTTTCTTCATAGTTGAATACTACTAGTAACATAAGGATGGCACACTCTTGTTGAATTAAAAAGCGAACGGAAAGCGCCCCCCAACGGTTGTCGGGGGGCGCGTGTCTTAGGTCGACCGGCGACGCATCGCCAGGAAGCCCACAAGACTGTGCAGCAGCACGCCCGTTACCGGGTAGAGCATGAACACGCTGAACGGGCCGACCTCGTGATACGTGACGTATCCGAGGCAGCCGTATGCCGTAGTCCAGATGAACCAAGGCAGCGGATGCTCTTTATGCGGATCCTTCGCCGTTCCACGAAGGATCGGGACGAAGGACACGATAGTGCTGGTGTTCGAGAGAACGAGGAAGGTCAGCACGAGGACTTCGCGCTGAGCCTCTGTGATGTATGCTTCGCGGCTGGCTGCCCACACCGAAATGTAGGCAATCGTCAGCGAAACGTCCATCAAGAAGGCCCCTCTGTCCCACCAACTCTCCGGCCACTTCAACTCCCCTTGAGAGAGGCAGATGACAGCAACGCGGATGCTAAGCACCGCGCACACTATCGGGAGAAGCAGCATCGTCCAGTTGGCGTCGTGATCCCACTCGAGGACCGTCAGCATCGCTGTGCCATACGCGAACATGAACCATGTCGTCGCGTTCGGCTCGACTTCGTGTCGCAGCGACTTGCGGATGTAGACGAGATACCCAAGGGCCTGGATAAGGCCCGAGAGAATCGTCACGGTATAGACCGTGGACATCTCAGTAATCTGAGAGAACATCTCGAACCCCTTTCGTGTCCGAAAGACCAGGGCAATCCTAGGTAGTAGCCTATTTGCCTTATGAATATAATAACACAAGTATCAAAAAAATGCAAGTGTTGCTAGTACGAGAAAAGGTGGCAAGCGTTCTGCTGGCCACCTCACTGCGTTTATGGACCCATGAGTGAAAAGTCTCTCCTAAAGGAGAGATACTACAAGCACACTCGTGAATAGTCCCCCAAAGAACAATGCATCGATAATACCTGACCGATTACCCGTCTCCCGCCTTATTCGAGAAGCAAGAATCACAAGCCACGGACAGCAAACTGCAACCACAAACATATATACCCCCGTTTACGAACATCTAATTAAAGCACAGAGTGAGTGACTACGTGACTGGATCATCCGTTAGGAAGGAGCCGGCCTGAATGCTCCAGAGCTTGTGGTAGAGGCCACCTTCCTGCTTCAGCAGGTCGTCGTGTGTTCCGTCCGCGGCAATTCTGCCGTCCTCAATCACGATGATGCGGTCCATTTTCATAATGGTTGAGAGGCGGTGGGCAATGACGATAACTGTCTTCCCTTCCATGAGTGTCTTGAGTGCATCCTGAATAAGCGACTCGCTCTCGGAGTCGAGTGCAGAAGTAGCCTCGTCGAGCACGAGGATAGGCGCGTTCTTTAGAATGGCGCGTGCAATAGCAACACGCTGACGCTCTCCACCAGAAAGCTTCACTCCGCGCTCGCCCACGTGCGTATCGTATCCTTCGGCGAGTTTAGAAATAAACTCATGGCAGTGCGCCTTCTTAGCTGCAGCAATAATCTCCTCATCACTGGCGTCAGGTTTGCCGTACGCGATGTTCTCCTTAAGTGAGCGATGGAAGAGTGTCGACTCCTGAGGAACAAACGCGATAGCACGGCGCAGGCTTTGCTGCGTAACCGTCTTAATATCAGTACCATCAATGGTAATGCTGCCACTTGTAACATCGTGGAGACGAAGCAAGAGTTTGGTGATGGTTGTCTTCCCCGCGCCAGACGGTCCTACTAGCGCAATGCGCTGTCCTGGTTTGATGTCCAGATTAAAATTGCTGAGCACCTCGCTCTTGTCTGTAAAGGCAAAACCAGCATCGTTAAAGGAAATGGCCCCTTCAGGAACAGCGAGCTCAGAAGCTCCCTGGATATCCTGAATTGCATGTGGCTCTTCCATGACCTCGATCATTTCGTGGGCTTCCGATAGTGCGTCAAACAACTGGCGCAGGTTCCCGCTGACGCTTCCAATTTGGTCTATAAGGGATATGGCATATATTTGAATCAAGACGAGAGACCCCACAGTGATACTTCCCCGCCACCAGAGGTAAAATCCCACTAAGAGAAGCACTACCTGTGCAAAGCGAGTAAGGAAGCCTTGAATGGCATAGACGAGGACATCAGAATTCCACGAACGAATGGTGGCCTGGTACCAGTCGTATACCACACTTGCGAAGTGCTTCGATTCGCTGGCTTCAGCCGCGAACAACGTAACTGCGGAATGATTTCCAACGGTATCTGATAGCACACCTGTTAGACGGCTGTCTTGTGCTGCGCGCGCAAGCTTATACTTGTAGCGCCATATGGTGAGAAGGTACATCAAAAGCACAAAGAATATGGTCCACAGGAGAAGTCCTATTCCGAGGTAGATGCTCTGAGTGAACAACACCACAATGACTCCCGAAGTAAAAAGGAAGGTCGGAATCATTCCCTCCATAACACTATTAAAAATTTGCTGATATGCGTGCGCATACCTACTAACGCGACGTGTTAAGGTGCCAGCAAAGTTGTTTATGAAGAAGTCATGACCGTGCCCAACAAGGTAGCTGAACGCGCGAGTAAAAAGATCGCGTTCTACGCGAGCCTCTAGTTGTGTGACAGTCCACATTTGAATACGAATGCCCAGCCAGTTCCCCGCAACGCTTAGTGTGTACAGGCCGAGCGTAAGCAGCATTGCATGCAAATACTGCTGATCAACGCCGATAGTCGTCACCAGGTCAATAAAGTGTTTGAGAAATAGCGGAGCAGCAATGCTGGTGCCAACAGTCGTGGCAATTCCAAGAAGCACACCGAAAAAGAACCACGGATACTTGGCCGTAGCGCGAGCGTAATCTTTGAGGACTGACCACGCGTGGCCAGTCTTTTTCGGCTTTTTCACCTGCATAGATGACTACTATACCACAGACGCTTGACGCGGCCCAAAAACGTTATGAAGCGAGCCTTAGCGAATGAGTACGAAGAATGCGACCAAGGGCGCGATAAGCCAGTAGAACAGGAACTGTTCCGGCACTACATAGGCTGCAATGGGAGGCGTCGCAGGGAGAATCTTTGCGAGATTTAGGAAGTGGTAGGAGACGGCCAAGAGCGCTCCTGCGGAGAGTCCTGAGAGTACAAAGAGTGGAAGTGGGTGAATGCTCATTAACCCCATCGTGTTCACGCGACGGAGCACCAAGAACGGAAGTGCTGAAAGAATTGCATAGAGAAGAAGTGCCGCTACTGCCTTGGTCATACCATCGCCGACCATAAGCTGTTCCTTCCAAGGGAATACCGTAAAGAGTCCAAAGCCAATGTAGAACGAAAGTATAAGCGAAATAAACGCAGGGCGGCCGGCTCGAAGCGCAAACACAAATAGCACTATCGTAAGAACGATAAGTGCTAGAAAATTCATGAGAATAGGTACTACTCCGGACGCACCTGAGTTTGCGAGAGCGGTGACTTGATCCATGTACGTAGTATAAGCGAACACGCGCCTGTTTCAGGCGCGTGTTCGCTTCATCTGTGTACTACAATCCCTCGCTCTTCAACTCCTCAATCAATTTCTTTGTTTTACCCGAGAGCTTTTTCGGCATGGTAATAGAAAGTTTAATGAGGAGGTCTCCCGTGTGACCCTCCATCTGTACACCCTTGCCACGTAGGCGAATAGTTTCCTCGGGTGCAGTCATCGCAGGAATCTTCACTTCGAGTTTCTTGTCATCGATGGTCGTAATCGTGACCGTGGTGCCAACGAGTGCGTCGGTTAGTTTCATCGGCATATTCATTATTAAATTAACGCCATCCTTGCGATATACCGGATGTGGCTTTACATGCACTTTGATGTAGAGGTCGCCAGAAGCGCCGCCCTTGATCGCTTCACCCTGCCCTGGCATGCGAAGCATTTCCCCACCATCAATGCCCGCTGGTACTGGGATGGTAATCTCCTGCTCACGTTTGAGTACGCCGTGGCCGGAGCAGGTAGCACACTTCTCTTTTGGAATCTGTCCGGTGCCGTCACAGGCAGAGCAGGGCCTGACACTTGAGAATGCGCCGAGCGGTGAGTTGCGTGTCTCGTGAACACGACCCTGGCCGTTACAGGTGCTACACGTCTTCATCTCAGTATTTGGCTTTGCGCCAGAGCCATGACAGACATCACACTTCGCTACTTTCGTGACGAGTACTTGGCGGCGGGTCCCCTCTACGGATTCCTTGAACGATATCTCGATGTCCATGGAGATGTCGCGCCCGCGCTTTGCGCGAGAGCGTCCGCCGCCAGCACCACTGAATAGATCGCCGAAGAGATCAGAGAAATCAAACTCCACTCCCCCGTTGCCAAAGCCGCTGAACTGGGATGGGTCGAATCCGCCGAAGCCTCCGGCGCCGGCGCCACCTCCTCCATTAAAACTCTGGCCATAGGCATCGTATTCACGACGTTTCTTGTCGTCGGAGAGAATACTGTATGCCTCGGTGATTTCTTTAAACTTCGCTTCCTCGCCACCCTTGTCTGGGTGGTGCTTCTGCGCGAGTTTGCGGAACGCCTTCTTAATGTCGTCAGGGGTGGCCTTCTTATCCACGCCGAGAGTTTCGTAGTAGTTTTTAGCCATATATAAAAACACTATACACCAACCCGTTTTTGTATCAAAAGCGAAGGGGCGGCCGCATATTTGCGTGCCGCCCCGCGATGCTACGCCGTCTCGCCTGAAGCGAGACTAAGCGGAGTTTTCACTCGGCGCCTGGTCAGGTGACGGTGAGTTTTCCGCAGTTTGTGGATGCAGGAGCGCACCGCTCCGAGGTTCGGGAAACGAGGCTCCCAGATGCTCTTGGTTTCGTTCACGCGGTTTACGTACACCGCGCACGCGACCTGGAAGCAGCTGAGCGTTTCCTTTGGCCTTGCCCGAAAAACAACGAGAACTTCGTCCTTGAGCGCCATTGGTTTTCCTCCCTGCTGGCGAACACCGTCAGCTTACTCCCAATTTATAGGGTGTCTAGAGGATAGTGTGAACAACAACAGCGCGGCCGGTGGCCGCGCTGTTGTTGTGTCCCACAGATGCACCTACTCCGCTGGCTTCTCAGTGAACTCAGCGTCGGTAGCTCCGGCTTCTGGTGCTGCACCTTCTGCGGGAGCGCCCTCTGCCTGCTTCTTCTGCATAGCCTCACCAATCATTTGCATTGATGCACTGAGTGCCTCGCTTGCGGCAGAGATTGCGGCCATATCGTCGCCCTCACGTGCGGTCTTAAGCGCGGCAATCTTCTCGTTTACTTCCGCAACAACGTCAGCACCTGCCGCCTCGCCGTTGTCCTTCACCGCCTTCTCTGCAGTGTAGACAAGCTGCTCGGCAATATTCTTTGCATCAATCAACTCCTTCTTCTTGGCGTCCTCTGCGGCATGCGCGTCTGCGTCTGCTTTCATCTTTTCAATGTCATCCTTGGAAAGTCCGGTAGAGCCTTCAATGCGGATAGACTGCTCTTTACCACTCGTCTTTTCCACGGCCTTCACGGTGAGGATTCCGTTGCTGTCCACGTCAAAGGATACTTCTACCTGTGGAACGCCCCTCGGAGCTGGTGGAATACCCTCAAGCATAAAGCGACCAAGTGACTTGTTGTCGGCACTCATGGCGCGCTCTCCCTGCGTAATGTGGATGTCTACGCCGGTCTGATTGTCGCTTGCAGTAGAGAACGTCTGCGAGCGAGAGGTTGGAATAGCGGTGTTGCGCTCAATCAACTTGGTAGCAACGCCTCCCATAGTCTCAATAGAGAGCGAGAGTGGAATTACGTCCACGAGGAGAATGTCCTTCACATCTCCCTGCAGAATACCTGCCTGAATAGCAGCACCAATGGCTACTACTTCGTCTGGGTTCACGGTGAGGTTTGGCTCCCTACCAAAGAGCTTCTTTACCTCCTCCTGAATTTTCGGCATGCGGGTCTGACCACCGACGAGGATTACCTCGTTGATATCAGATGGCTTCAGGTTGGCAGCCTCGAGCGCGCGCTTCGTGATGTCGAGTGCGCGGGTGACGAACTCGTCTGAAAGCGACTCAAGCGTTGCGCGTGAGAGCTTCACCAGCAGGTGCTGCGGCGTGCTGTCTGCGCCCACCGTGATGAATGGAATGTTCACCTCAGTCTCAGAAGAGCTTGAGAGCTCGTGCTTTGCTTTCTCTGCTCCCTCGTCGAGGCGCTGGAGTGCGAGCGGATCCTTTGTTACGTCAATACCGGTCTCCTTCTTAAACTCGTCGGCTAGGTAGCGAACAATCTTCTGGTCAATATCGCGACCACCCATGTGCGCGTCTCCGTCAGTACTCTTTACCTCAACTACATCGTCGCCAACTTCAAGGATAGACACATCGAAGGTTCCTCCTCCGAAGTCGAACACCGCAATCTTTTCCTCCTTCTTCTTATTGAATCCGTATGCAAGTGCTGCTGCGGTTGGTTCGTTGATGATTCGCTTTACATCGAGT
>CAZUBJ010000018.1:0-9325 GCA_964618705.1 uncultured Candidatus Saccharibacteria bacterium
TGCATGGAGGACGTGAAGGCGAAGAAGCCGCTTGAAACCCCACAGATGCTTTGGATGCGCATCGCTATGGGTCTTGCCATTGCTGAGAAGAAGGAGGACCGTGAGGAAGTTGCGCTTGAGTTCTATGACGCGCTTTCAAACTTCTACTACACCCCAGGAGGTCGCACCCTCTTCCAGTCTGGTGCTGCAAAGGCGCAGCTTTCTAACTGTTTCCTCAACACCGTTCCAGACTCACTCGACGGCATTTTCAAGTCAGTGTCTGATAACGCGCAGTACTTGAAGTGGTCGGGAGGAACGGGAACCGACTGGACCCGCGTGCGCTCCACCGGCTCATTCATTAAGGGTACGGGCGTACCAAGCCAGGGCATCGTGCCATTTCTTAAGATTGCTAACGACGTAAACCTCGCAATCAACCGCTCAGGTAAGCGCCGTGGCGCAGGATGCGTCTACCTTGAGACCTGGCACCTCGATATCGAGGACTTCCTCGAGCTTCGTAAGAACACGGGAGACGAGCGTCGCCGCACCCACGACATCAACACTGCAAACTGGATTCCAGACTTGTTCATGAAGCGCGTGCGTGATGGAGGCGAGTGGACACTGTTCTCACCAAGCGACGTGCCTGATTTGCACGACCTGTACGGTGCTGCATTTGAGAAGCGCTACGCAGAGTACGAAGAGAAGTTTGATCGTGGAGAGATTGAGTACGCAAAGCGCATCAGCGCGCCAGACCTCTGGAAGAAGATGATTGGCATGCTCTTTGAGACAGGTCACCCATGGATTACCTGGAAGGACCCATCAAACGTGCGCTCACCGCAGGACCACGTTGGCGTCGTGCACAACTCAAACCTTTGTACCGAAATCACGCTTAACACGAGCGACGACGAGACGGCGGTGTGTACCATTGGCTCACTCAACTTCGCAAAGTTCGTCAGCTTCCGCGAGGACGGCACACCGTACTTCAACCCAGAGCTCGTGCAGCGCTACACCAAGATTGGTATTCGTATGCTCGACAACGTGATTGACCTCAACTTCTATCCAACCGAGGACGCGAAGCGCGGCAACACACACCACCGTCCTGTTGGTATGGGAGTGCGCGGCTACCATGACGCGCTCTACATGCTCGGCATTCAGTTTGATACGCCAGAGGCGGTCACCTTTGCCGACGAGAGTATGGAGGTGGTTGCCTACTACACCATTCTTGCTTCAAGTGAGCTAGCAAAGGAGCGCGGCACCTACGAGACGTACAAGGGAAGTAAGTGGGACCGCAATCTCTTCCCACAGGACACCGTAGATTTGCTTGAACAGGAGCGTGGAGAAAAGATTGAAGTGAAGCGTGGTGGCAAGCTTGATTGGACACCAGTACGCGAGCACGTGAAGCAGTACGGTATGCGCAATTCCAACACCATGGCAATTGCGCCAACTGCGTCTACTGCAAACCTAGTGGGTTGCATCCCATGCGTGGAGCCTATCTACAAGAACATCTACGTAAAGAGCAACAAGGAAGGAGAGTTCGTGGTGGTGAACAAGTACCTCGTCGAGGACTTGAAGAAGATTGGTATGTGGGACACCGGCATGTTGAACCGCATCAAGTACGCCGACGGTTCTATCCAGGGTATCGAGGAGATTCCATTCCTCCTTCGCGAGAAGTACAAGGAAGTGTTTGAGATTGATGCGCGCTGGTTGATTGAAGCTGCGGCCCGCCGTGCGAAGTGGATTGATCAGTCGCAGTCGCTGAACATCTTCTACAACGGTACCAGCGGACGCGAGTTGTCAGACGCCTACTTCACCGCGTGGCAGATGGGACTTAAGACTACCTACTACCTCCGTACACTCGGTGCTTCACAGGTAGAGAAGGCGACGGTGTCCACCAGCGAGCACGGCTCAACCCACACACGAACAAGTGGAGGACCGCTTGCCTATGCAGTGGCAACGGCAGAGGCAGTCGTAGAGCTGTCCCAGGCACCAGAGCTTACAAAGCCAGCAGCAGCGCCAGCACTTGGCGTGCCAAGCGGATTTAGTCCCGAGGAGTGGCAGGCGAAGATGGCGCGTGTAGCAGCAGGAGAGGAGTCGGGCGTGTGCGAATCTTGTGAGTCCTAACAGACTGACGTAATCGTCGACTTATTAAGCGTTCTTTAAGAGAAACCGAATATGCCAATTAACGTAGGAGCAAAGCCAGTAGACATCAACTCTCGTCGCATCATCAACGGCGGAGACGCCGACGTGATGCAGCTGTACCCGATGCGTCACACCTTTGCGTGGGACGCGTACACGGTAGGAAACAGTAATCACTGGCTTCCTACGGAAATCAGCATGCAGCGCGACATTGAGCAGTGGAAGGCACCAAACGTGCTCACGGCAGACGAGCGCAAGGCGTTTGAGACGGTGCTCGGTTTCTTCACCACCGCAGACTCTATCGCAGCAAACAACGTGGTGCTCGCCGTGTACAAGCACATCACCTCGCCTGAGTGCCGCATGTACCTGCTTCGTCAGGGATACGAGGAGGCGATTCACACCCACGCGTACCAGTACATCGTGGAGTCTTTGGGAATGGACGAGTCAAAGATTTTCAACATGTACCGCGAGGTAGAGAGTATCTACAACAAGGACAACATGGTGCTCGCGTTGAACGAAGGAATCTTTGACCCTGCCTTCAAGACGGGAACCTTTGAGAATGATCAGAAGTTCCTCGAGAACCTCATCGTGTTCTCACTCATCATGGAGGGCATCTTCTTCTACTCATCCTTTGCGGTTATGTTCGGCTTCCAGCGCCAGAACAAGTTGACCGGTTCTGCAGAGCAGATTCAGTACATCATGCGCGACGAGTCGCAGCACCTGAACTTCGGCGTGAACATGATCAACGCTATCAAGGAGGAGCAGCCAGAGTTGTGGACGCCTGAGTTCCAGCAGCACATCGTGGACTTGGTAAAGCGCGCCGTGGTGCTTGAGTACACCTTTGCAACGGAGGTATTTCCACGTGGCATCTTTGGTATGAACGCAGACGGCTTCAAGCAGTACATCGAGCACATTGCAGACCGTCGCTTGGTGACCATCGGACTTCCGACCCAGTACAACGTAGAGAATCCATTCCCATGGATGGGAGAGGCAGTCGACTTGAACAAGGAGAAGAACTTCTTTGAGACGAGAGTTACCGAATACAAGACTGGCGGCCAGCTGAATTGGTAGTAGAGCCGGCTAGAAAGCGCAGCTGCTTTGTTGCGAGCTCCGGTCCGCCCTCACCGTACTATGAGTACGGCTCGGTTTGGTCCTCGCTCGCGCCTCTGCGCTTTCCAGTCTCGGACAGTAATTGAGAAGAATGACAGACGAACCTATATTCAATGAGCAAGCACAATTAATCACTAAGGCAGCAGCGCTGTTCAGAGAAAAGATACGGACTATTAACTCAACTGAGATCACAGAGAATCTTTCGGTTGAAGAGTCGGTAACTAGGATTTTTCACGTAAGGTCGCTGAATGTTTACGCGGATGTCCTTGACTACGTTGCTGTAGAGCTACTAAGAAGTGATGCAAAAACGTACTACTTTCTGCTGCCACATGTCAGAACTTTACTAGACATTTATGCTCGCTTTTTGCACCTTCAGCTGAATTGTCCACTTAGCTCTAGTAAGGCAATGGTATGCATTGCCTACCAACTCTACACCCTTAAAAGCATTAAAGATGGTACAGAATATAGAAAAGCACTAGAAATTTATGCACCTTTTTTGAATCAGCAAACCTTGTCCTTCCCTCGCAATCCACAAGATTTGGAATTCAGATGGATGAAAAAGAATCAGTTAGTGTTCG
This sequence comes from uncultured Candidatus Saccharibacteria bacterium, assembly GCA_964618705.1. Taxonomy (GTDB): domain Bacteria; phylum Patescibacteriota; class Minisyncoccia; order Phycocordibacterales; family Phycocordibacteraceae; genus C7867-001. The sequence continues at coordinate 3,801 of CAZUBJ010000018.1, forward strand.
CGGATAAAAGCAAAATTTATCGAAAGACAATATTCAAACATACTCGATATACACAAAAGAGGTATTTAAAGGTGAGGGAGCATACGCAATATACGGCTACCTATCTGAGTACCTACACGGCAACCCCTATTACTATACGGGAAAGGTCCACAACGAAAGATTCTGGGTTGCGTCTATGAGTGTGATGACCTCTGCATTCATTCTAGAGTTAACAGATATGTATATAATAGGTAAGCAAATGCCTCGCAATACCCGCGACTGGCTCAACGATGTAAGTGCAAAACGCACGGAATTTATTAATCTATGGAGATCAAGACTTGAGACGTAGGGACAGGTGCTATTAATTCTTGGAAACGCAGGAATGATATAGTTTTGGGATGAGGGTCCCAATGAAAGGTCTAAATACACCATATTTTCTTGTAGTTAGCCCTAGGTTCGTTCGGTTCGTGGGTCGATTCACCACAGGAACGAACGAGGCAAAAGGGTTGGCGGTTTTTCCATTCATTTTCGTATCTAAAAGGGAGTTTGTGCAGGATTGGCTGATTACACACGAGCTTATCCACTTCCGTCAGGCATTCGAGACACTATTTATAGGCCTCCCTATACTTTCGTTTATCGAGAGACTGTACGCTCGCTTCATTCTCAAAAAGAACAAAATGGAACGCTATTTATATGCTGCATCAGAGCAAGAAGCATATCTGAATATGCATAATCCCGAGTATTTAAAGACGAGACGATTCGGTGCTGTATTTTATTACATGACGCACAAACGCGACTTCAAACTCACCGGTCCGGGTCAACTAGAGTTCACAGATTTGCACTAGATCAGTGCGGGGTCAGGCCGATTGATTCAAAGCTGTCATTGAAGACTTGGACCGCCCTGTTTAGAGCGGTCCTGGCGTCAGTTTGAGGAGTCATCCTCGAGCTTCTTCTGCCCCTTGTACAGGCCGTACATTGCGCCGATGACTGCGGCTCCGATCGCCAAGGGCAACGTAACAGGAGCGCTGGCGATTACGAGAACGCCCGTGCTAATGCTGCCGACTGTGCAGGCGCCGACCATTGCATCGTGACCAGGGTTTCCGGTGACTTGCTTGTCGATCATGTACTTCCCGACTTCTTGGGCCATGCCAACGATTGGGTTGTGTCCAGACATTGTCTGCATCCTCTATTGCAGGGTTACTCCACGTCCAGTCACATAATCCATCAATAGATCATTTTTAGCAAGAGAGTAGCTAATAATTCCCTAAAGCGCAGGAATGCAGTAGTTGCATGTAAGGTAGGAAGGGCCCAACGACTGATGTCGCCGGGCCCTTGGTTGTAGTGTGTAGCGCCTACGCGCTGGCGTACAACCCTTGCACATGTAGTTCCTTCAGGAGCGCCCGCGTGAGCCGATCCTGCTCTCCGATGTCAGTCCCGCTTGGAAAGCGGATGTCGACGACGAAGTCCGGTCGACGAAGTATGACGACGTAGGTGCGGGTGGCGAGCATGCGCTCCATGAATTCGCCCACGTCCTGCTCGTTGAGTCTTCCGGGACGAACTTCCCAGAGATTCAGAAACCGTATTGTTTCGTTTGGTACGGTCCATACGTCGAGCACGACGCCGAAGCGATCCGGTCGCATGTACTCAGGTAGTCCGCGAAGCCAGAGGCAGCGGTATACCGAACACGAATACGGGCGCGACTCGTACACGCCACAGCCGACGCCGCTCTCGCAGTGGGTGCAGTCTTGGAACATGGGTGTTGAAACCCCGTCCATATTTACGGAATGGGTATGACAGCAGGCGGTACACCCGCCACAGCTCCTGGTCTTGGTGCTGGTCATGGTGACCTCCTTTTGTTGCAGGTACGGGCAGGGCGCTCGTAGCTACTGCAACAGTCCGCGCTATTCATAGCACAAGCCGAGCGAAGTAGGAAACTGACCCTCTGGCTATTTCTAGCTGATATACTTTTGGGTATGAAAAAGAATCACATTTTTATCGGGTCGGGAATCATTGTCGTGGTGCTCGCGCTTGCTTGCTTGAGCTCATACAACAGCATCGTCAAGCAGGACCAGGCAGTGACTGCCGCGTGGGCACAGGTAGAAACAGATTATCAGCGTCGTAGTGACTTGGTGCCAAACTTGGTTGCGACGGTGAAGGGTGCCATTGGATTTGAAACGAAAACCCTTCTTGAGGTGACGGAGGCTCGCGCGAACGCGACGAGTATCCAGCTAAAGGCGAGCGAGCTAACAGCGGAGAATGTTGCTTCGTACCAAGACGCACAGGCAAAGCTTGGCGGTTCACTCGGACGCTTGATTGCAATTGCAGAGAACTACCCAACGCTTACGGCAACGGAGAGCTTCCGTGGACTTCAGACTCAGCTTGAAGGAACAGAGAACCGCATCGCCGTTTCTCGCAAGGACTTCAATAATGCAGTACAGGAGTACAACGTGACCGTTAAGACCTTCCCCAATTCACTCCTAGCCCCAATGTACGGGTTCGCACCAAAGGCGTACTTTGAGTCAGTGGAAGGGGCGGAGACCGCACCAGAAGTATCCTTCTAAGAATATCCATGCGCCGATACCTCATCGCGCTTGTAGCAACACTCCTGCTTATCCCAGCGGGAGTGTTTGCGTATTCGTCGCCAGGAGAGCCTGACGGGTACGTCACTGACTTCGCTGACATTCTCTTACCTGAGACGGAAAGCGAGCTTGAGACACTGCTTGCTGACCTGGAAACGCGTACCACAACCGAGATAGCGGTTGCTACGGTAAACTCGCTTGATGGCGATGACGTGGCCGTGTACGGGAATGAGTTATTCCGCGAGTGGGGCATTGGGCAGGCGGAAGCAGACAACGGTATCCTACTGCTCGTTGCGCCAAACGAGCGCAAGATGCGCATTGAGGTAGGGTACGGACTTGAAGGAGTGGTCCCCGACATTACCGCAGGAGCCATCATAGACGACGTCATCACCCCGGCATTTAAGGCAGGCGACTACGATATGGGCGTACGAGAGGGAATTGCTGCACTTGTTGCCACGGTAGATGGCGAGCCGTTTGTACGGAGAACGTACGTTAATCAGGACAAGTATGCGGATATTCCTGACTGGGTATTTGCAATTCCTTTCATTGGTATATTTTTCCTCGTGTTCTTCTTGCAGATACTCTTTGGACTCGCTGCAATTCTGTGTCGCTCCAACTCGTGGTGGGCTGGCGGTATTGTAGGGCTCGTTGCAGGAATCTTCTTTACGGGCTTCTTTGAGAACGTGATTGTGGGTGGCGTTAGCATCATGCTATTTACCCTCTCAGGACTTCTCTTTGATTTCTTGGTGTCCCGCGGGTATCAGAAGTACCACAAGCACGGACTCACTCCGCCATGGTATTTGGGTGGGAAACTTAGTACGGGTGAGTACTACTACAGTAGTGGGGGCGGCTCCAGTAGTGGTTCCTCGGGCGGAGGTAGTAGCTTTGGCGGAGGTTCTTCGGGCGGAGGTGGTGCGAGTGGCTCGTGGTAATACATGAGAACATCCTCGACAGCTTTTCCAGTGGGCAATCTCTTGCAGACGCTCTTCTGCGCGACTACCGCAGGAACAGCCGTGTTCGCTTTGCTCTATCCAGAGCAAAGCGTCACGTTCCTTTCTCAGAATTTTGACTTCTGGATAGCTGGTGAGTTCCTCGTTATTTGCAGCATGGCTGCATTTGTAAATATAGGACCAAGCCCAGCAACCAAACGCACACGCACGCAGCTTCTGGCTTTCTTTGCCGTAATGATGATTGCTCCGATAGTTATATTCCAACAATGGATTCTTGGAGCTTTCATGTTGGTGAACCTTGTCATACGTGCACTCGCAACTCGCTTTGTAACCGAGTGTGTTAAATCTACTATTGGAGTAAACGCGCTGGTGGTCCTTGCTTCATTCTTTTTTGCAATACTTCTGTCAGATATTTGGATTGAAATCGTGGATGGGGTCTTCTGGGTAGCGCTGTACTATGGCTTACTTACTGTTGTTGGGGTAGTTTCTCTACTCCGTAGAACGGTGCGAGCGTAATTCATTATGGACGTACTGCGAGAAATTTTAGTAGCACTCACGCTCATACTGGGCCTACTCTTTCCATCTCAGGAATCAGTGGAGACGAATCCTGCCGTACCTCCTACAACAACTTCGGCAATAGCATCTACGACCCTGTACTCAGTAGTGAAAGTCGTGGACGGAGACACGATTCATATTGATATGGATGGGAAGAAGGAGACTGTGCGACTCATTGGCATGAACACACCAGAGACCGTGGACCCGCGCCGCCCTGTGGAGTGCTTTGGTAAGGAAGCGTCTGCTAAAGCAAAGGAACTACTTGATGGACAAAGAGTACGAATAGAAACAGAAGCTTCGCAAGGTGAACGTGATAAGTATGGACGCCTGCTTGGGTACGTAACGCGCGAGGATGGGCTCTTTTTCAATAACTACATGATTAGCGAGGGGTATGCGTACGAGTATACGTACCGACTTCCGTACAAGTACCAGGCAGAGTTTAAGGCTGCGCAAAAGTCCGCAGAAGCTGCTGGACGCGGACTCTGGGCCCTGGGTGTGTGCGAGAAGTAGCGTGGTGTAGTAGACTCCGCTTGGGTCAACAAGGGAGGTACGCGAATGCGTGCAGATGAAAGAACGCTAAAGGGAGTGCTGTTCAGCGCCCACAACCAGGGATACGCTTCCGACAAGAAGCCGGAGATCCTCATGGTCAATGAGGTGCGCATGAAGCGCTTTCGCTACGCCAGTCTTTGTGGGCGTTTTGTCGTGGAGGACACCTGGCACTCCACGGGAGGGATGCATTCGGCCGGGAGTACGCTCATCATCGAGGACGGTCAGCCCGCCTGGATCATGCAGTACTACGGCTGGTATCGTCCCGAGGCGGTCAGCTTTCTGAAGCGCGCACTTGGGGCTAACTACCGCAGGCGCATCTTCTGCGGCGGACGCGGCCCCTCCGTGTTCAGGATCGGCTCGCTTCGGTACACCAACGCTCCTGAATGCGGCAGCACGTTCAGCCGATTCAGCGGAAGGGAGGGTGTTCTTTCCCGTGGCTCATACGCCATGGGCGAACACGTCTATCAGGGCGGTACGCTCTACGACGACTAAACTACTCCGTGGAGGGCTCCGTGCCCTGCGCGGAGTTCTTCATTTCTACTTACGCCGCTTTATTCAGCTCTGCTTCGTATGCTGCGTCAGAAGTTTTTTCAATTCCTGCAACAATGTCCGCCACCATCCCTTTGCGCACCGCAGGGTCTGTTGCATTCACATAATCACGAATTAGAACCTTAGTCTCTGCAGGAAGAAATGCAAAGTCAGCATGGTCAAAACCGGCAAACCACCCAATCTGATTCATGGGTCCGTCATCAAGTAGTTTTAGCTCCTCCGGGGAGAATTCTGAAAAAAAGGAACCTTCGCTCACAGACCCTTTCTCAGGTGTCGCTTTCTTATCAATAGAGGCGAGCGGGTCAAAGTCAAACGAGTTGTACTTGGGATTAAATCCACCTTCGAATCGATTCATATGTCGGTA
>CAZUBJ010000019.1:0-9023 GCA_964618705.1 uncultured Candidatus Saccharibacteria bacterium
TCCACAAGTTGCTATACGGAGTGATGGGCGTAGAATGGGGAGAGCCGTCAAGCCTTGCATGCGTTTTAAAAAAGCCCCCCGTGAGTATGTTGTGGTCTCTGTAGGAGGGTCTTTACTCGTCCCTGACGCAATTGACGTTCCCTTTGTTTCTCGTTTCCGTTCGCTTATTACATCCAAGACCCGTGCGGGTCTTTCTTTTTTTATCATTGCCGGTGGTGGCAAACTTGCGCGTCGCTATCAAGAAGCAGCACAGGAGATTCGTGGTGACTTGGACCGCGAAGACCTGGACTGGATGGGTATCCACTCCACCCGCCTAAACGCACACCTTCTGCGTACTATTTTTAACGAAGAAGCACAGGCACGTATCGTAAAGAACCCAACTCGTCGCATCTCCGTGCGCGACAGCATTATTGTTGGAGCCGGATGGAAGCCAGGCTGGTCTACTGACTACTGCGCCGTGATGGCGGCAAAGAACATGGGTGCCAAAAAATTGGTGAACCTTTCTAATATCGATTACGTATACACCGCAGACCCGCGCAAGGACCCAACCGCTACTAAAATTGAAAGGATTTCTTGGAGCGAGTTCAGAAAACTTATCCCCGAGGAGTGGGATCCAGGCCTCTCTTCCCCATTTGATCCAGTGGCTGCAAAGGAAGCACAGGCGCTCGGACTAGAAGTCGCAATTATCAACGGCGCGAAATTAGAGGAGTTTGAACACTATCTAAACGGCGAACCTTTTATTGGAACTGTTATTTACTGATACAAGGAGCGAGGCGACTATGTATCAGTTATGTTTCCTAACTACTAAGATACAAGGAGCGAAGCGACTATGTATCTAGTATTTGCCCTCGTTAGCGAAGCGCAGCAAGAGCTCGGTCGACTTGCTCGGTAAGCTCTTCAAAGGAGCCGTCGTTGGTTATTACCGCATCTGCGTTCTTAAGCACTGCGCGAATATTTGCACCAGTCTCTCCCTCCCCATCATCCTCTCGCTTTGAGTTCTCCAAAAATTGTTCAAATGTCACATCGTCCTTTTCACCGTCGCCTCTGCGAACGCTTCGTTCAAAACGCGTACGAATATCTGCATCTACTCCAAGCATAGCTCCGCCAATAGAACGGATATAGGCCGCCTCGCTCTCACGATGAATTGCTTCCAGAATATAGTTCTCGTCTCCCGCCTGCTGTGCACGCTCATGAGAAACCTGTAGCACTCCGCCTTTATGCTGCTGCATAAGCTCGTCAGCGAGCGTGGACATATTCAGGCGAGTTGCAGGCAGACCTCGCTCAGCGAGAATTTCACGCAAGATACCCGAACTTGAGTAGTGGGTAAACCCCTGCTGCTTGAGGTACTCCACGACCGTACCTTTCCCCGCCCCAATGGTGCCGGTGATACCAATGATCATGCGGGTGTTTTTGAAAGCTCAGCAAGTGCGGCATCCACCGCCTGATGTAGCTCTGCGATAGTGCCATCATTATGAATACGTACGTCTGCCATTTGCATCACACCAAACACATTCATATCCCAGGGTTCGCTCGAGGCCATTTCTCGGTCTTCAATTTTACAAAAATCCTCGAACGTCATGTGTGCCAATTCTTTGTCAGGATTATTTGCAACACGTTCATAGCGACCACGAATGTCGGCATCTACCGCAAGAATTTTGGCACCTTTCTCTTTCAAGAATTCTGCCTCACCAATAGTGCGCACTGATTCTACTACCGCCTTGCCGTCGTCCTTTGCCATTGCGTAGAGCTTTTCAATAACGTACGCCGCCCCATGTAGCTTACGCAGATCGTTTGCCACTTCGCGCATATTCGCGCGAGTATCGGACAGGTGCCGTGCTCGAAGTTCGTCAAGAATAACAGTGCGTGCCGAGTAGCGAGAAAAGCCTTTAGCGCTTACTAGATACTCAACGAGCGCTCCCTTTCCAGCTCCGTTTGTACCAGTGACGCCAATCAACATACAGACTTATTTCTTCTTGCCCTCCTCAAGAGGCTTCCCGAACTTGTCCGCAATAGGAATGAGCAGCGGAGCTGAACGGCAGATAGACGAGAATGTACCAGCAATAACACCGACGAGCATGACGAGTGCAAACGTACGTGTTGCTTCGCTACCAACCACAATGAGAGCGATAAGTGCGAGCGCCACCGTAACCGCTGTGTTAATGGAGCGACCGAGTGTTTCCGTGATTGACTTACCGACCGTAACCTCAAAGTCCTCTACCACCTTCTGCTCCTCATTCAAGCGAAGGTGCTCGCGGACGCGATCAAAGATAACGATAACGTCGTTGATACAGTACCCAAGGAGCGCCAAGAGCGCGATAACAAAGAGTGTGTCCACCTGTGCGCCAGTAAAGTACGCGTATACCGCAAAGAATCCCGACGGCACAATGATATCAATCATGAGCATGGCCACAGCCGTAATTCCGTATCCCCACGCCGGCACCGGACGAGAAACCTTACGGAACACAAATGCAATGTAGAGCATGATGGCGAGCACCACCGCGCCAATTGCATAGAGTGCCTTGGTAGCAAGCTCCTTACCAAGCGACGGTCCGATCGAGTTAAAGCGAAGCTCTGTCAGAGGATGGGTTTTGCTCATACTAAGTGCGCCAAGAAGTGCAGTGTGCTCTTCAGGAGAAAGGGAGCGCGTACGGAGCGTTACTCCATTCTCCCCACTTTCGCGAAGCGACACTTCGCCAAGTGCAAGGTTTTCTACTGCCTCCTTCAGTTCATGCATCTGAGGTCGGGTGTCGGTGTATGCAACTTCCACCAGCGAGCCTCCAGTGAACTCGATAGATAGTTTTGGTGGCACTATGACGAGCGCAGCGATAGACCCCACGAGCAACAGACCCGTAAGCCAGAAGAAAAATGAGCGATGTTTTACAACGAACATAGGATTATTTGTGATTAGACTTAGAACCCTTACCGCACTCAAGGAGCCAGTGCCAGGCACGGCTTCCCTCCTCTGGCACAACGGCGAGCAGGAATACGCGAGTGATTGATACCGCGGTCAAAAGTGACGCGATTACGCCGAGCCCAAACACAAGCGCAAAGCCCTGCACGAGCGACGTACCCATCCAGAACAGAATGATGCTTGAGATGAGCATGGTGAAGTGTCCGTCACGAATAGCTGGCCATGCTCTTCCAAAGCCAAGCCGAACAGCCTCGCGTGGAGCCTTGCCGGCGCGGAGCTCTTCCTTGAGGCGCTCAAAGATAAGTACGTTCGCGTCCACTGCCATACCAATTGAGAGAATGAGAGCCGCGATACCTGAGGCAGTGAGCGTAATTGGTATGAACTTGATAAGAGCAATCGTGATGAGCAAGTAGATGACGAGTGCAACCGTTGCAATGAGTCCTGGAAGTCGGTACCAGAGCGTCATGAAGAGCGCCACGAGAAGGAACCCGATCACACTTGCGTGAAGTCCTGCCTGGTATGCCCCGTCCCCAAGTGTTGATCCAACGGTGTCGCTTGATACGAGCGTAATAGGTACTGGTAGCGCACCAAAGTTTAGGTTGCGTACAAGTTCACGCGCTTCCGTAGGAGTAAATTTTCCGCTGATAGTTGCGGTACCTCCGGTGATGGTCTCACGAATAACGGGACTCGAGATTGGCTCTCCATCAAGAAAGATTGCTAGCTGCTCGCCGGTATTCTCGCGAGTTATGTCTTCAAAAAGCTTTGCGCCCTCATCGTTAAAATGAAGCACAACGATGGGCTCGTTCCCGCTTGCAGGGTTCGCCTGTCCAAACTGAAGCTCCGCGCTTTTAACGTAGCGGCCAGTAAGACCAGTGGATACGTATCCAATACTGGTGGATGCATTCGCCTCAGTTCCCTCCATGGTTCCGCGCACGAGCTTAAACTCAAGGACCGGTGTCTTACCAATCGCGTCCACCGCAGCTTTCACGTCCGTAATCCCTGGGAGCTCGATAATGAGACGATCTTCCTGCGCACCAGCCACAGCACTTGAGCGTTCTAACTGAACGAGTGGCTCTGCAACACCAAAAAGATTCACGCGCTTATCCACGACCTCACGTAGTGAATTTAAAGCTCCTTGCTTGTCAGTCGTAATGTCACTTGTGTCTGCTTTGTATACAAGTGATGTGCCTCCCGCCAAATCAAGACCAAGCTTCACAGGATACTTTGAATCAGGACCTTCGGTTGAAAGAATAAACCAAGTAAGGAGACCGGCGACGATTATGACGCCAACAGCAGAGAATATACGCATATAGGCATCAGTGTACGACTTTTTAGTGCTCCTGCAATGACCTTTCCAAAAGCGTAACTACATTGCGGAATAGACACGCGACGGCAATCGGACCCATGCCGCCCGGAACGGGAGTGAACACCGCTGCCTTTTGCGCGCACGCAGGATCAGCATCGCCAACCATCTGCCCGCCCTGTTCAGAGGTGCCAGCGTCGATAAGCACAACTCCATCGGTAATATCCTCAGGGTGCACCATTCCAGGACTTCCCGCACCGAGCACTAGAATGTCCGCTTCCTGTATTTCGCTCATGTCTGCCGACTCTCTGGTGAGTACTGAGACGTTCGCGCCCTGCTGAGTAAGCCACGTTGCCGAAGGCTTTCCGACGAGCTTCCCCTGCCCCACCACAACGGCGCGTGCCCCTGCTACAGAAATGTTTGATCGTACAAGCACCTCAGAAAGAGCCGCTACCACCGGGGGTACCAGTGCCCCTGCTTCCTGAAGTTCAAAAGCTGCGGTGGCCGTGGCAGACAGTACGTCGGCATCTGCGTGCACTGGAATACTGTTCACCAATGCTTCAGTATCTATTTCCTTTGGGAGAGGAAGCTGAAAAATAATCGCGTCAGCGCCTGGTGCAAGGAGTGCCGCCTCGTACTCCTCGCTCGACGCAGTGTCGGCAAGTGTAACGACTTCTAACTGCATACCAGCATCCTTTGCCTTTGCCGCCTTAATCCGAAGATATGAAAGAGTGGCCGCTGACGGGTTTGCAGTTATGGCACGCACAACGGGCGTACGCCCCAGTGTTTCCACCCGCACCTTTGTTTCGCGTAAGATGTCTGCCGCAATGGCTCGCCCATCTATAATCATGTTTTCGGGTTTGGTCGACGAGACTCATTCGGCACCGAGTATTCGTAGACGCCATCTGTATAGTAGAACGCGTCGAAGGAATTGTACTGGTATGTGTATCCGAGCTTGGTAGTCACCTTACTTCCATCTACGGCGATAGGATACGAGTAACTCTTCCAAGCACCCTTCCCTGTCGGAATCTTTCCGCGCGTTACATGCCAGAACACCGCAAATGGAATACGCACCATCCATGGAGCAACCATAATTGCGTTCTTTCCTACGGCGCGCGCCATGTCACGACCCAACACCACTTCTCCAGGAGGACAAATATTGAACACTTCATACTTCCCCGGAACGTCCCCGAAGGAGAGACGCTCGATAATACCCACCACGTCATCCTCGTGGATAAACTGGCGTAGCCACTTTGGCGTTACGGGAACAAATGATACGAGGCCAGATATGAGGCGATAGGCAAATGCATCCTTAAGCTGACCCGCGAGCGCTGCCTGCAAACCAAAGCGAATGCGCATAAACCTTCCGCGCGGACCAGTGATTGCGGCGGGACGGACAATTGCTACAGAAATGTCATCTCGTTCAGTAGTAGCGAGCTGATACTTTTGATAGAGGTGTGCTTCACTGATGCGCTTCTCTTCCGCGTACAAATAATCAGTTTCTCTAAACGGATCCGCTTCCGTGAAGCGCTGCTCGAGAGTGTTGCTGGGGTATGCACCATACGAAGCAACGGTGGAAAAATGAATGAGTTTCTTTACACTCCCCTGCTCAAAAGCGAAATCAAAGACCTGGTCAGAGCCGTCGATGTTCCACTTCCACGAGAGGGCGCGGTCGCCGTATATTTCGCGAATCTGCCACGCAGCGTTAATTACAATATCTGGCTCTGCAGCCTCGGCAACATCCTGCCATCCTGAATCCGAGGTATTTGTTTCCAGGTACACCAGCTTTGAGATGTCCTGCAACATTTCTGGCATAGACTCCTTATCGATCCCGATAATCTTTGCCACATCTTCTCGCTCTGCAAACTGGCGCACGAGCATACTTCCGACGTATCCTGCGGCGCCAGTAATAAGAATGGTGTGGGGAGCGGTCTTTGGTGCGTGATTCATGCTGTATACAACTTAGAGTACGTCAAAAAGGATTCTTTTGAAACGTCTGATACGTACTACCAAGCACTAATACGAAACACCATGCGCTTCAACGTCTTAAGCGCAATGACCAAGTCAACGCCAAGCGACCGATACTTTATGTAGTAAAAATCGTACGCGAGACGCATTTTGGTCTCCTCAATAGATTGTGGACTGATGTGCCCCTGCTCGTACTGCTGATTTATTTGTGCCCATCCAGTGATACCGGGACGAACACTGTAACGAACCATGTAGTACGGAATAGATTCAGCAAGACGTTTCCCAAGTCCTTCGATATCGTTCCGCGGCCCTATAAGGGACAGCTCGCCCTTCAAAATATTAATGAACTGCGGAAACTCGTCGAGCGACGTCTGTCGTAGAAAATTTCCAACTTTCGTAACAGGATTATCGCTCTTCTCTTCCACGGTCCATTCTTGTGAGGCGGACTTGTTCTGTCGCATACTCCTAAACTTGTACACCTTCATACGAGTACCGTGCTCGCCAATGCGATCCTGCGCAATAAACACTGGTCCAGGACCTTCAATTCGAAGCGCAAGCCACACGAATGGTGTCGCAACCAGTGTGATTACCCCCATCAAGAGACCCCCAGCGATATCAATCATGCGCTTTGCGGTGGCATAAAAGTGCGAATCGCGTGTCATGTGCTTTACGAACCATTCGTGCGACAAGAGTGATAATGGAACGCGGTCAAACACATCCTCATACACCGTCTGAAAATCAACCAACTCTCGTCTCCCCTGCGAAAAACAGAAATCGTAGAGTGCTGGAAGGAGTGGATGTACTCGGACATGCTCGGTATCGACTACAAGCACGGTCACACCAGCAGCCACCGCCTCTCGTGCTCCCACATCAAAAGTAGTAGTGAGGTCTGACGGCGGAATTGTTCCCACAAATTCAAGATGGTAACGCGGGTTGGCATTCACCTCGCGAACCAGTTCAAGCGCTTCTGGCCCTTCTGCAATAAGGAGTGCTTTCTCACGCGTATACGGGCGCGATAGCCGTGGGAAGAGTGTTAGACGCCACGGGAAAATGAGCATCAGCGAAACACCAAGATAAATGATGAGGTTTGTTTTTGGCGCGATACCAGTCCCAGGCAAAAGAAAGAAGAATACCGCCGCAATAGCAATGTTCACTATTTGCGTCTTTAAAAGTGCGTTCGGGAGCGACGTCTTGGACAGAATGATTCGCTTGCCGTAGAGACCTGACAAGTAAAACACCAAGAGCCAAATAGTAAATAGGAGAGCAAATGGCGGCACATGTTGAGCCAGTACAGCCTGGCTTGGCGTTTCGCCGTAGCGGACAAAAAGAGTTATCCACAAACTGGCAGCGAAAACGACCAGGTCGCCTACAAAAAGGAGGGTTGAGATGCGTCTGCCACCATGGATCATGTTAGGAAGGTTATACTATACAACACGAACCTTTGCATGGACGTTGCACCCAGACCAGCTGTTTCCATACTATACGTCATTACCAAAAGTAACTGGGGTGGCGCACAGCGCTACGTATATGAACTTGCCGTAGAGGCACACAATCAGGGCCATGTTGTCGCTGTGGCCGTGGGCGCGCCTGGCGAACTAGTTCATCGATTACAAGAAGCCGGGGTTACCACATTCCTCATTCCAGGACTTTCTCGTGACGTTAGGCTCGGTGCCGACATTCGTGCACTCCTTGGACTCATAGCTTTGATTCGAAGACAGCGCCCGACAGTCGTGCACGCAAACAGTTCCAAAGCTGGATTTATAGCAGTCCTTGCCGCACGACTCCTCCTTGTTCCTACGGTAATTTTTACCGCTCATGGATGGGCATGGAACGAACTCCGCCCTGCTTGGCAAAAGGCGGCGTTTCGAGCACTGCACTTCGCTACGGTGTTCTTGTCGCACAAAGTGATTGGCGTCTCCTTCGCAATTAGCGAAGACGCGTCGTGGATGCCTGGAAGTGGCAAGAAATTTGTAACGATACGTCACGGCGTGGCTCCACTGCCCCTGCTCCCCGCTGCTGATGCGAGACACACCATTGAGGGAATTGCCTCTGCAACTATTCCAGGAAATGCTCTGTGGATCGGTGCGCTTGCGGAGCTACATCCAACGAAGGGTCTTGATGTGCTCATTCGAGCGTTTGCACTTCTTGCTCCCCACGTCCCCGAGGCGGTGCTCGTACTTATTGGTGCGGGGCAAGACCGTGGACGATTAACGGCACTTTCGCACATGCTGCGAGTTGAGGGTCGCGTTCATTTTGTTGGGCACATACGTGACGCAGCATGTTTTCTGCCGGCGCTCGATATTTTTGTTCTCCCCTCCTACTCTGAAGCCCTTGGGTACGTACTCCTTGAGGCGGGCCAAGCTGCACTTCCAGTAGTTGCAAGTAACGTAGGCGGAATACCTGAAGTCGTAACAGATAACGAGAGCGGGTTCCTTGTCACACCAGGAGACGAGAAACTGTTTGCCGAAAAGATAGTCGCACTTACTCACGACCAGGAACTGCGCCGACACTTTGGAGAAACGCTACAGAACCGCGTACTTACTGACTTTTCTAGAGAGCGCATGTTTGACGAAACCTTCGCGCTCTACTCATAGAGAACTCTTGAGAGACGGCGAGAGATGTCTAGATACGAGGCACGGGAAGTTAAGGAACGGAGACGTACTGAAGAAGTACGGCGCAGTGACGAAACGGGACCCGTAACGAAGTAGATGGGCATTTATCGCCACCTCTCTTGTTAGCCTTCGTATTCCGCCATAGCCCGATCCCTCGGCACACTCCTCCCTGCGCGCGCAAGCGACACCACAATACCGAGAGCAACAAATTCTCCAAGCAAGTGAGAGC
>CAZUBJ010000020.1:0-8882 GCA_964618705.1 uncultured Candidatus Saccharibacteria bacterium
GCTCTACATCAACCGCATCGGTACCAATCTCAGTCACTAGGTGCTGGATGGTCTGGCGCACACGGTCCTCGCGGAACGGCTCGAGCTTGCCAGAGCGCGTCATCACCTTAAGCGCGTTCTCCTCGATCTTCTCGAGCACCTCCTGCTTGCGCTCCTCACGAATCTTGGTGTGCTCGTAGCGGTAGACGATGTAGTGCTTGGCAACGGACATATAGTTCGCCTCCATGAGCGCTACTTCCACCAAGTCCTGCACCATTTCCACCGATGGCACGGCCTCCTCGCCGTACTTCGCCTCCAGAATACCAAGCACGCCCATCGTGAGCGCTTCAAGTCCCTCTTCGGTTATCGCTACGTCGCAGCTTTGGAAAGCTTTACGCAGAGCATCAGTAATTTTTGTCGTCTCAAAGTCAACAATGCTCCCGTTTCGCTTCTTAATCTGCTTCATAGAGGTATCCCGTAGGTTACTTTTTAATAATTAAGCCTTGACGTGCATGTCAGCAGGAAGCAATGCTTCAATTCGAGCTGCCTTCCGGGCACCGTAGTGCTGGCGGACGCACTTTTCTCGACTGCATACGGCTATTCGTACTCCTCTATGGTACCGCCGTTTGCAGGATTCTCCATGTGGATAGTAGATAAGGAAACACTCTTGCGATGGTGCAAGAGTGAGTGCTCTAAAAGCCAGTAAATACATAAACAATCGCGCCCGGAGCTGTTCTGCTCCGGGCGCTTCTGCGGGCTAACGTTAGCCGCGCGCGTCACACCATGTGCGAAGCGCCTCGTCGAACTGCGAGATGAATACTCGCATGGACTGAAAGGTGCGCGCCGCGTCGTCCGCAAACAACGCGATGTCCGGCCCAAAGGCCTCCGACGCGTGCCAAATGATGCGACGACAAGTCTTCTCGTCGCTCATCTCGTAGCATTTGACCGCGCCGCTGACCGTCTCGGTTACCCGAAACAGCGTAGTGTCGAAGTCTTCGAGGACCCTCATGAGCCGCTTTGCGACAGCCATGAAATCCTCGTTCTTGCCGCCACGCATGGCGAGATGGAGTCCGTCCACCACGTTTGAGCGCTTTTGCTCCTTCCAGCGAGCGGCAGTTATTGCCGTCGCAAGAAGCGCCACGGTAAGCGGCGTGCCGGTGCCGAGCGTCCATCTTGGCTCCACGAAGCGCTTCACTCGTGAGAAGTGTTGGATGGAGCACGCGGCGAGCGCCACGTTCAGCAATTCTTTGGCAGGGACAAGCGTCCCTGCAGGCACAGTAGCCATGATTGGAACCCTTTCCCTTGAGCGTTCGGTATGAACACTCCCCGCTCATACCGTAGCGCCAGAGCAACGCATGCGCAACCCGCAGCCATTGACAAATATGATAAATAGGTGTATTATGTATTTGAACGTTGTTTCAACCGCCTCATCAGGGAAGGTACGATACATGCTTAAGGATCTGGGAATGTATGCGTTCGCAATCGCGACGGCGCTCGCCATCTGTGTGGCCTTCAAGGCCGGGAAATACGGCATCGAAGCGCACGAGACCAGCGCCCTGGTCGGAAGCGGCGCGATGGTCGTGCTGGCCCTCGTCTTCGGGACGGTCACCGCACGTCTCTTCACCAAGTGGGTGAAGGAGGTCTAGACCAATTCCCTCACCAGAGCGACAAACGCCCGCCGATCAACTCGGCGGGCGTCTTCATTTCCTTCGCACGGCCTCTAATGCGTATTTGTTTCGAGCATTGCTTTCTCAATTCCACCCTCTACAAACGTGCGGATAGACTGCGCGGATTTTTTAAGTGACTTCTTAAGTATCGGCTCCTCTGCAGGCGAGAACTTTCCAATCACGTGCTTCACCACTTTCTCTTCACCGTTTGGCTTCTTGGTCTTTCCTTTTGGCGTTTGCCCTGAAATACCAATCTTTAGCTGCGCAAACTCCTTCGTCTTTAACGTGCGCATAATACTCTCCACCCCCTTATGTCCACCACTACCGCGCCCGTGTACCGTCATCTTGAGCGTACCGAGCGGCAAATCTAAATCGTCGCGAACCACGAGCAGGTTCTTTGCAGCTTTCACGCTCTTCACAAACGCAGGCGCCGCCTTGCCAGAGAGGTTCATAGAAACTTCAGGAATAACGAGTGTCACCTTCTCGCCCGCAATCTCGCCCACCGACACACTCGCGTGCGCGAGCTTACGCAGTCTGAAATCCTCAAAGCCCTCCTCCTTTGCGAGAAGTTCAAGCGCCATACGACCGGCGTTGTGGCGCGTCTTTGCATATTCAGGTCCTGGATTCCCCAGTCCAATAATTACGTATGCCATGTGCCCTTCACTATACCAGGGACGTTACGTTAAGAAACATAAGTGGATAGAGCACTCGCAGAGCTCGTTGCTATCCACTAAAGCTTTGCCATCGCTTCGGCAAATTCTGATTCCGTTGCAACCGGGCCTTCCAGTTCCTCAAACGGGTTCTCTTGCCAGTATTCAAGGGAAAGCATGTTGCGGCGCGTAAGACGCTCGGCCAAATCAAAATCGCCTTCGGCTACCGTGTCTACAAAGTACGCGACACCGCCCGCAAAGATGTCTTCGGGGTCCTTTATCTCACCGTCTTCACTATCATGGACACACACTGGCCCGTACGACGTCTCAAACGCAATTTCGTCTGCGTGCTCGCCCACAAACGGCATGCCACAAGTTATGCAGGTATTCATACTATAAGTATAGAACGAGAAACGGCCTCGCGCACGACTATCCCAGTGAGCCCGTACTTGCTAGTCCAGGCATAATCCGCTTGAAGAATGATGCGAAATAGTCGGTGTTTGTTGCTTGAGCAAGCACCACAGGCTCTGCTTCAGCAACTTTCGCCGCACTCACCAAAGGACGTATCACAATAAACTTTTGCTTCCATGCCTTCTTGAAGTCAGCGATTGCAATCTTCTTTTCTGCACCCGCAGACGCTGGGTCGTTGTAGTACACAAAGTTTTTATCCATACCGTCTATCACCACAAGGTGCGGAATAGGATTGGTTGGCTCAAATTTGTAGTGCACTGATGCAATCACCGGCCCTGTTTTGAGCTGCTCAGTAAACGCAGCAAACGCTGCAGCCTGCGAAGATTTGGTTAAATCATATGCCTGACCCTTCATGCCGTACTTGGCAGCGAGATCAATAAGTCCTTTGTGGGTCCACCCTGCACTTTGCAAATACGCGCCTGATTTTATGGCTTGCGAGAGCATCGTGTCTACTGAAATTTTCTTTGTGGAGTAGTAATCCACCACCATGGCGATGGAAACAACGCCGCAAGAATTCTTCTTCCACTCTACAGCCGAGACGTCGGTGAATTGTGAGTAATACGGTACGTGAGCTACAGGAACTTCGACGGGAAGTGCTGGTATCATGCGTTGATTGTTCCACTAAAAAGTGGACCTGGCAAGGCGCGCCACTCGCTCGCACATACTCCTAATGTTGCACTACAACAAGCGTGCCGGTGTCTGCCCAGTCATACAACTTCTTTGCGCTCTGTGGAGCAAGATTTACGCAGCCGTGCGACCATGGCTTTCCGAAACTGTCGTGCCAGTACGCGCCATGAATGACTGCACCCTCGTTAGTGAAGTACAAATTCCACGGCACTCCTGGTAAGTCGTACACCTGACTACTGACGCCAGGAAGCGGGCCCTGCATGTAGCGGCTTGGTGTTTTTCTAAACACGCGGAAGGTTCCCGCTGGTGTTGGTGTTAGTTCGAGTCCCGTTGAAATAGGCTCCTGCATGAACAAGACATCACCGTCATAGGCATACAGCATCTCCTCGGTAAGATTCACGTAAATATTCTTTGTCGTTGTTGCGGTGTTGCTGGTCAGATTTTTGTCGCCTTCGTCATAGAACAGTTCTACGGCGTCTGCATACACATACCAATCGCCTTTCACGCGCTCTGGGTACTGAATGTGTTCATCCACGAGAACCTTGTACCAATCCTTACCATCTACCTTTACCGTCCCCGCAACACGCAGTACGACACCCGTGCGAAGTCGCTCCACCACACTCGCCTCCTTGTTCGGTGCTGAGCGCATGTTTACGCACGTACCCTCGTACGCATGGTTACAGCCATCCACCACTTCCAAATAGGCAACGCCTTGTACGGGTACCACTACCGGCAGTGTAGACGAGGCCTGAGTGTCTGGAAGCGTGCCAATAGGCCCGTTGCTGGTCTTTGCACCCAAAAGCCACACCGAAATAAGTGCTACAAGAATGACCGCGAGCACTCCCGCAATGGCGTATGGGAGTCGATATTTACCTACGTTATGCATGGGCGCAGTGTATGCGCATCTAGCAAATACACAACCGTGCAGTACATTCACCACTACATTTCCTCCCCACCACCTGGAGCGAGCACGTGCTGGAATTAATTGCACTAAATCTGAAGTATTCACTAGGCACATTTACTATTCCTCTTGAGCGAGTGTGTTTGGTCAGAAACGCTAAATCGCAAGCAGCCACAGAACAAGGAGCGAGTAGTTAAAAATCGTATTAGCGAATGCGATCTGCGATTTTTAACGTGTCTTGCGACTATGTTCTGTGTGCGCCCTGAAGAACGGGCTGCGTTTCTGACGAACACACGAGCGAAAATTTGACGTGCGAGTGGAGAAGAATACAATACAACTATCTTATGAAGTTCTTCGGTGGCGCAGTACGAGAAATTCTTACTTTCATCGTACTTGCCGTGGTCATCGTCGTACCGATTCGCTACTTTATCGCGCAACCGTTTGTGGTTGAGGGCGAGTCAATGCATCCGACGTTTGAGGGTGGTGATTATTTGGTAGTGGACCAGTTGAGTTATCACTTGGCCGACCCGAAACGCGGTGACGTAGTCATCTTCCGCTACCCAGGTGACCCTTCAGTCTTCTACATCAAGCGCATTATTGGCCTGCCGGGCGAAACGGTGAACGTTGACCGTGGTCGCACCAGCATTACCAAGACTGACGGCAGCACTATTATCCTGAATGAGACGTACGTGGTTGCAGAAGACGCCACCTATACCGTCACCACGAACCTAGGAGACGATGAATTCTTTGTGATGGGTGACAATCGCCCACGCAGCTCAGACTCTCGCGTGTGGGGACCGCTTCCGCGAAACGACGTGGTGGGGCGTGCGTTTATTCGCCTCCTGCCAACGGCACACGCAAGCATTCTTCCTGGTTCGTTAAAAGAAGTTGCGCCATGAGTACCCTCGTTCATAAACCGGACGACATTCTAAAGCGAGCACACGCTATTGGCACCTATTACGGCTTTCGACCACTTTCAGCTCTTGCGCACGAAAAGCGTGGCCAGGGTAGCAAGAGTCCGTACCCAGAATCACTGAACATTGATTCGCTTGATGCAGCTGCGCGCGAAATGGCCGCCCTGTTAAAGCATGTGCGTGATGCTGGACTTGATCCTAATGTGCGCGAGCCGCTGTTTCTTTGGCACACCAACGCCGCGCCCGGCCGCGCTGCACCAAAGCAGATCATCGTACAGTTCCATGTACTTGGCGTTGAGCACGCTATCGCAGACGCGGTACTTATTCGTGCTGTGCGCGCGCTTATGCAAGACCTCACCAAGGCCGAGCCAGTGCTTCGTTTAAACAGTATGGGTGACAAGGAAACGCGCACGCGCTTTGCACGCGAGCTCGGCACCTTCTTCCGAAAGCATGGCGCGACACTACCGCCTGAGTGTGTTGATTGCGCAAAGACAGATGTATTCACTGCCGCAGAAAAACTTGCATGCAACAAGAGCGAGTGTTCCCTTCTTCCTTCTCCGACCGACCACCTCTCTGAAGCAAGCCGTAAGCACTTTGAGTCTGTACTTGAATATCTAGAAACGACTGACACGCCGTACCAACTTGCGCCCGAGCTTCTCTCACGCGGTACCAGCTGGAGTGATACCTGTTTTGAGCTTTCAAACGAAGGAGGCTCGCGCGGTGTTGAGGTATGGGGCTCTCGCTATGGAGAATTCACCAAGCACTTCTTTAAGTCAGCTATTCCATCGGTTGGCGCCATCATGCGCTTTACCACTGAGACGCGCGACGTCATCCCTGCGATTAAGGAAAAGACCTCTCCGCGCTTTGTGTTTGTGCACATTGGCGACGAAGCCAAGCGCGAAAGCATGAAAATGGCAGACGATTTGCGCCGTGCGCGCATTCCGCTCACCCAGTCCATTGGTATTGCCTCGCTTACCGAGCAGATGCGCTACGTAGATATGATGAATCCGCAGTACCTCCTTATCATGGGTCGCAAGGAAGCTCTTGAGCGCTCAGTTATTTTGCGCGAGCGAGCCAGCTATACCGAATCAATCATTCCACTGGACGGACTCATTGAGCGTCTCCGCAGCGTTGCGTAACAAGGCCCCATCCCAAGTGCCGCCCCTCCCCCAGGGCGGCACTTCTCTTTTCCTAGACACAAACCCACTATCTGTGCTATTCTCCACCGTATGAATAACGCCGTTCGCATTGAAGTAGTCCGTGGCAAGAACGAGAGTTCTGCCTCCCTTCTTCGTCGCTTTTCCCGCCGTGGCCAGGGTCTTGGCCTTGTTCGCGCGCTTCGCAAGATTCGCTATTACTCACGCAACAAGAGTAAGAACGTGATGCACTCACGCGCCATGGTTCGTGGAGACGTCATCAAGACCTACAACGAGCAGGTAAAGCTCGGCAAGATTGATCCAAACGCTCGCAAGGGCCGCGGAAAGAAGTAAAACAAAAGGCCGCCCGAAAGGGCGGTTTTTTGTACGGTATACTCAGTGTGATATGAGTACGCTTGATATTCGCAACATGACGCGGCAGAAAACGGTGAAGTTTCCGTTTGAGGCCGCCCATAAACATATCTTGCCGACATGGGAGGTGTCCCTTGCCTTTGTAGGAACAACACGCGCACAAGCGATGAACAAGCAGCTTCGCAACAAGGACTACACTCCCAACGTGCTCTCCTACCAAAGCGGCAATAGAAGTGGCGAGATAGTTATCTGCCCCCTTGTCGCAAAGAAGCAGGCAAAGAAATACGACATGACGTACACGCAATTCGTCGGATTTCTCTTTATCCACGGATTACTTCATTTGAAGGGACAGCAACACGGGGCTACAATGGAGAAACAAGAACGCTTACTCTTGAAGCGCTTTATCAGCTAGTACTTTATACGCGCTTACAATGGCCCGACGCATCGCAGCAGGAATTGACATCGGCACCCACCAGACGAAAGTCGTGGTAGTGGAAGAAGTGTCTACTCCTGACGGTGCGACGCTCAAAATTTTGGGTACGGGTATTGCTCCTACGCGCGGCATGCGCCACGGCTACGTGGTGGATATAGAGGACGCCGCTGCTTCAGTACGTCAGGCACGCGAGCAAGCAGAAGCTATCGCCCACCTTCCCATTAAGAAGGGCTTTCTTGCGGTTGGTGGCATATCGCTTGACGAGGTACGCGCAAGCGGCGAGACCGTCATTTCGCGAGCCGACCAGGAAATTACAGAACTTGATATTGATAAGACCCTTGAGGGCGCGCGCGAGGCTGCGCGTCCAGGGTTCCTAAACCGCACCGTGCTCCATGAAATTCCGGTTGAATTCCGCGTAGATGGCCATCTCTCGCTCGGCGCACCCCTTGGTATGCGCGGCACACGTCTCTCGGCTGACTATCTCTTTGTGACCTGTCTCACTCAGCATGCAGAAATGCTCATTCGTGTTGCCGAGGCCGCTGATATTGAAGTGATAGACCGCATGGCCTCCCCACTTGCAGGCTCCTACGTTACTCTCACCAAGGACCAAAAGATGAAAGGGTGTGTCCTCGCAAACATCGGGGCCGAGACTGTCTCCATAGTGGTGTACGACGAAGGACTCCCTATTTCTGTAAAAGTATTCCCGATTGGTTCTACCAACATCACCGACGACCTCGCGCTTGGTTTCAAGGTATCCCTTGAAGACGCAGAGCGACTAAAGCTAGGCCACCTCGGCGGCACCATGTACCCAAAGAAGAAGATTGAAGAAATTGTGACCGCGCGCTACCGCACGATGTTTGATTTGATTGATAAGCACTTGAAGGCGCTTGGTAAGCGCGGCAGCTTGCCTGCAGGTATCATCATTTCAGGCGGTGCGTCCGGCCAGGGCACCATTGTCGACATCGCAAAAGGAGCGCTTGCCCTCCCATCTCGAGTAGCTGATGTGCGGATTACTGAGGACACCAAGATTAAAGACGCAACCTGGGCGGTTGCGTACGGACTCTCGCTCTGGGGCCTCACCGGTGATACCGAAACACCGCACAAGGCGCGCGCTGGCGCACTTATTGAGTCTCTCGCCCGCTTCTTCCGCCAATTCCTCCCATAAGGAAGCGGAAAGTAGAGCACGTTTCCACCCTCTGTCTAGCTTTGCAAGCTGGGCTACCCTGGTATAGTTAATTGAACCTTTATTTATAGGCCCATATCCCATTTAGTATGTCCAAGCGCGTTGAACCAGAAGTCGAGACCTTTGCTCGCATTCGCGTAGTCGGTTGTGGAGGCTCCGGCGGAAACGCAGTGAACCACATGGTTAACTCAAAAGTTAAGGGTGTTGAATTCATTGCCGTGAACACTGATGCACAAGATTTGCATCGCTCACTCGCAAAGCGAAAGATTCACATCGGACGGAACCTCACCAAGGGCCTTGGTGCGGGAATGAATCCAGAGCTTGGAAAGCGTGCTGCAGAAGAAACACGTCAGGAAATTCAGGAAGCACTCCAGGGTTCTGACATGGTATTCATCACCTGTGGACTCGGTGGTGGAACCGGAACGGGTGCTGCTCCTGTTGTTGCAAAGATTGCAAAGGAGGTCGGCGCACTCACCGTGGCTATTGTCACTCGCCCATTCACCTTTGAGGGACTTCAGCGCAAAGAGATTGCAGAGCGTGGACTCGCTG
>CAZUBJ010000021.1:0-8331 GCA_964618705.1 uncultured Candidatus Saccharibacteria bacterium
GAGGCGGTGCCCAGAGCAAGCCGAGTGACGACGAGGCGCAGACTCGCGGGCGAAAAGTGTAATCGCGGTCCAGGATGGCGCACCCTAGAAAGGATTACAGATGCAGTATTCCTTGTTGCTTATCTGAGAGCACCAATTAGTAGCAGGAGCCCACGGTCTACATGAAGGAGGAATGCCAGTGGTTGTATCTGGTGCAACCTGTAGGGTCGTAACTAGTATGGCCCCTGGAGCACTGCCTGCCCCGTAATTGTAGTAACAATACGTTCCGTTGCCTGGAGTTCTTGGTATCTGTCCCAGAAAGCCATTGGCTATTAATGTATTCATGAGCTGGTCGTACTGCGTTTGGTTAGGCCCGCCATCACAGACTTGTGTCCCCGAAACCAGATTACCTGGCATCGTTCCATACTTGTCGTAGTAGAGATGCAGTGCGGTGCTGATATTCTTGAAGTCGGCCTTCTTCCTCGCATCTGCAGCCTTCAGTCGGGCGGTGTTTAGACTGGACAACACGACACTGGAAAGAATTCCGATAATTGCAATTACCACCAGTAATTCGATAAGCGTAAAGCCCTTTTGCTGTGTACCCGATTTCCAGAAAAGTTTCATATGCATCAGCAGGTCTCTTGTAGATAGGGTACCACTGTAAAAACCATCGCTACGCAGGATAGCCTCAATAAAGGGAATAGTGTAAAGTAGTCCTAACGCCCGGGTGGTGAAATTGGTATACACGCCTGCCTTAGGAGCAGGTCCTTTCGGGGGTGGAGGTTCAAGTCCTCTCCCGGGCACAAATGAAAACAGGCTCTTACTGAGCCTGTTTTCATTTGTGCCCGGGAAGCAGGGTGTCTGCACACCCTGCGCGAGGACTTGAAAGCCGGAGCGATGCTTTGCTCAGCAGAGTAAAGCCGCGAGGCGGGGTCGCGGAACTGACGAGTGACGACGAGTCAGTATCTGTGACCAAAAGCGGCCCTAAGTTTTTTGAGCGTAGCGATTAGAAACTGGAAATACCCTTGGGGTGTAATCGCGTGTCCTCTCCGAACCCCAATTCAAGGCCTTATCCCCCTCCCCGAACCACCCCACACTACTTGACTTTTGTCCACTTTTCGTGGTATACTGTCCCCAGAGTCTAGTTCCTCGAAATCTCAAGGTAACTAGCACCCATCAACCGAAAAACCGGCCAGGGAGGCCACTCAGATGTCGCTGTTAATCCCCGCAGCTATCGCAGGCACTATCGGACTTGCCACCTACCTTGGTGGCCCACATGTGTTTCCTTTCGCCGCGGTTCCGTTCGCAGAACGCGACCTGTTCAACACATACATCTCGCCCGGTGACGGGAAGATGATTCTGAAGGGTGACGAGTTCCACGACTTCCACATCTCGCTACCTGGCTACCATCTAAATCGCCCAGGCACCGAGTACTTCAAAAGGGGCATTGCTCCCTGGGAGATCCTCCCTAACGAGGAGGGTAAGACGGACGACTACTACGACAGCCGTCCGGAATGGATGAAGAAATTCGGCTTCTACCCCATCGGCATTCCGTTTCAGCGGAAGGTCAACGAGGAGATATTCGAATGGAAGCAAGAGTCGGGCGATCGGATCATACATCGCCGAGAACCGACTCGAATCTTCAAAGTGAACGCGTTCCCCTACGTCATAATCCAACGGGACGTGATCTCCAGAGATGGTCTTCAGATGAAGTTGACCTATATCGTGGGTCAGCGGATCGTGAACCCCCACAAGGCTCTGATTCGCACTGAAGACTGGCTGGTTCAGGTTGAGGCGGCCATTCAACAGGCCGTTCGCAACTGGGCCAGCGGCTTCAAGTTCATGGACCTCATCTCTCAGACCGACGCCCGGGGCAAAAAGGCAAGGCTGAAGGAGAACTTTGAGCTAATGGTCCGCGAGCTGGACGCAGAGATGCGACTCCGCTTCGGCGTAGCCATCGATTCTGCGGATCTGAAGGCTCCCATGCCTGACGGCCCAGAAGCACAAGCGTATCTGGACAGCATTGCCGCACCGTTCAAGGCGCAGCAAGCAGCAGAAGTGCTCGTGACCGACGCGAATGCGAAGGCTGCCGCAGCTGAAGCGGCAGGCAGAGCCACAGCAACGGTCACGGAAGTTACAGGTCTCGCGACCGCCAAGGCAAACGAGGCCGTCGGCATGGCCGGCGCTAGAGTTGCTGAAGCAACTGCGAGAGCTGCAGTCGCAGGTGAAATCGCCCGCTACGAAGCGGCCGAGAAGCATCCTGCCGGCGCTGGAACGGTGGTCGGCGGTGAAGCCCTTAAAGGTGCCACCGTGTTCGCCGCACCCACCTGGGTGAGTGAACTTGCTGAAAAAGTTGTTACGAAGAAGTAGGAGCTGAAGGATGATAGTCGAAAAGAAAGGGTTCCTTCAGAGCATTCCTCTGAGGGTTCGGTTGGTGATTGGAGTCATCGCTCTGTTGATGGTTCTCGCGAAGTGCAGCGGCTCGAAAGCTCCGATGGAGACCGGCCTCTGGATCTTCATCGCGCTGACTGTTCTGGGCACCGTCGCACTGATTCTTCTCATCGTTTTCATGTCGCGCAAAAGCAGGCCCCGGCCAGCTCCGCGACATGAGGAGCCCGAACACCACCCGACCCCGGCAGCCGCACCTGCGGCTGCCGGACACGGCGGTGCTCACGCCGACCACGGGCATGATCACGGCAAACTGCCCTGGTCGTCCCAAGTGATCGCGGTTGCGGTGGTACTGTCCTGCATCGGACTGGTCGTTTTCGCCTTCGTCTCGTGGGCAAACCAACAGGCCAAGGCGTCGGTCATCGACCACGCTCCGCCGGCTGCCGTGTCGACCAGTGCTCCCACCAAGGAGCCCTGCGACGCGCTTCCCGACCCCGCGAACATTCGCGAGGTCACCGTACCCGTGGAGGGCGAATCCGAGATGGTCTCCGTACCGTCCGGATACCTCCCCTGCTATGGCCCCTACAAGACCTACCAGAAGCTCCGCTTCAAGGCAGGCAATGGGGACACTCCTCCTTCGGAGTGGGGCGACAGGAAGAGCGAGAACAAGTGGCTGGGCATCATTCCGGGGGAATCCTCGGAACCGCTCACCACGAAGATCTGGTTCGTGCGGATGGATTAGCGTTACCTTTTGATTTCTTGGCACCCTAGTTGTGCCAGCCGCCTTCCCCTTCACTGGGGCGGGCGGCTTTGTTTTACCCCCCTACAATCGTGCGTAGAAGTGCAATGATGGCGTTTGCACCAAACATAATGACGAGGCCAACGATTCCCCAGATCATATGCTGCTGCCCCTTCTTGCGCTTTTCTTCATCCTCAGACCCGCCAATAAACTGCACAACGCCCCAGACGAAAATGACAAAGGCAGCCAGCGAGAGAAGTGTAATAATTGGCATCAAAATGGCGGTCTGCACCTTTGCAATAAATTGTTCGTAGTTCATTACTCCCTATGATAGCAAACGACCCCGCATATCGCGGGGTCGTCCACAGAAGAAACTAATGGAAGTCCTTATGGGCGAGGACCACCAGTAGTAGGAGCGGTTGGGTAGCTAGGTACGTTGTTCGTAAGACCCACTGAACCAGTAAGAATGCGAACGAGTCCCCATACTGACACCATGACGAAGAATCCGATGAGACCCCAGAGCATGAGTGCGCGGCCCTTCTCCTTTGCCTCCTCGTTCGTTCCGCCAAGGATGAACACCTGGAAGACGCCCCAAATAAATACGATAAACGCAAGTGCAAATACTACCGGTACCGCAACATTGTTGATGAGACCGATAACAAATGAACCAGCATCCTGAACACTGTTCACCGTGTTCTGTGCGGACACCAAAAGTGGGAACGCAAGCACCGCACCAATAAGACCAAGTTTCTTCATAGAGGATAATTAGCTAGATACCCTTATAGGATAGTCTAGTGGTGAGTAACGTCAATAGAATAAGCGGCGTGGTGTGGAAAACACTACTTGTTACACTTTGACGGGTCCTTGTCAAAACATGGCAAGTCAGGGCGAGTGTTGTTCCCGGTAGGTAGAAGCGACTTGGCAAGGTTTACCAATCCCCAAATAGATATCATTACCACAAAGCCGATGAGAGCCCACATCACAAACTTTGCACCCTCCTTTCGCTTCTCCTCATTGTTGGCACCGAGGATAAACGCCTGGAATACGCCCCACAGGAAGACAATGAAAGCGAGCGCGAACACAAGTGGCACGACCACGGTATTCAACAAGCCAATGATTGAGTCACTGAGACCTTGAATAGCGGTAGTGTTGAGCCCTCCCGCAGCTGGCGTAGCAGTTTGCGCAATGGCAATCTGTGCGGAGCTGAGCAGCACTACAAGGAGTGCCACTCCGACAAATCTAGAAATGATGGTTTTCATATGCTGTAAGCCTACCAGATAGTGTCTGTGTACGGGGCGGTTATCCCACTAGCTCGGCAAAACACCGAGGAAAAGCCTCACAATACTCCAAACCGAGAACAACACCACAAAACCAATAACGCCCCACAGCATAAACACACGTCCCTTCTGGCGCTGCTCTTCACCACCCATAAAGAAGAACCGCACCATACCGATGAGAAAGAGTATGAATGCAAGCGCGTAGAGAAGCGGGATGACCGCACTGTCTACAAGCCTTGCAATACCGTTTACGAAATCAGCAAATGTCATATCTAGCCGAGAGATTCTACCGTAGACCTAATAACCATACCGATGGTCTGTGCGCCGAGCAGCACCAGTCCGCCAATGACGGTCCACATGAGCGCACTGCGCGCCGAGCGTAGCTGCTCTTCGTTCCCCTGCGCTTTCACAAACAAGAATCCGACATAGACGATAGCGAGCGTCAGGATAATAACTCCCAGATCAACGACTGCACCGAGAATCTTCTCCAAGAACTCGGGGAGAGAGTCTATTCCGTCGAGAGGATTGGTGAGTCCATCTCCACTAAGACCACTTGGATTTCCCTCTCCAGCGCCACCAGCAGGGTTGCCTGCACCGGCTCCTCCCGCTTGAGCAAGTGCCATAGATGCAAACGGGCCGTTAACGGCAACGAGTACAAGAGCGAGTAGTAGTAGACGAAGGAAGCGGTTCATAGGAAGTTAGCGAAGACCCGCAGTAATTGCCTGGTCGAGACTGGTAATGGCTGACGATGGATTCTGTCGGCCGCTGGTAATGCTACTTACCATCGTAGCAAACAGGGCGTCAGTGTCTGTCGGCGATGGGGACAGCCAGCCACGCGCCACGAGCGCTTGTGGGTAATAGACGGGCTCAAAGAGGTTATCTTGCTCTGGAATGAGGAACGCTCGCTGAGCAGGCGCCATGGAAAGTGCGCGCGCAAGCACCGGTAGTGTTCCATCTCTGGTAAGAGCCAGAGCGACACGAAACGCACCATCCTTATTCTGCGATGCCTTGGGAATAGCAAACGCGTAGAGACGACCATATGTAGTGCGATTCTGCGTGACTCCTGGCTGCGGAATAGGGGCCATATCGAAGTCCAGATTTGGATTACCGCCGGAAATAAGTGGCTCCTCCGAGGCAAATCCTGGGTAGAGTCCCACATCTCCTGCAAGGAATGCTTGTCGAGCCGACGGGAAGGAACGGTTCCAGGTGTAGCTGGTCTTTGCAGGGTTTGCGAACTGTAGATAGTAGCCGACCGCCGCTGCCGCAGGTTCTACACCAAAACTTTGACCCACCTGCTTGGAGAGCGTAGCGCGTAGTCCATCAGTAGAGCGCTCTGAGATAGAATACCCCGCCTGCATAAATAGGAGAGAGATGATTGCGCGCGCATTCTCAACGTTCTCGTAGGTACCAAGCGCAATACCAGAACGCGCAATACCTCCGACCTGATCAAGACGGGTCAAGGCTGGTGAAAGCCCCGCCACAGCCTCCCAAGAAGTAGGGGGTGTTGTTGCACCTGCCGCTGTTAGATGCGTGCGGTTGTAGTAGAGCACAAGCGGGTCAAGCACAAACGGAATGCCATACGCGCCCTTTCCAGAGAGGAAAAGCTCTGCCTCAGGCAAGTACGTATCTCTGAAGGCTCGTACTGACGTTGTTTGATTCTCAATAAGCTGAATCTTGTCTTCAACACCAGCAAGTTGTTCCTGCGAAATGATAATCATGTCTGGACCCCGACCAGCGGCAATGGCGTCCGCCAGTTCTCGGTCAAATGTCTCAAGCGGATACTCGTAGTAGGTTGTCGCCTCAAGCTCGCCGTTTGCATTGCGCAAACTCATAATGGTGTATTGCATAGCTCGTTCAGGCAGCGTTCCCCAAATCATGACCTTTCCAGCAGGGGTGACGCCGCTTTTAAAGCCCTTAAAGTTTGCAAACAAGAAGACACCGATGAGCGCCACAAGCCCAAATATGACCATGAGCACAATTTGGAACGGTTTTAGATCCTTCATATGTAGCTAATCATACCGCGCCAACTCTATGGCGCAGTAAACACGATTGAATAATGATGCGGACCTGCGCGGAAATCCTTTAACTTATGAAAACCTCCCGTAATAAACAGCTCGAGTGCGGTGTGCTCTGGCACCACATGCTCGGTACGTGGACCCATACCCTCATAACTTCCTGCCCAATCAATAACGAGTAGGCGACCACCCGACTTTAGAATACGCTTAATCTCCGCAACTGCCCCAGCAGAGTCTTCAAGTTGGAACAACGTATTTGAAAGGATAACGGCATCCATTGACCCTTCCTTAAGAGACGTACCGCCTGTGCGTTCTATATTCCCCCATATCGTTTCCAAATTCTTTATACCTGTGTCTCGAGCAGAACTTGCAAGATGCTTTAATACTTCCTCCTGGACATCAACGGCATACACACGCCCCGTGTTGCCCACGATGCGACTTGCGGCGAGTGCGTGGTGTCCTACACCAGCCCCCAAATCAGCCACCTTCATGCCTTCACGAAGACCAAGTTGCAATACGTTTGAAAAAGGATCACTAAAGTTCATGTATATAAAGTAGCACGGGCCGCCCGAAGGGCGGCCCGTATCAACAAGCGAGCTGCACGAGCTCTTTGCGCGAAGCGCTGTGCACTAGAAGACCTTGCGCTGTCTCTAGCCCAAAGTAGAGCTGGAAGCGGAGCATAAGCTCCTTTGCCTGCTGCTCCGGCACTTCCGTGCCAGAAACGCTGACAATGTGCAGCGTGGCCACTTCCTGCGGCGCAGGAACGCTCCACCCTAGCACTATACCGGTTTTGTCAGGACGCTCGTTGTCTTCGCCAAACCCCTCGAGCCACAGGCACTTGAAGTGCCGGCAGGCCCATGGATGAGTGCCGTAGATGCCGCACCCGCCATTGCTGGCGAGGTTCTTGCACGCCTGCATTTCAGGTTTGAGTATCTCGGGCACCGCATGGGTGGTGCAGCACGCCGAGCATTCGCCACACCGTCGTGAAGTAGTGGTCATGGAGTGCCTCCGTGCACTGATTGGGAACAGAAAACCGCGGCAAAAGCCGCGGGCCTGTTTCTGTATACCACTCGCAAGCGAAAGTGCCAATCGCTATGCAACTTGAGAAGAGAGCGTAACTTCTCCGTCCGCAGCTACGTGCACAACGTACTGAAACCCGTGCGGAGTGCGTACGCTTCGCTCGACTGGTCTGCGCTCTGATAGTGGCTGACCACTGTCGTATGCCGCCGAGCGCTCGCTCGCAGGGAGCGCATTAAAGCTGTCTACAAACTCCTGCGGGCTGGTCTCATTATTTGGAATAGGATTGTTAAGAGCGGTGTAGAGTGTGAGAGCATCACCCCTAAGATCTCCAAGACTTGCGGTGACGATGTCCGCATCAGTAAGCACTGACTTTTCAAACTTTGGCCCTTGCGGTGATGTGTGTAGTCCTTCCATAGTGTCTTAATTATAGTGCCACCATACTTGCAATACTATCTCCCTCGCGCATCTTCATAATGCGCACACCCTGCGTCGCGCGAGAAAGACTTGGAATCTCTCCCGTAGATACGCGGATTACCTGCCCCTTCTTTGAAATGACGACAATCTCCTCTTCCTGACTCTCCGCACCAACGAGTACCTTCGCACCAATAATGCTACCCGTCTTCGCAGTCACATCAGCAGTCTTGATACCAGAACCGCCACGACCCTGAACCTTGTACTCAGAGAGCGGTGTCTTCTTACCGTAGCCCTTATCCATAAGAATAAGCAGTGTTGCCCCCTTGGCGTCCGCCGGCACTACTTCAGCGGAGACGATGCGGTCGCCCTTCTTCACCGTCATACCGCGCACACCCGCTGCAGTGCGTCCCATGGCGCGTGTCTCACCCTCGTCAAAGCGAATACTCTGTCCTGCGCTCGTTACAATGGACACACTGTCGCCCTCGCCGGTGAGTTGTGC
>CAZUBJ010000022.1:0-6906 GCA_964618705.1 uncultured Candidatus Saccharibacteria bacterium
AATAACACCTGCCGGGCGGCAGGATTTATCTTTTTGCGGAGGAGGTGGGAACGCGATTACGCTTTTCTTCCGCAACTCAAAACCTCGTCGTCACTCGGTTTTGGTCGTGTCCGCGACTCCCGACCCATTCTGCTGAATGGGTACCCCGGTCCGTCCTTTCGAATCCCACCTCTTTCTCCCAAAACACAATCGCCGGACACGAAAGTGTCCGGCTCATTGTTTTGCGGAGGAGGTGGGATTCGAACCCACGGAGACTTTCGCCTCGGCTGTTTTCAAGACAGCTCGTTTCGACCACTCACGCACTCCTCCCTAGAGTGTCTATGCTTCTGAAGAAACGGATGGCGCTGGTGCTGGCGCAGGAGCAATGTGTGATGATTCGCCCCCGTGCTTACGGAACCATACCAGGTAGACAATTTCTGGAATACCAAGCAGGTTCACGAAAAGCATGAAGACAAACCAACCGCTTTGATTGCCGCGCGCAGCACACCACAGTGCGTATCCCTTAATGGCGAGCGTCCACACTGCCAAGACAAGAAACAGTGGCAGAGCGAACGGGAACGCAAAAAGAGACAGTATGTCTGGAGCTCCCGGATACTGAA
Organism: uncultured Candidatus Saccharibacteria bacterium; assembly: GCA_964618705.1. Classification (GTDB taxonomy): domain Bacteria; phylum Patescibacteriota; class Minisyncoccia; order Phycocordibacterales; family Phycocordibacteraceae; genus C7867-001. The sequence goes on from CAZUBJ010000022.1 coordinate 600, forward strand.
ACCAAGAATTCGCCATACCGGGAGACTATAGCACGCCAGGGCTCCCGCGTGTAGGATTTAGGTATGCGATATCTAGCAATTGATTTTGGCACCAAACGAGTGGGGCTCGCCCTCTCAGACGAGGGTGGACATATGGGGTTTCCGCACGGCACACTCCCAAACAACGGACGCCTCATTGATGAGGTGCTTGAGTTGATTGCGCGCAAGGATGTGGGTGTCGTCGTGATAGGGGAGTCGCGCAACTATGACGGCACCTTAAACCCAGTAGCGAAAGCGGCGAAGGAATTCGGTGCGCTTATTGAACGCAGGCTCGTTGGTATGCCAGTCCACTTTGAACCTGAGACGCTCACAACGCAGGAAGCACGGCGAAACTTTGAAGGAGTACGCGAGCCAGGGAGTGGTAGTACTCACGTGGACGCCTCCGCAGCAGCACTTATTTTGACTAGCTATTTAGATAAACAGCATGCACATGGATAACACAGAGGAAGTCCTCCCAGGTACAGAAATCACCAAGGAAGAACCGCGTATCAGTATTGATGACCTTGCGAAGGTGCAGGTGCAGGTCGGAACGGTACTTTCTGCAGAGCACGTTCCAGAGACGGACAAGCTGCTGCGGTTGTCAGTAGAGTTTGGTGAGGAGGCAGGACCGCGACAAATTGTTTCTGGGATCAGCGAGTACGTTTCGTCGCCAGAAGAACTTGTTGGTAAGCAGCTCGCATTTGTAACTAACCTAAAACCACGCACGATTAAGGGGCTCGAGAGCAACGGCATGTTGTTTGCGGTAGGGAACAAGGAGACGTTTGCATTCCTTTCGCCAAGCAGAGAGGTGCCCCCTGGCACCAGCGCACACTAGTTTGTTCAGTGGTGCGTTGATTACTCCCTCACCGAGCGTGCGCAGGGACGGTATACTACCAACATAATGTCGGATAGCCTTTTTGCACGCGTACTGCGTACCGAGTTCGCACCACCACGGTACCTTTCACTTCCTGCCGCGGGAATTGATATTTCAACCAGTGGCATTAAAACCGCCGTACTTGCTGAAAAAGTGGGAGGGCTCGAGCTGGTCAAGTTTGCAGAGCACCTCTTGCCGCAAGGGGCGGTTGTTGGTGGAGAAATTGCGGAATCAGCAGCCGTAACTGATGCGATACGAACTATTGTTAAGAAGAATCACATTCGGTTCGTTAACATTGCGCTTTCCGAGTCCCGCAGCTATCTCTTTGAGGCTGTGTTGGAGGGGAATCACGCCGGCGCCTCATCCAAAGAACTGCGCTCACTCACCGAGCCACATCTAGACGAGTATGTGCCACTGCCACCAGCAGAGGTTGCTTTTGATGTCACGCAAGTTGCTGTCACCGATACAACCACCACGGTTGTTGGTGTTGGGTACGCCCGGCGCGTCATCGATGAGACACTCGCGACACTCGACGATGTTGGTGTTGTTACACGAGCAATCGAAAGCGAGACCTTCTCTATTGCTCGAGCACTTATGCCGCACGAAAGTAAAGAGACAGTGCTCATTATTGATATTGGAAAGACCACCACAAAGCTTATGGTGGTCACGGGTCAGACGCCAAGATTCGCCACTACCCTTGATATTGGCGGCGACTCACTCACGCAGGCCGTGATGAAACACTTTGGTGTGAGTGAGGAGGAAGCAAAGAAAGTGAAGGCTGAGAAGGGGTTGGTAAGTGAAGGTGGTAAAGACGAGTACATGTCTTCCATGCTTCTCACGGTGTCTGCGATCCGAGAGGAAATAACCCGACGACTTGAGTATTGGCAGGGGCGAGCAGCATCTGGCACTACGCATGAGCCAGTAACCCGAATCATTTTGACTGGAGGGAATGCAACGGTGCGCGGGTTGCCAGAGTATTTGGAGACCGCAATTAAACTGCCAGTAGCGCTCGGTGACGTGTTCACCAATTTGGCACCAAGGGACCGCTGGCTCCCACCGCTCGATTACATGGAGTCGCTTGCATATGCGACAGCAATTGGGTTAGCGCTCCGTGATTTTCACACTCCATAACATGAACCTTCTTCCTGACAGTCGAAAACGAGCACTTGCGCACCTGTATCTAGCACGCGTTGCGGTGGTTAGTGTCGTGGCGCTTTCGGGTGTTCTTGCGGTACACGCGATACTCATGTTGCCTTCGTTAATTTATTTGAATCAAGTGGTGCAAGACCGGACCCAAGAGCTTGGGACCCTCGGCGAGCAGCTTGCTGGAGGCGGCGATCGTGAGGTGGGGGAGCGTGTTGCTCGTCTGACAGCGTCGGCGACAGCACTCGCGCAAAACGCTCAAGGAGTAAGTGCAAGTAATGCCATGAGGGCGCTAACAAGCGTCCCGCACCCAGGAGTGTCGATAACTGGACTCTCGTTTGCTCGTGGGCAAACCAGTGACGCTCACCGGCTAAGTATTACAGGAAAGGCAACTTCTCGAGAGGCGCTTCGTTCGTATGCTGCAGCGCTCGGAACACTCCCGTATGTAAAGACAGTTGATTTGCCAATCAGTGCATACGCAAAGGAGTCGAATATTGATTTCTCGCTTACGCTCATAGGAACCCTTACGCCATGAACCGCTCCCTTGCTATTCACATAGGTATTGCTGCTGCTGTGCTTTGTGTCGCCCTGGGAGCGGTGATCGGGGTTTCGTTGCTTGTAGCAAGCGCACAACAGAAAGCAGACAAGCTAACGCAAGAGATTGCTACAAAACAAGCAGAGACATTGCGTGTTGCCGCTGCCAAGGCAGCACTCCCGCTTCTTGTTGAAGCAGAGCAAACACTCGCGGCTCACAGTCTCTCAACGCTTGATATTGTGCCGTTTCTAGAGGGGCTCGAGAAACAGGGGAGGGCGCAGGGGGCTGACGTAGAAGTGTTGTCGGTTACGGGCGGACAAGGTAAATCAACGGAGCGGCTCACGCTTTCGCTAAAGGTCACGGGTTCGTTCGATGCTGTTGCGCGTACTATTGGGCAAATTGAATACGGCCCCTACGATACCCAGATAACGACACTCGCCGTTGATACCGGTGTTGATGAGGATGGGGGAGGGCAGAAGTGGACAGCGGCGGCAGTTGTCTCGCTTGGAGCCAGTGCACCCACCAACTAACGTATGAAGAACCTCTTTCCAACAATACAAACGGTCCGCGAAATGTTTCGGGTGCGCACCCACACCCACCCAACGCGTGACTGGTTCATTATTCTTGGTGCAGCAGCAGTGTTGACGGGGCTTAGTATTGGATGGAGCGTGTGGCTATGTTTCCACGTCACTAGCGCAACAGGTGGTGTGGCTGATGAGGTAGCACTACCAGCCTTTGATACAAGTGCCGTAGAAGCGGTTGAGAAAGCGTATGAAGCGCGGGGCGAGGAAGCCGCTCGGTACCAAGGCACGTATCGCTTCGTTGACCCAAGCCGATAACTTGGGCTACTGTAGAGGAGCCCCCATAGCTTAATGGATAAAGCTGCGGACTTCTAAGCCGTCGATCTTGGTTCGATTCCAGGTGGGGGCACAAACAAAGACGCCGGAAGGCGTTTTTTGTTTGTACCCCCAGAGGGAAGCATCTGCGTGCTTCCCGTCTGGAATCGAAAGCCGGAACATGTCTGAGGTTTTGCGAAGACAGTGAGGCGGGGTCGCGTATCTTGGTATTCTGCGAATACGTGCAGCAGAATACCTAGCAATACGTGACCGATGCGAGAGCGAAGCGAACTTCCAGGTGGGGGCACAAAAAATACGAAAAGGACCGGCTGTTGCCGGTCCTTTTCGGTGCGGGTGGGCGATAGAGGACTCGAACCTCTGACCATTCCGGTGTAAACGGAGTGCTCTACCAACTGAGCTAATCGCCCGCAGGAGAACAATACCGCAGGTATGAAATTTTGGAAAGCAACCAAGGTCGGCTATGCTTGGTTCTTATAGACTATGAACGAGCGTATTGAGGCGAAGGTGAGTGGCCGTGTACAAATGGTGATGTATCGCGATTTTGCGACACGTAAGGCGCACGGACTGCGTCTCGTTGGGGAAGTGCAAAACCTGGCCGACAAAACGGTTCGTGTGGTGGCCGAAGGGCCGAAGGAGAAGCTCGTTGCATATATAGAGAAGCTCAACAGGGGTCCGCTGCTCGCACATGTAGAAGCGGTAGAGGTGTCGTGGTTGCCTGCACAGGGAACGTATACCTCATTTTCAATAAACTATGACTAGCAACGAAGTGCCAAAAGCAATCGGGGTAATTCTTGATGGTAATCGTCGTTGGGCGAAGGAGCAGGGCCTTGAGCCTTTTGAGGGTCATCGCGAGGGCTCAGAGCGGGTGAAGGATTTGGTGCGATGGGCACGAGAAGTTGGTATCAGCACGGTGTACATCTATGCGTTCTCCACGGAGAACTGGAATCGTGCGGAGGAGGAGGTGTCATATCTCATGAAACTAATGGCCAAGTTCTTTTCCGAGGGTATTGTTGACGATATTGAAAAGGAAGACGGCCGACTAGTTTTCCTGGGTGACCGAACACGTATACCACAGGAACTTTTGACTGAAATGGAGCGCGCGGAAGAGAGGACGCGCGGCGGGAAGGGTGGCACGCTTGCTGTGTGTCTGTCATACGGAGGACGTGCGGAGATTATCGCTGCGACAAATAAGCTCATCCGAGAAGGTAAGGAGATTGCAGGTGAAGAATATTTTTCACGAGCACTGTGGAGCACCGGTCTTCCAGACCCAGACCTCATTATTCGTACCAGTGGGGAGCAGCGCCTCTCGGGCTTTCTCACGTGGCAGTCGGTGTACAGCGAGCTTTTCTTTACCGACACAAAATGGCCTGCGTTCACGAAGGAAGAGTTTCTTTCAATCCTTGAAGAGTACGCAACACGTGAGCGCCGTAAGGGAAAGTAAGTATCTGTGATAGGGTGAGCGCATGAATCCTGAAATCCTCTTTGAGGACAACAACATTGTCGCCATCAATAAGCCGGCAGGCGTGATGACGCACCCAGACGGTCACACTACTGACGAGACGGTGAGTGACTGGTTTGCTCGAACCTATCCAGCCTCACGCGAGGTGGGGGAGACACAGCGCCTACCAGACGGTACCGAGATTGCGCGCCCTGGTGTGGTGCACCGTCTTGATCGCGACACGTCGGGCGTTTTGGTTTTGGTAAAAACCCCCGAGGCACACGCCTTCTATAAGGCAGCATTCCAAGAGCGCCTCACCAAAAAAACGTACCTCGCGGTAGTATATGGAACTCTGAAGGAAGAAAAGGGCACCATTGAGTTTTCCATAGGCCGGTCTCGAAAAGATTTCCGCTTGCGTTCTGCGCAGCCAAAAGCGCGTGGCACCTTGCGGGAAGCCATCACGCATTACGAGGTTGTTGGCAGTATTGGCACCCATTCTCTCGTGAAGGTAATGCCCGAAACGGGTCGAACGCATCAAATTCGTGTTCACCTCAAGGCACTGCACCACCCAGTAGTCTGCGATCCTCTGTACGCCATTGGAAAACCGTGTGATTTGGGAACCTCACGACTGGCACTTCATGCCGCAAGTCTTGTGCTACCACTCCCAGAAGGGGGGACGGTCCATATACAGGCCCCCGTGCCAGGAGATCTTGAGAAGGCTGTCTCAGCCTTCCCGGGGGCCGCGCCAGTTATTGCCTCATTCTAGGCCGCATGGTAGAGTGCGCGAATCATGCATACCGTAATCACTCCCGTACCAACCAACGAGCGAGCCGACCTTGGCATTCGTTCCGGTGACACCGTCCGCGTCCACCAGAAGGTGGTAGAGAAGGGTAAGACCCGTCTTCAGGTATTCGAGGGCCTTGTTATTGCCGTTAAGCACGGTACCGAGGCTGGTGCGACCTTTACGGTGCGCGCAACCCTTTCTGGCGTTGGTGTAGAGAAGATTTTCCCACTCTACAGCCCGGTTATTGATAAGATTGAAATCACCAAGCGCTCTAAGGTTCGTCGCGCAAAGCTCTACTTCATCCGTGAGAAGGTTGCTCGTGAGGTACGTCGCCAGCTCCGCAACATGCGTATGGTGAAGATTTCTACTGAAGACTTCAAGAAGGAGGAGGCTCCAGAAGTAGTTGAAGAGGTAGCAGAGGAGACCGTAGAGGCTCCTGAGGTGGTTGTTGAGGCTACAGAGACCGAGGAGGTCGCTGCAGCTGAGACTCCCGAGTCTGCTGAAGACGAGAAGAAGGACGCGTAAGCTAGTCCAGAATATTTGTAAAAAATGAGCCGGCCCGCTATAGTAAGCGGGCCGGCTCATTTCGAGCCCGTATGCCATGCCCAGGTGGTGAAATTGGTATACACGCATCCTTGAGGTGGATGTGGCTTCGGCT
>CAZUBJ010000023.1:0-6671 GCA_964618705.1 uncultured Candidatus Saccharibacteria bacterium
AGCTTTCGGGTGACCTTCTTCTTATTCTTAGTGGTCATACGAATGTGTCCCGAAGGAGACTTCATCTTCTGTAGGCGGTCTTGTGACATAGATAGGCAGACTATACCAGCGGGAGCAATACTACGCAACCGTGGCCGGTGCCTTAGCTCGAGCGCGCTTTGCAGTCTTTTGAACCTCAAATGAGGGTACACCGCCCTTAAGCACCACCTTCACCGCACCACCCTCCATAATGCCCTGACCTATCATAAGCGAGGCAATAGGGGTCAGAATCTTATCCTGAATGGTTCGCTTTAGTGGACGTGCACCGTACTGCGGGTTGTACCCCTTATCAGCAAGCCATGCCTTTACGTCGTCGGAGAGCTCGAGCGTGATGCGCTTACCACCAAGGCGCGATACCACCTCCTTCACTTGCTTCTCTACAATACGCGCAAGTGACTCCTTGCTAAGCACATCAAAGATGACGATATCGTCGAGGCGGTTCAGGAATTCCGGACGGAACTGATTCTTAAGCGCCTGCATAACACGCTCCTTAATCTGCTCGCGCTCGGCTTCCCCCTCAGCACTCGATGCCTCAAATCCAATTCCTGCCATACGGTCCATGAATTCAGATCCGATGTTCGACGTCAGTACAATGATGGTGTTCTTGAAGTTCACCTTCCTGCCCTTACCATCAGTGAGGTGACCAGAATCAAGTACCTGCAGAAGAATATTGAATACTTCTGGGTGCGCTTTCTCAATCTCATCAAAGAGCACAACCGCATACGGACGGTGACGAATACGCTCGGTAAGTGTACCGGCTTCTTCGTACCCTACATATCCGGGAGGAGCACCAATGAGTTTTGCCACTGAATGCTTCTCCATAAACTCTGACATATCCACGCGTACGAGTGCTTCCGTGTCGTTAAACATAAACTCGGCAAGCTTACGAGAGAGCTCGGTCTTACCAACGCCTGTTGGTCCCATGAAAAGGAACGAACCAATCGGACGGTTTGGATCACTGATACCTACACGCGAGCGCTTTACGGCGTCAGTAATTGTTTGTACCGCAGCGTCCTGACCAATCACCGCCGCCTTGAGCTCGTCCTCCATACGAGAAAGCTTTGCGGCCTCCTCTTCAAGCATTTTCACCACGGGAATACCCGTCCAACGAGCTACAACGCCTGCAATTTCTTGCTCGGTCACCTCCTCATGCAACACCCGACGTGACTTCTGGAGCGTCTTTAGACGCTTTGCTTTTGTTTCAAGTTCCTTCTGGAGCATTGGCATTTTTCCGTACCGAATCTCTGCTGCCGTACCGAGGTCAGCTATCGCCTCAGCGTTGTCCGCTGCAATGCGCAACTTATCAAGCTCCGCCTTAAGCGAACGAATGCCCTGAATTACCTCCTTCTCATTCTTCCATTTGAGCTCGAGCTCGCTGGTCTTCTCTCGCCAGTCGGCTATCTCAGCATCAATAGAAGCAATGCGTGCTTTGATTTCCTTTGCGCGATCCCCCTCTGCGTCCTTCTGCAACGCCTGGCGCTCAATTTCAAGTCGACGAATCTTTCTATCCGTTTCCTCAAGTTGTGGCGGCTTGTTCTCAAGTGCAATACGAAGTCCAGATGCAGCCTCATCAATCAAATCAATTGCTTTGTCCGGCAAGAACCGGTCAGTTATGTAGCGACTTGAAAGCTCCACCGCGGACACAAGTGCACCATCAGTGATACGCACACCATGGAAGAGCTCATAGCGGTCGCGTAGTCCCCGCAAAATAGCAACGGCGTCCTCAATCGACGGCTCGTTTACATACACGGGCTGGAAACGGCGTGTGAGCGCACCATCCTTCTCAATGTGCTGCTGATACTCCTTAAGCGTCGTAGCGCCAATCACGCGCATCTCGCCACGCGCGAGCGCCGGCTTTAGCATATTGCTTGCGTCCATCGCGCCGTCAGCAGCCCCCGCACCCACAATGGTGTGCAGCTCGTCCACAAAAAGAATGACCTTACCCTCAGAGCGCTCTACTTCCTTCATCACGTTCTTCATGCGCTCCTCAAATTCTCCGCGGTACTTGGTACCCGCAATCATAAGACCCAGATCAAGCGAGAGTAGCTCTTTTCCCTTCAAGCTCTCAGGCACGTCTCCCGCTGCAATACGTGCAGCTAGTCCTTCTGCAACCGTTGTCTTTCCGGTACCGGGCTCTCCAATGAGGACTGGGTTGTTCTTTGTACGGCGCGAGAGAATCTGAATCACGCGACTTATTTCCTGATCGCGACCAATCACGGGATCAAGGGCATTGTCCGCCGCAAGTTTGGTGAGGTTGCGAGTAAATTTCGTAAGCGCGCGAAATTTCTTCTCGCCAGCAACATGCCCCTCCTTAGATGACTTGAGTTCCTTGAGAACCTGCATCACCGTGTCCGCATCAATCTTGAAACGAGCAATGAGTTCCTCAGCAGGGCCTGGGTGCTCAAGCACTGCAACAAACAGGTGCTCGGTGCCCACAAATGAATCATTCATGCGTGCCGCCACCTTTGCTGCTGATTCAAGCGCGCTTGCAAGGTCTGGTGTGAGGTAGAGATTGTAGGAAGGAGAGAGTGTGCCTGCTGACTCTGGCATCTCAAGGAGCTCCAGAATAGTGTCGGCAAGAAGCATGGTGTCTATATCCATGCGATCGAGTACTGAAAAAACAAGACTCTCCTCCTGATACACCAGTGCGGCAAGAAGGTGCAGCGGGCTTACGTGGTTTTGACCGCGTTCAATAGCAAGCTCATGCGACTTCTTAATCGCTTCCTTGGCCTTGGTGGTGAAATTCTTGAATGGTGGCATAGAATTGAGACGCTACGCTAGTAATGACGCCCGTCCCTGCCCGACTCTTACCGAGCACTACTGTGCTGGTGAAGAGGTGGCGGAGAGGAGTACGAGAATGCGGTCGGCAGAGGCTACGAGTCCTGGGACACCGGTGGCAAGCCCAATAAGGTCACCTGAGATGTTCACCACTCCGGCTCCGACAGGAACACCCGAAAGGTTCGTGTGCACCCCACCCTCGTCTACCTTAGAGATAATAGCGGTAGTGGCGCTTCCATCAAGCGTACTTGCTACGGCCGTCTGTCCCTGTTTTAGGGAACTGCTCTTCACCAGATCAGGTGACGCGACGGTAGGCAGCACCGCTGAGTCAGCAAAGCCGTAGATAGTAAAGGTTGCTCCAGCGCGCGAGATGGAAGCAGGGACACCCACCTTGCCCGGGAAGACGATGTACGCCTCCTTAGGGAGTCCTGGCACCGTGACGGTCACCACCGCGCGCGCCTGCGGCAAGTAGGTTGCGGTAGCAATGGCCGGAGTGCTTGTGCCTGAGCCCTTGTATACGTACACGGTTCGAGCTGCGTTTGCAGAAATAGCCGCTGAGAGCAGATCTTCGTCCTTAATAACCACCGTGGTTTGTTTGGTGATTATGCCCGGAAGCTGCGTCGTCTCGGCTGCGCTCTGCACGGTACGCTCCACGATATGGTTAATCGTCTGGGTTACGGTTGGAGGGGCTTGATCAAGCAAGGACACTGCCAGAACTGCCGTTGCAATAGCGGTGACGAAGTTCACCAAAATGGTGAGGAGAAGGAGCTGGGTTTTTGTTAGGTCCTCTATGTTCATGCTTTCAGTATATCAGTGGTGTCAAGGAAATTCACACAACGGATAAGTGCGCGACAGAAAGCGTCTACTTCGCGCACTCGTGTCTGTGGCGAGAACGAAATACGCAGCGTTGAATGTGCTCGCTCTATAGAGCCTGTCATTTGGAGTACCGGGCGCGAACCCTCACCGTTCTGCTCGCAGGCGCTCTTAGTGGAAACCGCAAACCCCTCCCTATCAAGCAATGCCACAAGGTAATCGGTATCGCGGCCAAGCAAAGACAGATTCACAATATGCGGCGCCTGCTCATCCCCCTCGTTCACTACCACCTGTTCAATGCTCTGCGCTACAGCCACGAGGCGCGCACGCAACTGCGTAGCACGTGCACAAAATGCAGGGCGAGTCTCATGTGCCTCCTCAAGTGCTTCTGCAAATGCACTAAGTAGTGCTGGCGAGGGCGTGCCCGGGCGAAGTGCTCGCTCCTGACCACCACCAACATAGAGCGGACGGAGGGGGACACGGCGAGGAGCAATGAGCACACCCACACCACGCACACCTCCTACCTTCTGCGCATCAAGCACTAGCATGTCAGCCCCAAGTCGCGTGAGCTCAAACGGGGCAATGCGCGGAAGTTGACTCGCGTCCACATGGAGCACAGCCTGAGTACCGATTGCACGGCGTACGTCGCGCACGGGAGTAATGGCTCCTGTTTCGCCACACACAGCAGAAACTGCCACCAGTCGCGTATCTGGCTGCACCTGTGTGCGTAGCTGCTTCATATCGATAGCGCCATTTGTATACACCAGCGCCTCAGTACGAACGCCAAGCGCCTTTAATTCCTCCACCGCGCCAATAAGCGACCGGTGAGCGCCCGCATCATAGAGTACATGTATATCAGCGGGTAGCACGTCACCCTGTATAAGGGCGTTGCCGTATCCAACAATCCCAAGCGCATTTGCCTCGGTAGCAGAGCCCGTAGCAATAACCGCGTCTGGCTTCACTTCAGCAAGTGTCGCGACGCGCGCGCGAGCCTCCTCAAGCACAGCTCTGGCTGCGCGTCCTTCCGTATGAGGCGATCCTGGGTTCCCCCATACCCCAAGCTGGCGTACAAACGCCCGGTGAGCGCGCCCTGAAACAGGACTCGCAGCCGCGGCATCCAAGTACACTCGACCACGTAAAGCAAAGGGATTCATTATCTATAAAGTGCAGGGAACATTGCAAATATGCAAGTACCATGGTCTATTAAGAGCATTATGGCACTCGCCCCTCGTCCACCAATTGTTGCTGTCATGGGTCACATCGACCACGGCAAGTCTTCCCTGCTTGATTACATCCGCAAGTCCAAAGTGACCGAGGGTGAGGCGGGTGGCATCACCCAGCATGTATCTGCCTACGAGGCTGTCCACGAGCATGAGGGCGTGGAGCGTACCATCACCTTCCTCGACACCCCAGGACACGAGGCATTCCGTGCACTTCGCTCTCGAGGCGCAGCTGCAGCAGACGTTGCTATTCTCGTAGTAGCAGCAGACGACGGCGTGAAGCCGCAGACCCTTGAGGCCTACGAGGCAATCCAGGAAGCGGGCACACCATTTGTTGTTGCGTTCACCAAGATTGATAAAAATGGTGCCGACCTTGAAAAGGCGAAGTACGCCGTACTTGAGCACGGCATCTACCTAGAGGGTCTTGGTGGTTCTATTTCATACGCAGGTGTTTCTTCAAAAACAGGAGAAGGCATTCCAGAGCTTCTCGATTTGGTACTGTTGACCGCCGACATGGCAGAGCTTGGGACGGACTCCGACAATGAGGCATCTGGATTTGTACTTGAATCATCTCAGGACCCAAAGCAAGGAATCACTGCAACCCTCATTCTGAAGGATGGCTCGCTCAACGTCGGCGACTTTGCAATTGCTGGAAGTGCCATGGTACCGGTTCGCTTTATAGAGAACTTTGCGGGCAAGCGTATTCCTGCAGCAACCGCTTCTCAGCCAGTTCGCTTGGCTGGCTGGAGCGCTCTTCCTCCTGCAGGTACACCATTTGTCTGCGCTCGCACCAAGAAGGATGCCGAGAAACTTGTTGCCACTCCCGAGCGAGCCTCACTTCGCCTCGACCAGCTCACCGCTGAAGAGAAGGGTAAGGTACTGCTACCACTCATCATTAAGGCAGACGCTACGGGAAGCATCGCTGCTATCAAGCACGAGCTAGCCAAGATTGCTCATGAGCGCGTTGCCGTGCGCATTGTCTCTGAAGGCCTTGGTGCTGTGTCTGAGAACGACGTTAAGACGGCGCAGGCTGGAGGCGCTACCATTATCGCTTTTACCGTTGGTACGGATGGCAGGGCCCGCGATTTGGCGGACCGAGCCCAAGTTTCTATTGAGACCTTCTCCATTATTTACGACCTTGCTGAGCGCGTAGCAGCCCTCGTGACGGAGCGCTCACCACGCTTTATGCAGGAAGAGATTCTTGGGCAGGCAAAGATTCTCAAGGTGTTTAGTGTGACCGGGGTAAAGCACGTACTTGGTGCACGCTGGGAAAGTGGCGCGCTTACCGTTGGCGACCTCGTAAAGGTAGACCGTCGTGGTATTCCGCTTGGCACCATGAAGCTCACCAACCTACAGCAGGTTCGAAACGATGTGAAGGAGATCCACGTTGAGGGCGAGTTTGGATTGCAGCTTGAGGGCAAGGTAGAGATTGCCGCAGGTGACACCATTCAGACATACACAACCGTAGAAAAATAGTATGAGTATCCGCGACAACCGCATCAGCATTCAACTTATGGAACAGGCGGGCGCCTACATCGCTCGCGAGGCTGGCCGTAATACGCTCATCACCCCGACCCGTGTTGCCCTTTCCAAAGACGGCAAAGACGCGACTATCTTTGTAAGTGTGTACCCCGTAAAGGACATTGACCACGCGCTTGCCTTCCTCCTGCGCCACAAGGACCTCTTCCGCAATAGCTTGCGTAAGACAACCCGCATCGGGCGCATCCCCCGCGTCGAGCGCGCTGTGCACGACCGCGACCTCGTGTCGTCGGAGGGCCTCGACCATCTGGTGCCAGTGGTCGGGATCAGTGGGGATCAGCG
>CAZUBJ010000024.1:0-6445 GCA_964618705.1 uncultured Candidatus Saccharibacteria bacterium
AGTGTCATGCGCTGATCCTTTGGCTCAAAGAGGGTAATGGTGAATGGGTACACCTTACCAAGCTCAAGCGTCTCGCGAAGCTCCACTGGGGAAGCGAACTCGCTGATGTGTACAAGTCCTGCAACACCTTCCTCAATAGAGGCAAGCGCGCCGTGCTTGTTGTACTTGATGATTGCTCCGGTAACCTCCATGCCCTTCTGGTACTTGTCGGTTGCAATCTTCCAAGGGTTCTCCTTGAGTGCCTTGATAGAAAGGGAAACCTTTCCGTCCTTTACCTCAATAACCTTTACTTTCACGCGGTCGCTTACCTTGAAGAGCATGCGTGGATCCTCAACAAGGCCCCAATCAAGCTCAGAGATGTGCACGAGTCCCTCAAGACCCTGCTCAAGCTTCACGAATACACCGAAGTCAACAGCGCCAGTTACTTCGCCGTCTACGACGTCGCCAACCTGGTACTTATCAACAAGCGTTGCCTTCTCCTCGTCCTCCTGACCTGCGCGCTCAGAGAAGATAAGCTTTCCTTCCTTGGGGTCAGCAGTGATGATGCGGACAGAGAGTGGGTGACCAGCAAGCTTCTGAAGCTCACCAAAGATCTTGTCCTTGTCTCCCTCTGGTACGCGTGGATAGTGCTCCTTAGAAAGCTGGGACGCAGGGAGGAAGCCCTGGATACCCTGCCATGAAAGGATGAGACCTCCCTTGTTTGCCTCCTCAACGGTGAGGGTGTAGACGGTCTGTGCAGCGATAGCCTGCTCAGCCTCGCCCCAAATAGCAGCCTGGCGAGCCTCCTTAAGAGAGAGCTCGATGTACCCCTCAATACCTGAAGGGTCTACCACCTTTGCTGAGATGGTGTCGCCTGGGTTTGACTTACGAAGTACGTCAGCTGCGTTTAGGTACTCGCGACCGTAGATAATACCGGTTCCAAATGGTGGCAAGTCTACGTAGAGACGTCCACGTACGAGCTCGATGATGGTTCCCTCTACGAGGTCGCCAGTGCGAGGTGGAGTAGCAATACGGTCAATAAAGCCAGCCATTGCATGGTCGGCCTCGAGGGTAAATGTGGCAGCAACGGGGGCGGGGGTCTTTACCTCGGCCTCCATAGCCATAGTGTCGTCAGACATATAAATCGGGAGCGGCGCGCCTTATGCGGGTGGGTACTGACTGCCTTTCGGTATGTCAGGGGTTAGCCCATCCGCGTCCTGTCTGCACGCTCGCGATGTAGCCTATTTGTAGCATATACCTATATATATGACAAAACCCGCACGGGTCGTGCGGGCTTAGAGAAAGAACAGGGGGAAGGGGTCGTCCGGACCCGCCAGTGGCGGGTCCGGAATCATTCGGGAACTTCGTCCCGGTTGGGCGGTTCGTCTTTGGGACGAACTTGCGATCCGCGGTTCTGTTGCTGTTGGCACAGTCGCAGCTTGTATTTCCCGTCGAGGAACAGAACACCAGGTTTTTCTTGATGCTGAAGCTTGGTCGTGGTCACCGTAGACCTCCTTTCTCCTATATGCGCATTATAGCACATTTCACAAATAAAAAAACCACCGTGAGGTGGCAGTTTCAAAAGATCAAACAGAGAGAAGAAGGGTGGTTAGGGGGCGACCGAAGTCGCCCCCTTCCCATGCAGTGCGTGCTCGACCGAGAGTTGGTCTAGCTCGGCGCGGCGCCGGAGTCGTTGCTGTCCGGGTTCTGGTCGGTGCCGGCCGCGGCGATGGACGTCAGCTTGCTGCTGTCGGTGCCCAGGAAGTCGTCGGGCTTCTGCACGAAGCCGCCAGCGCCGCCGGTGTCGTAGATGCCGAGACCACGGGTGATGGTGGTGAGGCCGCCGCTGTCGATCGCGCCGCCGCCGATGTCGTCGTGCTTGGAATACAGATCCTTGCCGCCGGCGCCGTCGATGTTCAGGCCGGTGTCGTGGACGATGCCGAGCAGACCGGCGTTCGGATCGATGTCCTTGTAGCGGGTCGGGTTGCCGTCGGCCAGGGCCGAGGTCGGGGCGCCGGAAGCGGACAAGGCGAGGGCGCCGATGGCGGCCGTCGCGGAAAGCATACGCATCTTCATGGTTGCAGTCCTTCTTCGTTCTTGGTAGTTCAATTCGCGAAGCCCCAGTGCAATTGGTGCAGTGGGCACGAACTAGAAAATCGTACCAAGTATTTCTGCGTCTTGTCAAGGTCCCTGGGGATATGGCGTAATAAAAAGAATACTCCTTCGCCCCGTGGGGGCGAAGGAGCTTTTCTGGGGCTCAGGGTGGTCCAACTCACCAGGAGCTTGTGGGCCCGCCTAGTTGGCGAGCGGCGCGGTGCGCGAGGCACCGTTCTGCTTGGTGGCCGTCAGGACCTCGAGGCCGCCTTCGGTCACCTTCTGGGCCAGGGCGGCGCCAGCGGTCGCCATCTTGTTGAGGCCGTCGAGGATTTCCTTCTTCCTCGTGGCCGCGAGATAGGTGGCGGCGGCCGTGGCGCCCATGAGCAGCAGGGTGCCGATCATGGTCGACTTGGGCTTCTGGTCGGGGGACTTCATGAGCTTTGAATCCTTTCAAGATTCCAAGGTTTGTACAAACTGCATTCTACGCAGGGAACGCGAAAAGAGGGTTGCCCCTCTGTACGAGTATCCCGGCGCACATGTCAGTACTTCTTTTGTAGCACGCGCGCAGACTTTGTCAAAATGGCACTCCACGCGCAGGGGTAACACAAAGGGGCGCCGTGTCCGGCGCCCCTAGTAGGTAGCGATTGTGGAGTGTTACCGCTCCAGCGTCAGTACCTTGTCAGCAAACGTAACCTTTGAGAACTGGTTGAGGTAGTTCATGCCGAGGAGCGATGAACCCAAACCGTTTTCAAGCACGAGTGCTTGCACGCCCGTCATTCGAATATCGCCCACGGTCACGGTCGAAAGGGTGACTGTGGCGGCCCGTGTCTTACTTGTGGCGGTGAGCACCTCAAAGAGGTACTCATGCGGCTTCAGGCGATACCCAAGCCGTTTGGCGTCGCCGTCGGTGAGAGCAACTCCCGTTGCTCCTGTATCTACCAGGAAGCGAATGGGCGTTCCGTTCACCCACGCGTCTACCCAGTAGTGTCCGTCGGCGCTTTGCGGAATCCGTACCAGTGCAGGTACGGTCGTTGCGACAGCAACGACCGGCTTTGGCGCTGGCGGAACAGACAGTCTGCCAACACCAATGCCCATGCCAAGTACGACGCCCAGCACGGCAAGTCGTCCAAGCGAATGCATCATGCGACTAGTCCTTATGTGAAGAGCGAGGTCTGGCAGGGTGCGACAAACCTATCAAGTCTTCCAACGGTTCCGCTGGCCCTGATGAGCTCTTTATAGGCTAGAAACAGCAATGGTCAAGACCCTGTAGTGCGCAGACACAGGCAGGTGAATATGGTAAAATACCTATAATGGTTATCACGCATCACGGAGGACAGTGCTTTAAAGTGACACTCGGAGATTTGACGCTGGTCTTTGACCCTATTGCCAAGGGCGGCTCGCTCTCTCCCGTTCGGTTTGGTGCGGACATCGCTATGGTGTCGCGCAATCACCCCGATATGAACGGGACCGAAGAGGTGTCTTTTGGAGGAGCAGAGCCCTTTGTCATTCAGGGTCCTGGCGAATACGAGCGCGCGGGCATCACTATCCAGGGATTCCTCACTAAGAGTCAGTACGGACTTCCAAAGGGTCAGTTGGAGGCGGTGAACACGGTGTACGCTGTCTCTCTTGAGGGTATGACCTTGGTGCACCTTGGGGCACTTTCCGACACGGTCCTTTCGCATGAAGCAAGGGAAGCGATTGATGAGATCGACATTCTATTCGTGCCTGTTGGCGGCGATGGCGTTCTCTCGCCGAGCGAAGCTGCAAAGCTTGCGGTCTCTCTTGAGCCCCGCATCATCATCCCTATGCACTGGAGCGGCATGGGAGAGCCAAAGGCGCTTGAACAATTCCTTGAGGAGGGAGCTGGGGGTGCAGAAACCGTTGAGAAGCTTACGCTCAAGAAGAAGGACGCAGCCGACAAGAGCGGTGCTATCATTGTGATAACGCCATAATCCTATGGAGCGATTGAAGCAGCATCTACACACACTTAAGAGTCAGCCCTCGCACGTGCGTGAGCGCGTGGCAGTGGGTGTCTCAGGCGGCGTTACTGCGCTTGTTGCTGTGGGATGGTTTGCTGCAATGGCAACCTCTGGCTCCTTTAGTCTTGCTACCAACAGTGTCGCAGAGAGCGTGCGCCCACCACAGGAAGTAGCCGAAGGGGTAGCTGCTAGTGGGGGCACCTTTAAGTCCCTAATGGGTGCTGCAGGGGAGGCGCTTGGTGGTAAGGGAACCGATGCGCCCGCAGTTTCTGTGGTAGAGACACGCGCAAGCACTAGTCTTGAGTCTCGTACGAGTGCTGACGCAACCGTTATTCCGTTTTAATACTTCTGTATGCCAAAGAAAGCCGCCCTACCTGAAGACAGTGCTCCTGTAGAGCGCGTAAATATTATTGAGCAGTCTATTACTGCTGAGATGCGTCAGTCATACATTGACTATGCGATGACCGTTATTACCAGTCGCGCCCTGCCTGATGTGCGCGACGGACTAAAGCCGGTGCATCGCCGTATTCTCTACGCGATGCGTATGACCGGCCTTACACCAACGGCAAAGTTCCGTAAGTCTGCAACCGTGGTGGGAGAGGTGCTCGGTAGCTACCACCCGCATGGTGATGCATCGGTATATGACGCGATGGTGAAGCTCGCGCAGAATTTCTCTACACGCTATCCACTTGTACTTGGACAAGGAAACTTCGGTTCCATCGACGGCGACCCTGCCGCTGCGTATCGTTATACCGAGGCAAAGATGTCGCGCTTGGCCGACGAAATGCTGCGCGATCTCGAGAAGGAGACGGTGGAATGGATTCCAAACTTCGACGGTTCTAAGCAAGAGCCAACCGTACTTCCTGCGGCCGCACCAAACCTACTTTTGAACGGTGCACTTGGTATTGCGGTGGGTATGGCGACCAACATCCCGCCACACAACCTGCGCGAGCTTGTCGCTGCAACTGCACACTTAATTGATGATCCCGAGGCAACAACCGAGGATTTGCTTGAGCACGTAAAGGGCCCTGACTTCCCACTTGGTGCTATCGCGTTTAACCAGGCTGACATTCGTCATGCATATACCACAGGACGTGGTGGTGTGGTGGTGCGCGGCGAGGCTGACATTGTAGAGGACAAGAAGGGAACCAACATCGTCATTTCTTCTATTCCGTACCGTGTGAATAAGGCCGACCTTATTACGCGCATCGCTGACCTCGTGCGCGAGAAGAAATTGGAAGGAATTAAGGACCTACGCGACGAGTCTACCGATGACATTCGTGTAGTCGTAGAGCTAAAGGGAACCGCACACCCGCAGGCAGTACTGAACAATCTGTACAAGCACACCGAACTTGAAAGCACCTTCCACTACAACATGCTCGCGCTTGTTGACGGGGTGCCGCAGACGCTTTCGCTCAAGGGCATGCTTGAGAACTTTATTGCGCACCGCAGACAGGTGGTACGTCGTCGTACCGAGTACGAGCTACGCAAGGCAGAGGAGCGCGAGCACATCTTGCTTGGTCTTTCTAAGGCACTTGATCACATTGACGAGGTTATCGCGATTATTAAGAAGTCTAAGGACGTACCAGAGGCAAGCATCGCCCTCCAGAAGAAGTTTGCTTTTAGTGAGCGACAGACCGCCGCAATTCTTGCGATGCGCCTGCAGACGCTTGCTGGTCTTGAGCGCAAGAAGATTGAAGACGAGCTGAAGGAGCTAGCCGCGCTTATCGCGCGTCTTAAGAAGATTCTCTCTTCTGAGAAGAACATCCTTGCAGTGGTACGCGCAGAACTTATCGAGCTTGGTGAGAAATATGGCGACGACCGTCGCACCAAGATTGTGAAGGGTGGCGTTAAGAATATTTCTGTAGAAGACCTCGTGCCGGACGAGGAGAGTGTGCTTGTGCTCACGCAGGGAGGCTACGTAAAGCGCACCAACCCTGACGAATACAAGGCGCAAAAGCGTGGCGGCGTGGGTGTGATTGATATGTCCACCAAGGAGGAGGATGTGGTCACCCACTTCCTTTCAGCAACAGCGCACTCCGACCTTTTGTTCTTCACTGATTACGGTAAGGCATACCAACTCAAGATGTACGAGTTGCCAGAAGGAAAGCGCGCAACCAAGGGTAAGTCCATCATGAACTTCCTATCTATCGCAAGCGACGAGAAAGTGACGAGCGTACTTGCCGTACCGAAGGGTGCTGCGCGCGATGCACTCTCTGTATTCTTTGTGACGCAGGAAGGAGTGGTGAAGAAGGTAGAAGCGAAGAACTTTGCTGATGTACGCCGTTCGGGCATCATTGCGATTGCTCTTAAGGGCAGCGACAAGCTCGTGACGGCACAACTCACCGGCGAGGGCGACAGTGTGTCCATTGTAACGAGCGCAGGACAGA
>CAZUBJ010000025.1:0-2578 GCA_964618705.1 uncultured Candidatus Saccharibacteria bacterium
GTCCTACCATTAGACGATCCCGCAATAGCGAGGCAGGTAACACCTGCCTGCTTCGCAAAAGATACTTGAAAATGAGGCTAAATGCAACGCGCGACCCATAGGGTCGCGCGTTGCTTAAAGGAGGAGTGTGATTCCCGCCCCCGGTATTACTCTCCCTCCTTCTCCCCAAGTCCCTTTACCAGCTTTAGGATGCTGCCGATGTCCTGGCGAGCCTCTTTGAGGCTTGCCTGTGCGGCATCAACCTTCTCCTTTGCACTCTTGAGAGCTGCGGTGTTTGAGGACGCTACGGTAGCGTCTCCCTCATCAGCCTTCAGGTCTGCAACGAGACTTGCAGCCGCCTGTGCATTTGTCTTTGCACTAGCGACGCTTGCCGTGTAGTCACCGAGAAGCGTAGTAGCCTCGGCTGAGCCTGACGCGCTTACGCGTGCTTCAAGCTTTGCAGTAAACGCTTCCATCTGACCCACCACTTTCATGATACGGTCTGCGGCTGCAGTAAGTGCTGCCTTTGGCATCGTTACCGCATAGGTGCGGTACTCCTTACCAATAGTCTGCGTCAACTCCTTAATCTTTGCAGGATCAGTTTCTGCATCAATCTTGGTCTTTAGTTCGGTGAGTGACGCTACCTGAGCCTTAAGCTCTGCGGTGATGGTGGCCTTCTGCTCACTTGATAGGCGCTCCATCTTTCCGATGCGCTCAATCTGAGCCTCAAGGCGCTTGATGCGGTCCTCGATACGCACTTCGCCGCGAGCCTGCATCTTCTCTCCAGTAGGGACCTTACCTTCTCGTTCCATGCGTTCCTTTATCGGCATAGACGTTGACGCTGGACGAGGCTTCGTGGAGCTGCCAAAGCTTGCACGGAAGCGTTCCTGCATATCCATGCGCTCCTTCTTTGCGCGTTCTATTAAATCAATTCTGCGTCCTTCCTCCCTTCGGTCGTCATTCCCACGCACTTCTGCATTCACAGACGCTGAGACTTCTGTTTCGGAGGAAGTACTATCGTCTTCGTTAGCAAATACTGCCAGCGGACTTGTAACAAGCACTGCTGCTAGGGCGAGCGGAAGAATAGTTGTAATGGGTTTCATATGTTCAAGAAGATAAGGATTATTGCACCTGTGCAGATTCCTCAATACTTGCTTCAGCAGAAGCATTGTCAGCATCGAGAGCTTTCAATTCTGCATCGATGGCCGCTGCATCCTCTGCAAGCGAATCATCGGTCGTGCTTTCACCAGATGGTAGAACCACTGGCTCAGTACTGAAGACGGCTGACCCCTCCCCATACTTACCTTCGTACCACTGAATACCAAAATAAAGCGCAGCAGCCACGACAATGAGCGCTACCACCCCAATAACTGTTTTAACGGTTGAAGACATAGGAAATACGCTAATGGCTAATTCCTCTACAGTATAGCCCTCGGGACAAGGGTCTATAGTGTGCCCGTGTACAAACCAGCTACGCCTTCGCGCGGACTTGGGCGGCTCGCAGGAACGCTGAGAAGAGTGGGTGCGGCGCAAGCGGGCGCGCAATGAGCTCTGGATGCGCCTGAGTGCCAAGGAAGAATGGATGCACCTCCTCAGGCAGCTCAGCAATCTCCATAAGCACCCCGTCAGGCGACGTGCCTGAGAATACGAGCCCTGCCTCGGTGAGCTGTCCTACGTACGCTGGGTTAATTTCGTAGCGATGACGGTGACGCTCCTCTATCTCATCCTTTCCATAGGCTGCGTGCGCAATCGTGCCTGGCACCACATGCTCAACATAGCTTCCGAGGCGCATAGTTCCTCCGTACTGCCCCTTCGCTAGAATCTCCTTCTGTGCGTCCATCATGGCAACAATCGGGTGTGCTGCGTCCGGATTAATCTCCACCGTGTGCGCCCCCTCAAGCCCGAGCACATTACGCGCGTACTCCACCACCATAAGCTGCATGCCGTAGCAGAGCCCGAAGTATGGAATTTTGTTTTCGCGAGCGTAGCGAATGGCATGCAATTTGCCCTCAATACCCGTCTCTCCAAACCCGCCCGGTACAAGGATACCGTCGTACTCGCCGAGCTTCTCTACCCCTTCCCCGTTCTGGAAGTCCTTGGCATTCAACCATTCGATGCGCGGCTTCACGCCAACTTCTGCACCTGAAAACTTCAGTGCCTCAATCACGGAAAGGTACGCGTCTGAGAGTACGTAGTCGCCAGTATCAAAGTACTTGCCAACTATTCCTATCTTCACTTCAGGTCCGCCCTGCTTTACGCGCGACACAAAATCGCCCCACGCGGTAAAGTCTGCTGGCTTGTCCTTAGGCAAGCGAAGCGCGTCGAGTAACAAATTGCCTAAATTGTCCTTCTCAAAGTTAAGCGGCACATCGTAAATACTTGCGACGTCTGGTGCTGAAATGATGTGCTGCGCTGGTACGTTGCACCAGATAGCGAGCTTTTCCTTGCGTTTGTCATCCATCGGATCGTTGCTGCGCGCCAAAATGAAATCGGGCTGCACGCCGTAGGAGTTTAGCTCGCGCACCGCGCTCTGCGTCGGCTTGGTCTTCATCTCACCAATAGTGTTTGGTACCGGAAGATATGACACCAATACAAACTG
>CAZUBJ010000025.1:2588-6302 GCA_964618705.1 uncultured Candidatus Saccharibacteria bacterium
AAGTAGGACACGAGCACGAACTGCACATCGTTTGGATGCTTCAAGCGCATCACGCGCGCCGCTTCGATAAAGAGCCCGTTCTGGAAGTCTCCCACCGTTCCGCCAATCTCAATTACTGAAATCTGACTGCCGTTATGCCCTGCTGCGCGTTCCAGGCGTTCAATAATTTCATCGCGCACATGCGGAATCGTTTCTACAAACTTTCCCTTGTACTCAAGCGCGCGCTCCTTATTGATAACGGTTTGATACACCATACCGCTTGTCATGTAGTCTTCGGGCCCGAGGTCGCGATTCAAGAATCGCTCGTAGTTGCCCATGTCCTGGTCAGTTTCAAGACCAGAGGACAGCACGAACACCTCGCCGTGCTCGGTCGGGTTCCTGCATCTACGTTTAGGTATGGGTCAATCTTTACCAGATTCACCTCGTATCCGCGCTCCTTCAAGATAAGGCCAATGGAAGAGGACGCGATTCCTTTACCGACACCCGACATTACGCCCCCTAGTACAAATAGGTATTTGTGTCCTTCGAGTGCCATATGAGAATCCTAGACTTTTAGATAACGGCGAACCGCAAGGAAACTAGCCAGAGCTCCAATCACAATTCCGAGTCCAACGAGGAGGAAGAATATCATGACGAAGTTGTCGAGGTAGTACGTGAAGAGGTTAAATCCTCCAAGCCACGCCGCAAGCGATGTGCCCGCATACCAGGTAGCTGGGTAGAAGAACAAAAGTGCAATCAGCGCGGCCAAAACTCCCGAGATCACACCCGCCACAATGAATGGTCCGCGAATATACATGTTGGACGCACCTACGAGGCGCATCACCGCGATTTCGTCACGTGCGGTGTAGATAGCGAGACGGACCGTGGTAAACGCGATAATGAGTGACGCAATCGCAAACAGACCAACGATAGCAAACCCAGCCTTCTCCGTTGCTTCTATAGCAGCGGTAAGGCGGTCGATGACGGTCTTGTTCTGATAGTAGTTGATACGGTCAATGATTGGTCCAGTTTCTGGAGATACCGACGGGTCGTCAGAGAGAAACTTCACGATGCCCTCGTACTGTGATGGGTCGTTCGCTTTTACTGCTAGCGAAGCGCCGAGCGGATTGTCGCCAAGCTCATCAAGCGCTTGCAAGGTGAGTGCGTCCTCAGTGTGACGCTCGCGGAAGTTAAGTAGCGCTGTTTCGCGATCCGTATAGGTAACACTTGATACATTTGGAAGCGCCTCAAGCTTCTCCTTTACTGAAAGAATGTCTGATTCCTGCGCAGCGGTGACGAAGTACACATTTACATCCACTTTATCCTTTATGGAGGTGAGCGTGTTGCTCAAAATAGCTGACAGGAACACGAGCGAGCCAACAATGATGAGCGTGACGGTCATGATGAGCACCGTTGCAATGGACACAACGCCGCTACGCACAAAGCTCTTTGCTCCGCTGGTAAGTACTCGCTGTAGAGAGGTAGGAATCATAGTCAGTGTTACAGAAGATAGTGGCCCTGATTATCGTCACGCACAATCTGGCCCTTATCCATGGTGATGACGCGCTTTCCAAGTGCGTCCACCACCCCCTTATTGTGAGTAGTGATGACAACCGTGGTACCGAGCTGATTAATCTTTTTCAAGATTTCAATAATCTCGTAGGTGTTTGCGGGGTCTAGGTTTCCGGTAGGCTCGTCTGCAATGATCACGTCCGGCTGGTTGATGATGGCACGACCAATAGCCACGCGCTGTTGCTCGCCGCCGGAGAGCTGACTTGGAAAATGGTGTGCCTTGTCGGCCAAGTCCACTAAATCAAGGAAGTGAGGCACGTCGCTCTCAATCTCGTCCTGTGGGCGTCCTGCGGCCTCCATAGCAAACGCGATGTTCTCGTATGCGGTTTTGTTTGGAATGAGGCGGAAATCCTGGAACACCATGCCAATCTTGCGGCGGTAATTGTGGAGGGAGCCCTTTGGAATAGAGTGCACGTCTACGGATTCAAAAAATACGGTACCTGAAGTCGGCGCATCTTCTGCAAGGAGCATCTTTAGGAGTGTGGTCTTGCCTGCACCCGAGTGACCTACGATAGAAACGAATTCCTTAGGAGCAATTGATAGCGTCACGTCGTCGAGTGCTGGTGTTCCGTCTCGATAGTGCTTGGTGACTTTATCAAAATAAATCATAGGTGGTATATCGGTGGTCATTATACCCTGCTTGTGATAGACGCGTCTATAAACCCATCAAGTTCTCCACTAAGTACAGCGTCTGGGTCGTGCGACTCGTGTCCCGACTCGTGGTCTTTAACCATTTTGTACGGATGCAGTACATACGAGCGCATTTGCGAACCCCAACTATTGTCGGTTATTGCGGCAATGGAACGTCCGCGTGCTTCAGCATCTCGCTTGGCTTCCTCACGGGCGAATATTTTTGCCCGTACCAGCTCCATGGCTTTTTCGCGGTTGGCTTGCTGACTGCGCTCGCTTGAAACGTGTACCGAAATGCCCGAGGGTACGTGAGTAATGCGCACTGCGGTTTCTCGCTTATTCACGTTTTGACCACCAGCTCCCCCCGAGCGAGCAAATTGGATATCTAAATCGTCGGGACGCAGTTCTATTTCTTCGTTTGGCCGTAGCTTGGGGAGCACTTCCACCAGCGCAAAGGATGTCTGCCGTTTGTCGTTTGCATTGAACGGTGAGATGCGCACGAGGCGATGTACGCCAGATTCGTAGCGCAGTCTGCCATATGCCCCCTTCCCCGTGATTTCAATAAGTGCACTGCGGAACCCGCCATGATTGTTTTCGCTCATATCGAGCTCGTGCACGCGCCACCCCTTCTTTGTTGCGTACCCTTCGTACATACGGCGAAGCATGGCAGCAAAATCTTCCGCATCGTCTCCTCCAGCACCCGCGAGAATCGCAAGTGTTGCAGGACCTGCATCGTGCCCATCACCTTCACCCCCTCCCTCCTTTAAGGATTGATACTCACGAACAATGCGCTGCGCCTCGTCTTTATCTGCCCAAAAATTAGGCGAGGCCATGAGAGTCTCAATTGCCTGTATGCGCTCTTCGGGATTCATGGACTGAGTATAGCAAAACGTCGCCTTCCGTGAGGAAGGCGACGTTTTATCTGGAGCCGAGGGCGAGGATTGAACTCGCGACCTGAGGTTTACGATACCTCCGCTCTACCAACTGAGCTACCTCGGCGGAGCTGAAAAACTATATCATGCTGCCTTTTTCTTGCGAATACGATATATATTACTCGCCTCTAGCGTTCTTTTACTTGGCGCGCGGTTTGGCCTTCCATTACCCTTGTTAAGAGCAGAGTACGTGGGACTCAAGGCATCGCAATTTGGGCAAACAAGGCGCAGATTCTCTTCGCGATTGTTTCGCCAATTTCCATCAATATGGTCGGCCACAAGTGGCACGAGGCCCGTCACACTGTTTGTTTGTGACCAACCACACAAGCAACATTTATCGTCGAATTTCGCGCGCAAGTATTTCTTAACGGGCATTGAGACGAGACCGAGCGAATTAAGTCCAGAAACTTTACCCGCTTTCCAATCCTCAATAACTGTTTTGTACTGAAACGCATGCTGACAGCTATTACTGCAGTATTTGTAGAAAGCCCGATATGGCTCCTTGCCACATACAGGACATGGAGTTCTTAGCTTCTTCGGGTTCATTATCTAAATTATACCAACTGAAGACCATGTTACCTTTCTAAAGATGCTCGAGTGT
>CAZUBJ010000026.1:0-6031 GCA_964618705.1 uncultured Candidatus Saccharibacteria bacterium
AGAGCGCCATCATGAAGATGAGGGTGCGAAGGAAGATGCCAAGGATGCCGGTGAACGCGGTACCCACATGACTCACGAGCCACTCCAAACTTTGGGTGACATAGGTGTTTACCTCCTGGGAAATAGTGTGTGCGTACGTGACGGCTCCAGGTACATGCGGCTCGAGCCATACACCAACACTGGTGGCTACCTGCTCTGCAGATGTTGCGCTCGCGCCACTTACCAGTGAGCGATACGCCTGGCTCGCTTCGCTTACTACCATGGTGCCTACAACGCCAAGGGGAATAAGGACTATGAGACAGCCGACCATAAGCGTCGCGAATGCGGCCAAGCCAGAGCTGTTAAACAGCGGCTTCTTGAGTTTTTTATAGAGTGGGTGCAGTACTACCGCAAACACGGCAGCAAGGGCGATGGTGTTTAGGAAGGGTGCCATCACCATAAATGACACCACCAGTGCCCCAATAAGTAGAGCGAGCAGGAAATGCGCGCGGTCTTTAGTCGTATCCATATGCCCCTAGTATACGGCGTACCCTTCGACCGAGGAAATAGCGTAAAGTAGGAGAACATGCCCGAATACACGCTCCGAGAATCTGCGCGCGCAAAGTACGTGCGCATACAAGTGGATGCCAATGGTGAGGTAGTGGTGACCAAACCAAAGCGCGCAAGCATGCGCTCGGTGGAGCAATTTGTGAAAGCGCGCGCGAACTGGATAGAAGAGGCGAAGCGTAAGGCGAGTAAGCGCCGGGGCGGGCTACCACTTATTCCGCTGCCGCGACCACGCAAGGGCTCGCGTGCGTATGAGGAAGCACGCAAGGCTGCGCGCGCACTTGCGACTGAACGCCTTGTCTATTTCAATACGCTGTACAAAACCACGTACGGGGCCGTATCAATACGCGACCAAAAAACACGGTGGGGAAGTTGCTCGCACCGGAACAATCTCTCGCTTAACTACCGCATCGCATTCCTTCCGAGCGAGCTTGCCGATTACATCATCGTGCACGAGCTCTGCCACACTATTGAGCACAATCATTCTCCGCGCTTCTGGGCGCAGGTAGCACGAGCGCTTCCAAACCACGAAGCGCTACGGAAAGTGATTCGCACTCGCTATCACCTCTAGGCTTTCTTTACGAATTCAGTACGGAGGACGAGTCCGCGAATACCTTCCACTTGTGCCTCAATCTCTTCGGGATTGTCGGTAAGGCGAATGTTCTTTGCCTTGCTGCCTTTCTTCAGCGTCTGGCCAGCGCCCTTCACCTTTAGGTCCTTAATTAAAATAACCTCGTCGCCGTTTTCAAGTTCATGCCCAAAAGCGTCGCGGGTTGGCTCCTCAATTTCAATATCTTCCATATGTGCGCAGTATAACCCTAAATCGGGTAAACTATAGGCATGAACGACTCGGTGGCATACCTGGAGGGGTACAAGAAACTGAACGAAGCGCAGAAGCTTGCGGTGGATACGGTGGAGGGACCGGTCCTAGTGGTGGCGGGCCCAGGTACCGGCAAGACGCACATCCTCACGCTGCGTATCGCAAACATTCTGCGCCAGACGCAAGCAACACCGACCAACATCTTGGTGCTTACCTTTACCGAGTCTGCAGCACGCACGGTGCGCACACGTCTTGCAGGGCTTGTGGGTGACACAGTTGCGCGCGACGTAGGCATCTACACCTTTCATGGATTTTGTGACTACGTGCTTAAGAATTGGGCAGACTACTTTCCGTCATGGAATACGAAGCGCCTGGCTGGCGACGTAGAGGCAGCGCTGTTGTGGCGCGAAGTGATTGAGCATGCGCAGGTGGTGCACCTACGCCCACCAAAGTCGCCATTTATGTACCTGCACGAACTCTCGCGCTTGTATGGCGACCTAACGCGTGAGCGCGTGACCCTCGAACAGTACCGGGCGTGGGCGCGCGAGGAGGAGGACCGCATCAAAGCGGACGAGAGTAATTACTACACTCGCGATAGTAAGTACGGAAAGAAGGGAGACTTCAAACCAGACGGTACTAAAAAACTGGAGCGCCTCGAGAAGGTGTACGAAGCAGTCGCACTGTTTGAGGCGTACGAGGAACGCAAAGACCGCGAGGGTGTGTACGACTTTAACGACGTGCTGCGTGGTGTGGTGGACGCGCTCCAAAGCGACGAGGCACTGTGTGCGGCGCTCCAGGAGCAGTATCAGTACGTGCTCGCCGACGAGCACCAGGACGCCAACGCATACCAGCACGCGCTCCTCGATAGTTTTGCCTTTGACGACCATCCGAACCTGTTTGTAGTGGGAGATGAGAAGCAGGCAATCTATCGGTTCCAGGGGGCCGACTCCACCCATTTCCGTGAGTTTATGGAGAAGTATCCACGAGCGACCCTGGTGACGCTCACCGAGAGTTTCCGCTCCCTTTCGGGGATTCTAGAAGCGGCCCACAATGCCGCTCTGGGCCATATTCCTGCCTCCCACGGGGCGCACAAGCCGCTCTCGGCTACCAGAGCGGGGGAGGCGAAAATGGCCCTACTGGCGGCCCCAGACCCGCTCGCTGAGCGCGACCAGGTGGCAGGACTGGCAGAGCAGCTACTTGCTGAGGGGGTCGCTCCTCACGAGATTGCGGTGATAGCAGCGCGCAACAGCACTGTGTCGCTGTTTGCCACACACCTAGCAGGTCGCGGGATTGCCACCCTTCGCGCCGGGAACATTTCCCTTTCTTCACGCCCGCTTATCCGCTCGTTGCTGTCGCTCATGCGAGCAGCTGCGAACCCGCTTGATACTGCAGCACTACGCGAAGTGGTACTTGCACCATGGTGGGAATCAGGTCTTGCGGAGCGTTCTGCATTCCTGCTTCGCACACGCGACAAGGATCTGCACAGTGCACTCTTAGAGCAGTTCCCGAAGATTGGTGAGGTGGTGAAAGATCTGCAAGACTTTGCGCAGACCGAAGGTCCGCTCTCAGTATTTTCTCGACTCTTGGTGTCCTCGGGAGCACGCGCATTTCTGCTTTCGCATGCAAACCATATTGAGGACATCGCGCTTGTGCGCAGACTCTATGAATATCTGGAAGAGATTGTTGCGCGCGATCAGAACATCTCGTTTGCTTATGCGGTGCTTGCGTTAACTCGCGCACGCGAGCACGGGCTTGAGTGGGTGAAGTCGTCCGCAACAACGAAGGAAGGGTGTGTGACGGTCATCACTGCGCACAAAGCAAAGGGTATGGAGTTCGAGCACGTGTTCATTGTGGGACTCACTGAGAATGAGTGGGAGAAGGGAAAGATGGCTGCAAAGATTCCATCGCCCGTCGACATGAGCAAGAATGTCGAGGATGCCGCAAAGCAGTTCTATGTAGCGCTTACGCGCGCAAAGGATGCGGTGGTGCTCTCGTACGCAGCTGAGACGCTCGAGGGACGAGAGCGCAAACCATCCGTATTCATTCCTAGTGGACTGGACCTGCTTGCCCCTGCCTTTGACCCTCTGCCAGTGCTCCACCATGATGTAGATGCGTCCGAGCTTATTGTGCGCCTTACCCGCGAGTACCTTTCCGGTGAAGGGCTCTCGCCGTCCGCGCTTGCCGACTATCTGGAGTCTCCGGCCACATTCTTTGCACGCCGCGTACTTCACCTAAAGGAACCCGAGCAGGCGCGCATGCTTATCGGAACGGCCGTGCATGCTGGCATTGCTGCTCTTATGGCCGAGGATGGGACGCAGGACGCTGCCTACGGCGCGCTTGCTGCAACACTTCACCGCTCACTCATGCCACGCACGAGCGCCTTTGATCAAGCCGGCGAGGACGCACGGGCGCGCCTGGCTTCTTATATAGAAGTGCGTTCACAATTTGGCACTGCAACGGCTATTGAGAAAACGTATCGCGCCGTGCGTACGGTCTCTGGTGAGGAGGTGCACCTCTCTGGAAAGCTCGACGCTGTGCTTGAGCGAGATGGCAGGAAGACCATCGTTGACTTCAAGACCTCTTCCACCGTAAAGGAAGAAGACCCAAAGTTTGCATTGCAGCTCGCATTCTACGATTATCTCCTTCGGCAGAACGGCGAGACGCCGCACGGCGTGTCTATCATCCAGGTGCGTACGGATGGAGTGGACGAAGTACCTATTCCGCTTGGGGCAGATGTACACACTCAGTTTGAGGCAGACTTGGACGCTGCGCTCAGCGAGATGCTTTCTGGAAAATGGCGTCCAGCAAAGGAGGCGAGTGAGTACGACGATTTGCTGGCACTCTTTGCGTAGCTATTGACAAAAGTCAAGAAACCTGCTATCCTGGTATTTCACGTGCTTTTTGGAGATAGCTGATGCGCGAGGAGATTGAGCGCAGAATCGACGCGATTCTGCGAATACTCTCGACCCGGCAGCGTCTGCCGGGGTACACCGTTCTGAAGCAGGAACGGGTTCTGCCGCAACTGCGGCGCACTCTGAAAAAAATTGAGGAGGGATCGTACGGCGAATGCGACGACTGCCCTGAAACTATTCCGGAAGAGCGATTGCTTCGCGTTCCAGGGGCTACTCGATGCGTTTCGTGTCAGAGCTCCTACGAACGAGAAGCGGGTTCCGCTCCCCGCACGTGATTAGGCCGCCATCGAAAGATTGGCGGTCTTTTCTGTATCTAGTGCATGCGAAACAAACCCTCGGTATATGAACTGCGGTGTCTTATGCCCGCCATTCTTTACTTCCCATAGAA
Organism: uncultured Candidatus Saccharibacteria bacterium; assembly: GCA_964618705.1. GTDB lineage: Bacteria > Patescibacteriota > Minisyncoccia > Phycocordibacterales > Phycocordibacteraceae > C7867-001. The sequence continues at coordinate 4,667 of CAZUBJ010000026.1, forward strand.
GGTCCTTTTCTTCTTCCGTCATGCGGTCTTCAGCAAAGGCGAGTATGGGAGTTCGAACCGTTATGAATCGCACGTCCTTTGACGTTACGAGTCCAGCGGCAGTACGAACACGCACACGGTCTATGCCAGAGAACACCTGTTGCGACTCTGGATGCTTCTCCAAGAAAAAACCTTCAGGTTGCTCAAATCCGTACAGCACCACAACCCCGTCCATGTGTCCGTATCCTTCAAGTACCGCATTATCAATACCTCGTGCACCGTCAAGGCGTGGATGCCACTCTACCGAATTGGCATAGGGTGTATTGCCTACGAACTTAATTTCAATAGGCTCGTCCTTCTCAAAAAGATTCAGCACTGCTTGTGGGTCCTCTCGACGGACTACAAGGGTCTTGTCGGGAATTGCTCGATACATTACAGACACATCCGTGTATTCTTCCAGTGTCGGCTCGGACTCTAAAGTTTCCAATATGCGCTCTGAAGCTGTGTGCGCCCGCTCCATAACCGTACCTTCGGTGCGGGGTAATGGGGGAGAGTCTGGGATCTTCTCTTTCCCTTGTCCAAAAAACTCAAACTTCATACGTTATGTATGCTAGGCGCCAGCGCGCTTGAGTGCTTCCTCGAGCACCTTCTTCATACTGGTGTAGGGAAGTGCGCCATCAATAGTGATAGGCTCCTTACCCTTAACGAGAAGGACTAGGTATGGAGCGCCGGTTGCTCCTGCGAGCATGGCATTCTGGTAGTCGTCTTGTACACGCTGTTCAAAAGTACCTCGTGAGATGCACTGGTTCAAAATGTCGGTTGGGACATTCAATCCGCGAGTGATGGTCTCGTAGTCGCGAGGGTCAAATTGATTTGTGCCTGGAGCCTGTGCCGCAATGCCATTCAAGAAACCCCAGAAAGCCTCGGGTCCTGCGATAGACGTTACACACTCAGCAGCGGACGCATGCATGGCAGAGTACTGATGAAGCGCAACAATAGGGAGGTGACGGAACACCCACGCGACTTCTCCGCTGTCTGCATACTCGGTCATTATTTGTTGCATGATCGCATTGAAATCCTTGGTGTGCTCAGAATCGATATCGCCGTATTCAACAACCATGACGGTGGCCGTCGGATTACCCATGAGGTGATCTTGCGGCGTGACGGGGCGAACTACTGCAGGGTTGCCAGCTGCCTTTTCAATTTCCGAGTGAATGCGCACATAATAGAGTGCTATTGAGACAATGATGCCCGCGGCAATGATAGCCACCGGGAGGACCCATGTGGGAGTAGATTTGAGTTGATCCATACAAAAAAATAATAGCACGCAGAATATGCGTGCAAATAAAAAGACTGCGCGGTCTCCGTACAGGACGGAGACCGCGC
>CAZUBJ010000027.1:0-5670 GCA_964618705.1 uncultured Candidatus Saccharibacteria bacterium
CTGCGGTTGAGATAGATAGTGTTCCTGCTGAGAATGAGAGAGGTGAAGATACGGTAGCTGTAGAGATAAGCCCAGCCGCGCGGTACACAAGCCCCGTTGCAGAACCAATCGTTGCGGTACCAGTAATGACAGAGTTTCCTCCAATCAACTCGTTCCCGTTTACAGACAGTGCCTGAGAAGGAGATGTCGTACCGACTCCAAAGTTTCCAGAAGTTACGTACACGCCACCATTTCCTGAAGGCGTGAGCGAAATGCCTCCGTTTAGGTTTGTTGCAGAGACTGCGTTCCCTGACACAGTGATGTTACCAGCAGCAACTCCGCTTGGTACAGGAAGTGCTGAGAGATCGGTTGTGGTGATGGACTTTCCTGCGGTTACGTTGATGGTGTTCTTAATCTGCAACTGTCCTCCTGCTGGGTTAAGTTCGATGTTTGCGGTACCAGAGGTCTGCACAACAAGATTCTCGTTTGGATCAGAAGAGATGACCACATCGTCTCCACCGTTTGTAGAAATTACCTTCTGGCCGTTTACATAGAGTGAGCCAGGACCAACGAAGATGTGCTTCCATGGGTAGGCTTCCGTACCAAGAGAGTAGGTATTAGACACGCTCGGAATGATGTCGCCCGTGACGCTAAGGTTTGTAGCAAGCGTAGACGTTCCGGTACCACTTCCAACTACGATTGGGTTGGTAAACGTCTGCGTACCTCCCCACGTATTTGAAGTCGTCGTACCAAACGCTAGAGAAAGTACATTAGACGCAATCTGTAGTGGGTATGTAGCTGAAGAGATGCGTGAAGTGTATGCAGTTGCCCACTCAGTGGTTGAGGCGGTGAGAGGAATGTTGTATCCAGACGTTAGAGAGAATACGCCGGTTGCGTAGTCGATACCGGTGATTGATTCAGTGATTGCTGCGCGAGCGCGGGTGTCAGTGAAGTACAAGTTAGAACCTTCAGCGATAGCCGTGGTGGTGGTACCAGCAAGGATGCCAGCAACGGTTGAGCTGAAGTTTGAGATGGTTGAAGCGAGCTGGGTACCTGTGTGGTTTGCGCGGTCTAGGTATGCAGCGCCTTCGATACCATCGAAGGTACCAGTCCATGCACCGGTGCGGTCGAGAGTGAGCGCTCCTGCGGTGTTGGTGAGGCCTGAACCGGTGAGGTCGGTGAAGGTCTCAGCGTTGATACCGAAGGTGGTGGTGGTTGCGTTAGTGGTTGAAGCGTTAGTTGCAAAGAGTGAGGTGAAGATGTTGTGTGCGCTCCAGCTATTGGTGGTGGTGGTGCTGAAGGCCGAGCTGAATACTCCCGTGCTTGAGTTGTATGCAAGTGGGTACGTTGCTGAGAGTGATGTTGAAGAAATTTTGTTATTGAAAGTAGTGAAGTCAGCGGATGAGAGGTAGCCACTAGTTCCAGTTGTTGCCTGCGCAATAGAAAGTACGTTTCCAGTGAACGAAAGCGGTGCGCTTGCAGAGCTAATACGTGAAGTGTATGCGGTGGTCCACTCAGTTGTGCTTGCAGTGAGAGGAATGTTGTATCCAGCGGTGAGTGAGAAAGCTCCAGTACCTGAGGTGTACGTGAGGCCAGTTGCTGAAGATGAGAGTGCAGCACGAGCACGTGCGTCGGTGTAGTAGAGGTTAGAACCTTCTGCAAGAGCGGTAGTGGTGGTGCCTGCAATAACTGAAGCAACACGAGCTGGGGTGTAGTAGAGGTTTGAGCCTTCGGTGACGAGGCTGGTGGTGTAGTCACCTGCTTGTGCAGTGACGGCGCCGGCGCGGCCGAAGACTGAGTCAACAGCGCCACCGCCAGAGATACCAAGTGATGATGTGGCTCGTGTCTCCCATATAGAACCATTCCAGCTTAGTAGGTCACCGTACGCGCTTCCGCCTACATGAGGGATGGTAGACGAACCACTGATGTATGACGCGACACGCGCAGCAGTGAAGTACTGATTCGTACTTCCCTCTGCGAGCGCGTCGGTAGTGGTGCCTGCGAGTGCGTTCGCGAAGCGTGCAAGCGTGTAGTAAAGGTTTGCGCCTTCTGCGAGGTTAGACGTTGATAGTGTCGTGAGCCAATAGTTAGTAGAGGTGGTTGCGAATTTGTCATTGAAAGTATTCCAATCGGCCGCCGTAAGGAAGCCTGCCTGCGCCGTAGTTGCCTTCTGGGCATTTGTGTAATCGATTGAAACAACGCCACTGGCTGTATTGAAATCGTTGGCGGTAAACGCTGCGATTCCCTTTGTGCTGCCATCGGCTGCAGCATCTCCTACAGAGAGCGCTCCTGCTGCGAACGTAAGTGGTGAAGAAACAGATGCTGAGGAAACTACACCGAGCGAGTTTGCGTACAAAAGTGTGTTGCTGAGTCCTGCAAGAGAAAGCTGACCAGCTGAGTTGAAGGTGCTTGTTGCGGTTCCTCCAAAGTAGGCTGATCCAAATACTGAAACCTGAGTCGTTGATGCACCGCCTGCGAACTGCTGTGTCTGACTCCAGGTATTTGCGGTGGTCGTTCCAAAGGCGAGCGATATAGTGTTCGCCGTGTTCTGGATTGGGTAAGTAAAGGTGAGTGTATTCTGCTTAGCCGCAAACGTAGCAAAATCTGCAGCTGCAAGGTATCCAGCCGCAGTTGAAGATGCCATCGGAAGTGAGAAGGCTCCTGTTGAAGAGTTGTACGCGAGAGGTGCATCAGCAGATACGAGTCCGCGGAGGTAGGAATCAGAAGGACCATTAAGCGTATTTCCCGACCAAGAAAGGTTCGTACCTGCCGTCACACGTGAAGAAGGCGTTGCATAGAACGAGTTCCAAGCAGTAGTAGAGGCAGTGAGTGGAATTTCGTATCCACTCGTAAGCGAAAGAACTCCTGTTCCGCTCGTGTACGTAAGACCGGTTACCGTTGAAGAGTATGCGGCTTGTGCGCGCGCATTGGTGTAGTACTGGTTTGTTGTTCCCTCTGCGAGCGCGTCAGTAGTGGTGCCTGCGATTGCCGCAGCAACACGAGCGAGTGTGTAGTACTGGTTGGTACCCTCTGCAACATTTGTCGTAGTGAGACCAAGCGAAGAAGTCGCGATCTGCGTGAAGCCAGTTCCAGATGGGTTACCAATAAGTAGTTGATTTGCCGTTACTGATGACAGACCCGTTCCGCCACGCGCAACAGCGAGCGTTCCAGTCCATCCAGGCGTGAAGGTGTGCACGCTTCCACTTGAAGTGACATTGAGGGTGATGTTGGTATCGGTAGTCGTTGCGAATGTTTGAGTACTTGAAGTGAGTCCATTCAATAGCGTGAGTCCAGTTCCGCCAACACCACAGTCAGCACCTGAACCAGAAATGACTCCGAGCGCGTTTACACGTAGACACTGTGTAGAGCCTGTTATGCCTGAGAGCGTAACTGAACCATCAAGCGTGACATTTCCCGTCACTGCGAGCGTGCCGCCAAGGGTAGTATTTCCTGTAATAGAAAGTGACGAACCCGTGATGCTGGTTGCCGCCACAGAACCGCCAGAAAGATTGGTTGCGGTGTCGGCAGTACCTGCAGTGCCTCCTGAAGATCCAAGTCCGCCGTTTCTAAATGAACGATCGAGACTGCGACCGAAGATGTACGCAAGTCGTGCAAATTCTGCGTCCACGTATTCGCGAGACACGCCGGTGTAGGTGATGTTGGTCGTTGGATATGCAACAACGGTCGTGCTGTGCTGATTCTGCGCCACAACCACCGGAGCAACGGGTGCTGGCTTTTGCTCTGCAACAACAGCAACTGGCGCTGTTTCAGGAACCACAACGAAAGCCTTCTCAGTTGGAACAAATAATGAGCGTACTGCGCGCACTATGCCGGTGAGTGTAGTGTCCACTCCAAGTGCAGCTAATGGAGAAGCTACGTTCTGAATACCGGTTGCTCCTGGAAGGCGGAGGTGGGTCGTTGCACGTGCAATTCCTGACTCCGCACGTGAAGCGAGGTCCTTACCCTCGCGCTGCACGGTTGCCGCTCCAAGCACAATGGTTTCTCCCACCCCAATCTGCGACCGCACAATAGCAGTTGCGGCTTCTGGTGCTCGGTTGCTGTACTCGGCAACAACATGCTCGTAACTCTCTGGCGCGTTCACTGTCGCTGTCGCAACGCTCGACGCAATCACATCGCCGAGTGCTATGACGCTTCTGGTTGCAGCGGCAACATCTCCCGTCAGAAAATCACGAACAGAGGTACCGACACGTGTAAGGGAAAGATTCGCATCCTCCGAAACAGTCCTTCGGGACGCATATGAAGAAGTTGATACCTCAGCCGCAAACGTTTCGACACGTACAAGGTCGCGTGAAGTTGATGGAGGAATCATTGAAAGCGCGAGCAAGCCAGCTCGCACAGGAAGGGTCTCGTCTGATGCAACCTCCCCATCAATGACTGCTAGCACTGGCACATCAACCGTAATCTGCTTCGAAGCAAGGTAGGCGCCTGTCTGATTGTGCGCTGTAACAAAGACACCACTCACCTTCGAAGCAACGGTCGCCGTTACGTGAGCCTCAGCAAGGCCATAGCCACCAACCATAATGAGTGCAGTAGCCACAAGCGCTGCGCTTGGTCGTGTTGCAAAGCTCCGCACGGCTGTAATTGACAAAAAATCAACAGGTAGCGCCGTAATTACTGCCTTAGGAGCCTTTGGTGAGGCAACCTGAAGCGCCGCACGGTACTCATGCTCACGCTCACGTGCGAGCGCCTCAGCAAACTCACGCTTACGCTCTGTTTGCTCCTTAGCAAATACTGCTAGCGAATCTTTTGAGACAAACCACATGCGACCAATCTGCATTGACTCCAACTTTCCTTCTCGGCAGAGGCGCGAAAGGTAATCAGAATGGTACCCAGATTTTTCTGAGGCCTCCTTAGTAGAGATAAATTTGTTTTCGTTGAAAGGATCCATGTCGGATAGCCGAATTACCTATAATATTACTACTCAAATCGGCAATCGCTCGTCTAGCTATGTGGATAGCGATGCAAGAAATAAATCGTATCTATCAAGTACAATTCGCTCCAAAAAAATGATTCGGGAAGTGTCGAACGAAACATATTTGCACGAGTGCACTCCCCCATATACGCACCAAAGAATTGAGTGTAAGCACACGGAGAATTGCCATGACGAAGAGAGGTGCAGGAGACTGCAGGCAAAACTTACGAGTAATAAGCATTGAGCACACGACAGTACCTATATATATAGGTACTGTGCACAGCAGAGGCGCTCTAGAGCGCGAATATTCATACAAAAAGACCGCGCAGTGTATGCGCGGTCTTTTCTAGAGTTCCTACAGAAGATCAGGACATTCAAGACACACGAGATGCATATTGCGATGTCTGGTCAATCGAATCGCAGGTTCATTGTCTTACTCGTCTTGCCGAGACGAGAAATAGCCTATTTACTTACTGTTAACGTACTCACTCTCTCCACCGAGATACTTTGCCACGTTAACGAGCAGCTGATTGCTACCATTAGCGTCGCGCAGAAGATCCCCTAGAAGACCTGTGCCGACTAGAGCGACGCACAGTGCAATAAAGGCAACGCCGATAAGAAGAGATTTGGCCACAACAGAACTAGCGCTTTGGCGGTCGGGCATGGTCGCCTCGTACTGAGGGTACTCTTCCATCACCTGCTCTGAAGCGGTGAGCAGATCCTTGTGAGTAGCACCTCTCGATAGGTCCATTACTTCG
>CAZUBJ010000028.1:0-5547 GCA_964618705.1 uncultured Candidatus Saccharibacteria bacterium
TGGTTCGATTCCACCCGAGAGCACCAATTAACGAAGCGCCCAAACGGGCGCTTCTTTAATTGGTGCTCTCGAGTGCGTTTGGGAAACGCACGTGTTGGAATCGAAAGCCGGAGGCGCGACGGCGCCGAGGCGGGGTCGACCAAAATCTCAGTAGAGATTTATGGGTGACCGAAAGTGGTACTCCACGGTTCCAACCAGTTCTGTAAAGAAAAACCCCGGCGCCTGGCCGGGGTTTTTCTTTACTTTGCTGCGCGAGCGATTGCCTTTGCGAGGCGGGACTTCTTGCGGTCAGCGGTGTTCTTTTTAATCGTGCCTCCCTTTGCTGCCTTATCAAGTGCCTTGAATGCGGCGCTAAGTGACTCGTTTGCTGCCTTGGTGTCAGTCGCTATAAGCTTCTTTACTACCTTGGTAGTCTCCGTAACCGCACGCTTGCGGCGCACATTATATACGCGCTTCTTGAGGGAAGCTCGGTGCGCCTTCTTTGCTGATGAAGTAATTGCCATGTAGGACGGATAGTACGATATATTCCGCCCAGATGCAACAATGCTAGGATATATACATGATTAGAGAGATCCGCGGCACCGTCTCATCAGTGGATGCCCTTGGCGCCGTAGTGGACGTGGCTGGGTGGGGTGTGTTTGTACACCTGGCCGCTCCAGAGCAACTTTCTTCGGGCAGCGAAGTGACTCTGAAGACCTACCTCTCCATAAAGCAAGATGGGGTTGATTTGTATGGGTTTGTAGTCGAAGAGGAGCGGGCCTTTTTTGAACTCCTGCTCTCAGTGCCAAATGTGGGGCCAAAGACCGCACTTTCAATCATGCGTCGCGGCCCGCGCGCCTCACTTGAAAGCGCAATTGCTGGACGCGACCTCGACTACCTCACCCGCGTTGCCGGTCTCGGGAAAAAAGCGGCTGAGAAAATTGTGGTTGAACTTGCTGAAAAGCTTGGGGGTCGCGACCAAGGACACGATGAAAGCGACGCAGATGTGTTTGATATGTTAGTTGCACTTGGGTACACCGAACGCGAAGCTCGTGGTGCGCTCGCGCAAATTCCGCGCTCTGCAGTTGGTAAGGACGCTCGTCTTAAGGCAGCGCTTTCTTCCGCTTCAAAATAAGTATGCACTTCCTCCGAACACTCCTTGCGACAATTCTTCCTCACTCGCTCCATGTGCGCCTTATGCGTAGCTATCATGCGCTATGGGCATATGGCACCGCGCTCGCGTACGGATTCCCAGCAAGCAAACTAACCGTGATTGGTATCACTGGCACCAAAGGAAAATCTTCGGTGTCAGAAATGCTCTTTGCTATTTTGCGCCACGCAGGCTACCCCACCGCCATGGCAGGCACCATCCGCTTTGCAGTGAACGAGGAGTCCCACCCCAACCTATTTAAGATGACCATGCCTGGTCGTGGCTTTCTGCAAAAGTTTTTGCGCGAAGCGGTGAACAAGGGCGCTGCGTATGCCGTACTTGAAGTCACCTCTGAAGGAGCGATACAAAACCGACACCTGTTTCTTGCTATGGACGCGCTTATTTTCACTAACCTACAGCGTGAACACATTGAGTCGCACGGCGGCATGGACGCGTACGCCCGCGCTAAGTTTCGTTTGGGCGAAGCACTTGCACGGTCTTCAAAGCGGCCTCGCGCGATTGTGGCAAATAGTGACAGCGAATACGCAAAACCCTATCTAGCACTCCCTGTTGAGACAATCCTTCCGTTTGGACTTGGTGACGCTACACGTATTTCGTACCAGAACGAGTCGGTATCATTCACGTACGAAGGTGTTTCGTTTGATATTCCACAACCAGGTGAGTTTTCAGTTCGTAACGCGCTCGCCGCCATTAAAACCGCAGCGTGGCTTGGTGTCCCTGTGGAGAAGAGCGCCGAAGCACTCCACCTACTTACGCGTATTCCTGGACGTGCAGAGAAAATTGAGGAGGGTCAGGATTTTCTTGCGGTGGTGGACTATGCCCACACACCCGACTCACTTACCGCCCTCTATGGCGCCTATGGAAAGCGTCGCAAGATTTGCGTACTCGGGAATACGGGTGGTGGGCGTGACACCTGGAAGCGCCCCCTTATGGGGGCAATTGCAGACGAACACTGCGACGAAGTAATTCTTGCAAACGAAGACCCGTATGATGAAGACCCGCAGGCGATTGTAGATGCGATGGCTTCCGGCATGAGTCGTGCGCCACGCGTCATCATGGATCGTCGTGAAGCAATTGCCACTGCCCTTTCCCTCGCACGCCCTGGAGACGTAGTGCTCATAACTGGTAAGGGCACTGACCCCTACATCATGGAAGCGAACGGGAAGCGGACGCCGTGGAGTGATGCACAAGTAGTACGTGAAGAACTTAAGCGAATGAAGTAGGGCGCGGTATTATAGCTCTATGCAAAGCGACTTCCTCTTCTTCCTCGGAGTGATGGTCTTTTTCTTTGTGCTGTGGCTTGCTGGTGGCGGCCCAAACAATGCAATTTCTTTTTCTGGCCCATTCATCACACCCGTCACTGGTATTGGCCAAACCCAGGTTGGGTATGGCGACACCAGCTGGTACAAGGGTGGTATTAACGTAACGGGCTCGCTACCAAGCATTCGCACATCCGAGATTCGCGGAAGCGTCCAGAGTATTGAGTACCAGCTTGGATACCTCCAGCTTGAATCAAAGCGTCAGGCACTCTTTAGTACCCCCTCTCCAAAGCGAGGCACCGTTACCATAAGTGGCGGCAACCTGTCGTCAGCTAATCCAGACCAGGAGTACATCATGCTTCAAGCTTCTTCTAATAATAAAGAGCCCGTCACCATCAGCGGCTGGAGGCTTACGTCAGTGGCAACCGACAAGACCGCGACCATTCCGCGAGGCACCAAGCTTCCAACCGCAGGCACCCTAAATCCGTCCGAAGACATTGTGCTCTACCCCGGAGAGCGTGCGTATGTCATTACTGGTGAATCTCCTATTGGTGGCTCGTTTGCGGAGAACCTTTGCACGGGCTACTTGGAACAAAATCAGGACTTCTACCCGTCGCTTGGAAATCGCTGCCCTGCCCCGTCAGACGAATTTGATAAACACTTTGCCGGCAACCCCTACAAGGACAATGCGTGCTACACGCTTATCCGTAACACCAGCGCATGTGTGACCCCAGAAGAGCGAAGTCGCATTTCTGCGAACTGTCTCAACCTAATTGATTCACGCCTTACCTATAATGGCTGCGTCGCAAGCCACCGCTACGACTCATACTTCCATAGCGATGTGTGGCGCATCTACCTTGGCCGTACAGAAATTACGCGCAAGAACGACTCTACGAGAAAGTACGGCGACCTATGGAAAGATTCTCGCGAAGCTATTAAGTTACTGGACGAAAATGGTCTGACCGTAGACCTATACACCTATTAGCGGTATAACAGTGAGCATGCGCCTATAGCTCAGTCGGTAGAGCAGCTCCCTTTTAAGGAGACGGTCCCTGGTTCGAGCCCAGGTAGGCGCACAAATGCAAAAACCACCCATCGAGGTGGTTTTTGCATTTGTGCGCTCAACTAAACTTTCAAAACAAAGCGCTCCAATCCTTCTCGGAGTCCCAAGTCCCCGTTGCGGGAATCACTCACCAATTCAATCAACTCGCGCGAGAGTGTGCGGGCTCCGTCCCCTCCCCATTTCGGGCTTCCCTTCTGCATCATGTCGCGCGCTTTCCAATGGAGGAGTCCGTGCACGAGCTCGGGTGCGTCTCCTTGTCGATACGCCTTCTGAAGTTCTTTCCAAAGTCCGGCGCTGTCTTTGTTCGCGAGAGCGTTCACCAACGCACTATTAAATCCGCGCGATGCTTTTTCAACCGCATCGATTTTAAATACTTTCTCCGCTTTTGCCTCTACCTTTTTCACTCTCGCGGCCAAAAGCTTTGGCGCAAGAATTGCGACCGGGTTCTGCGAGGTCGCCAGTTCATCGAGTAGTTCAAGTACCGTCTCGCCTGTTTCGCTGAGCGAAAATGGGTCGTCCAGAAGTATGAGTGATTTGGAGAAAAAGAGTCCCTGGCTACTGAGCGCGCTGCGCACTATCTCCGGCGTAATCATCTCGGGCGTAAGTCGCACATACACTGCGTCGGGCGCTTTTGCGCGCACGGCCTCTACCCATTGAAAGGCTTTTGCTCGAACCTTATTCGTATCACTTCCACAAAATAAATAAATCATACGGCTACTCCATACTTCCCCAGTTCGGTCCCTGCTTCCATTCAGCAAGTATCGGCACACCCTTTCGCAACTCGTCAGTGAGCACGCCTTCCATAATGTCTTCAATCCCACGAGCGATTTCTTCTACACGCGAGTTCTTCACTTCGTACACGAGTTCGTCATGCACCTGAAGGAGCAGGTGTGCGTCGTCGCGCGCACTAGTCTCACGAAGCCATGCGTCTACCCGCACCATAGCCGCCTTAATCACATCTGCCTGCGTGCCTTGAATTGGAGCGTTAATCGCCATACGTTCTGCCTGCGCACGTACGTATGGAAGCGGCGACTTCATTTCTGGAAACTGGCGACGGCGACCAAACATGGTTTCGGTGTAGCCGTGCTTGCGCGCGTACCCCTTGGTCTCTTCGAGGTATTCCTTCAGGCGTGAGAAGGTGGAGAAATAATCTTCCAGGTATTGCTGCGCTTCGCCGATAGTCGTGCCGAGCTGCACCTTGAGCGCGTTCACCCCCATGCCATACAAGATACCGAAGTTAATAATCTTTGCGCGACGGCGCATCTCGCGATCCACTTCGCCTGCAGGAACCCCCATCACCGCAGAAGCTACCTCGGTGTGGACGTCGCGCCCACTCTTGAAAATCTCACACAGCTTTTCATCGCCTGAAAGAATGGCGGCGATGCGCAGTTCAATCTGTGAGTAATCGAGCCCAACCAAGGTGTACCCGTCTGCAGGAATAAACGCTGCGCGTATTGCTCTTCCCTGCTCGGTACGAATAGGAATATTTTGCAGACCTGGATTCTGACTAGCCATGCGCCCGGTCACTGCGCCCGTCTGGAGAAATTCTGCGTGGAGACGATCCTCGTTATCAAGGAGTGGCGGAATTGCTTCAATATACGTGCCGAGCAGTTTCTTCAGCCCTCTGTATTTGAGCACCTCGTCTACAATCGGGTGTAGGTCACGAATCTTTTCTAGTTCAGTTTCTTTGGTACTACGCTGCCCTCCTGCAGTTTTCTTCTGCCCCTTTACGGTGAGCTCAAGCTCGTCGAACAACACTTCACCCAGCTGCTTTGGAGAACTTACATTAAACTCGCGACCCGCCATGACAAATATGTTCTTCTCGATGCCATCGAGCTCTTTCTGATATTCACTGCGCAGTTTTTCTAGGAGCGCACGGTCAATGCGCACGCCGTAGCGTCCCATCTCGTCGACAATTGGAATGAGTGGTTTCTCAATGGTGTCGTAGAGGTGCTGCAGTGTTGGAATTTCAGCAAGGCGGCGACCAAGCTCTTCGTACGCTTCATCAAAGGTGTGCGTCTTGGTGAAACCGAGCACGTCGTCGTAGTCGGGGTTGGTGAACTCCGAGTACAACA
>CAZUBJ010000029.1:0-5230 GCA_964618705.1 uncultured Candidatus Saccharibacteria bacterium
AACCCTCTAGGCAAGGCTTGACGGCTTCAGGGCGTTTCCCCAAGGACCTTCTGGTTCCCACCTTGTAGTGGGCGCGCTGGGAGTATCCCCAGGTGTCTCGTTCACCTTTCGTTTACGAAAGGAGTGCCTGGAGGGTTGTGTGCGGGATGTTTTTGTTTTCTGTACACTGCACGAAGTGGACGCCGCAATGGTGTTCACACAACAGGAGAGCAGAAATGCTTAATCTGACGGTTGCGGTCCCTGTACCGCTAGTACTTTTCATTAGCGTGCTCGCTCTAGCCATCATTGGCTATGTGAGGACGAAAGAAACGAACACACGCATGGCGTGGGTCACAATCGGTTTTTGCGAGACCATTCTCGCACTCATCTGCTTTGTGGGCATCGACGCCCTGTTCCATCAAAACCTGACCATCGTCTGGTTTGTGGTGCCTATCACGTTTTCTTTCATTTCCTTACTTGCCCTCCTCGGCAGCAGTCTCCTCATGGTGAAAGGAAAACTGTAACAGCGAGTTCCACACCGGTGGCCCTCGATGAATGTATGTCCTCTCATCGAGGGCCATTTTTATTTCTGTACTAGGCGGATGGTACACTTTTTCTATTAGAGAATAATCGAAACCCATGGAAAACCCTTTTAAGCACCGTGTTGCGGAAACACCCAGCGCACTTTCACCCGAAGCGTTAGCGCAGGCAACGGTCGCCACAGAAGCTGCTGTTGCAGAAGGGTTGGGTACTAGGCCCGCATCAGAAACACTGGACGATGCCGAGCTGGTCTCTGCAGGTTTCTCCACGCTAGAAGCGCGAGACGCTATCGGAAGAGAGCAGACCGTATTATACGAGAACCTTGTCGCCACTTGTGCAGAGACGGCCGAAAAAGAACTCGCTGCACTCGTGGCGCAGAAAGATACTGCGGGACCAGAAGTTCGTGCAGCCATAAGCGACCTCGAACACACTGTACAGACCCAAGCGTCGCTCGGAATGAAGGGTTCGCCAGCACTTAACGCGATACTCTCGTTCGCAGAAATGACTGAGTTTGAGGACAGAACAACAGGGCTGTTCTCCGCTGAAGTACAGCAAGCTATTCACAGGTATCGTGCGGACACCAATCTACTTGCCGAGCGACGACGCGTTCACGCCGCGGAAGGAACGCGCGTGCAAGAAGAAATAAATTCTCGCAAGGAGATTTAGTCTCTGGGTACGTCTACCACCTTAAAGACCTCTTCAAGTGAGGTCTCGCCGCTGATAGCTTTTAGCACACCCTCTTGCGCCATGGTGAGGTATCCCTGGCGGCGCACTGATTTGGCAATATCGCTTTCGCTTGGATTGTCGCGCAGGAAGGTGCCGAGCTCTTCGTCCATAAAGATTGCTTCGTGCACACCCACACGTCCCTTATAGCCAGTAACATCTTCTGACTTCGGGTCTGGAACCCACACCATATCAATAGAAGCAGGGAGGAGGCTCTTGTCTTCAACCGTAGAAAGTATGCGCTCCATGATTTTCTTTTCCTCATCCGTTGCGGGTACTTGTTTGCGCGCATCTGGATCGAGCGTGCGCACTAGGCGCTGCGCCATAGCAACCGACACGGCTGATGCAAATGTTTTTGGATCAAGCCCGAGGTCCACCAGGCGAGGGAAGGTACCCGCCGCGTTGTTGGTGTGGAGCGTAGAAAACACAAAGTGTCCCGTAAGAGCGGCCTGCACCGCAACCTGGGCCACTTCAGCGTCTCGAATTTCTCCCACCATGATTACGTCAGGGTCTTGGCGAAGCACCGAGCGAAGTCCTGATGCAAACGTGTAGTCAGTTCCGTTTGTTTGCGTTTGTACAATACCTGGCAAGTGATACTCAATTGGGTCTTCAATAGTCACAATTTTAATTTCTGGGGTGTGGATGTGACGCAAGAATGCATAGAGGGAGGTGGTCTTTCCAGAGCCAGTAGGTCCAGTGACAACGAGCATGCCGTTTGGGCGGGTAATCTCATCGGTGAGGCGCGCAAGTAGTTTTGGGTGAATGCCAAGTTTTTCAAACTCAACTCCAAGCACGGACGGGTCAAGCAAACGAAGCACAAACGATTCGCCATATGCGCCCGGAATAACCGAGGTGCGAATTTCTACATCACCAGATGGGCCTGGTACTGAAATACGTCCGTCTTGCGCACGGTTTGTGACGTTCAGCTTAAGTCCTGATAACAACTTGATACGGCTTGCGAGCAAGCGATATGCGTGCGGGTCAAAGGTGTACATATCAGTGAGTACACCATCGAGGCGCATGCGCAGGCGCACACCGGTTTCCTCGGGCTCTAGGTGAATATCAGAAGCGCGAAGCGCAAGGGCAGAGGCCATAATGTCCTCCAACAACCCTGATACTTTTGCGTGCGCCCCATCAGCAAACGCTTTGTCTAGATGCGTGCGAAGCGCCGATACGGTGGTCAACTCACGAGTAAGGGCAGCCTGCGTTTCGTTCGAAAGGTCAAACACTCCAGACCGACTGACGCTCGCCAAGGAAAGGTCCTGATAGCGAACCCATGCAGTCTCAAGGCTCTTCATGGAGACCAAGAATCGTTCCAGGATGAACCCTTGTGCTTCAAGTGCCTGCTCTATAGCAGGCCAATTCTTGTTTTGGGGGTTGTGAAGCGCAACCGAAAGGTGCCGGCCGCTCTTATCAAAAAGGGCGATTTCTGCAGCGTGCGCATCACTCTCCGGCACCAGCCGCAGTGCGTCCACATTAATGGGCATGATGGTGAGATCGGTGTAGGTGTAGCGATACTTATCCGCCAGAATGCGCGCCAAATCCTCCTCCTCCTTTTCACGCAAATGGGCCAGTTGCTCACCCTGTGCCGCATCGTCAAAATGAACAGTCATATAGCCAAATAATAGCACCTGCCAGCGTGCAGGTAGCGGAAAAGCTGAGAAATGAGGGTGGGGAAGGGCTTGACAAAACACCGTTTTGGGTGTAGTATGTATACATAACCCTGTCCTTTCCAGACGAATAGTCAGAAAGGGCTCATGCATTCAAACGGAGGAGGACATCATGTCCGTTCGTAAGCTCACTGCCGCTCTGGTTGCCCTCGCTCTGCTGGCTCCGGCCACCAGCGCCTTCGCGCAGACGCAACCCGCGGCCGATGGCTGGTACACAGCCGAAACCGCTCCGGAAGTTGGTCCGAAGCCGCCCTGCGGCAAGAAGCCCAACAAGAAGGAGGAGTTCGTCGCCATGTGGTATCTCAAGGACGGCCAGTACACGGTCTGTCAGTGGGACTCCCAAGGCGCAAAGGTCAAGCCAGCCTACACCGGCTGGGGCTGGTTCCAGTGCAACATGCAGACCCTTGTGTCGGCAGACGAGTGCCGGCTGGGGGTGCTGAACAATCGGGGAATTACCCCGACCCAGTACTTCTCAGGCGGGTTCCAGCCGAACTACCAGGGCTTCCAGCCCGGGTACAACGGCTACCAGCAACCCAGCACCATCCAGTACAACTACGGCTCCGGACCGCAGCGGCTTCGCCCCGGCGAACGCTACCACTGTCCGCAAACCAACCACCCGGACTGCTACAAGGTGCCCTAGGGCACTTCTGACTATTCGTCATCGCGCTCACTCTTCACGGGGTGGGCGCTTTGATGTACTTGGTACCCGTGCGAGGTACAATTAGCTCATGCAACGATTCCTCCCCGACCTTGAAGCACTGACAAAGGAGGCAAAGACATTTACCAGTACCCTTGCGCCCAAGGCACGCGGCGCAACACTTATCACTCTTTCTGGTGAGCTTGGGGCAGGGAAGACCTCTTTTGCGCAGGGCGTAGCCGCTGCGCTTGGGGTGGCAGGAAGCGTGACCAGCCCCACCTTTGTGCTTGAGAAAGTGTATGAGTTGCGTGGTCAACCATTTTCTAAACTCATTCACATAGACGCGTATCGACTCGTGAGTGGGGACGAGCTGCGCGCGCTCGGCTTTGACGAGCTCATGGGTGAGGCGAGCAACTTGGTGCTTCTTGAGTGGCCAGAGAAAGTTTCCGATTTGCTTCCAGCACCCGCACACCGCATCACCCTTACGGTGCCTGAAACAGGCGGGCGCAGCATCACCTATGCCTAAGGCTAAAGCGACAGAAACAAAGAAGCGGCTCGTGTTGCTCGACGCGCACGCCATCATTCATCGTGCGTACCACGCACTCCCAGACTTCACGGGCCCGGGCGGACAACCAACTGGTGCGCTCTACGGACTTTCCAGTATGTTGCTTAAGATTGCGACTGACCTGCACCCCGATTACATCGTGGCCTGCTACGACTTACCAAAGCCGACCGTGCGCCACGAAGCGTACGCCGAGTACAAAGGCACACGCGGAAAGTCAGACGACGCACTCGTCACACAGTTGCAAAGCTCGCGCCAAGTATTTAAAGCGTTCTCAATTCCGATATACGAGCGCGAAGGGTTTGAGGCAGACGACGTGCTCGGGACTATCTGCAAAGAGCTTGCTGACGACAAGGATATAGAAATCATTATCGCCTCTGGCGACATGGACACCATGCAGTTGATTGATCAGGGTCGAGTGTCTGTGTACACCCTAAAGAAGGGATTAAACGACACTATTTTGTATGACGAGCATGCGGTACGTGAGCGCTACGGATTCCCGCCAGAACTTATTGCGGACTACAAAGGTTTGCGCGGCGACCCGTCCGACAACATTAAGGGTGTGCCGGGTGTGGGAGAGAAGACTGCGACCGAACTGATTCAGAAGTTTGGCTCAGTGGAAGACATATACAAGACAATCAAGAAGAACGAAGCTGCGCTCCTTGAGGCGGGAGTAAAGCCACGCATTATTGGTCTGCTCAAAGAGCACGAGGAAGACGCACTCTTCTCAAAAATGATGGCAACCATTCGCACTGACGCCCCAATTGCGTTCCGTATTCCAAAGGACACGTGGCGCGACACCATAACGCAGGAAGCCATCTTTGCGCTCTTTGATGAGTTTGGATTTAGAACGCTACGCGCCCGTGTACGCACACTCACTGGAGAAGAGGAAATGGAAGACGAGGCAATGCTCGCGGCACTCGAAGAACCAGACGAAGAAACCGCCGAATCAATCGACCCAAAACGATTGAAGGAAGCGAAGGTGATGCTCTGGTTGTTGTACTCGGAGTTCACCAACCCCGACTACGAAGAAGTGCTCGGTTTAACCAAGACGCACACCTTTGATGAAGCGTACGAAGAGCTTGGTCTCCGCCTTGCTTAAATTCAAACACTTCAGCA
>CAZUBJ010000030.1:0-3517 GCA_964618705.1 uncultured Candidatus Saccharibacteria bacterium
ACTTCAGGGTGGAGAGGGATCACTTGATATCAACGGAAACGTCTCTGCAGATGTAGAGTCTGAGGTTGATGAGGGTGATTCAGATGTTAAGGTTCTTGGCTTCGAGGTTGAGGCTCAGGATTCTGACATCATGATCGAGCGTGTGGACGTTGAGTTCACCGTTGGAGCTAACGGTAGCTCTAAGCTTGACGACTACATCGACGGAGCAACACTCTGGCTTGGAAGCAAGAAGCTTGCTTCTATGGATGTATCAAAGGCTGACGAGGACGACAACGATGTCTACTCATTCCGCTTCGCTGGCCTTAAGGGCATCGTGAAGGAGAATGATCAGGCTGAGCTCTACGTGTCAGTTGACGCTGTCAGCAATGTTGACACTGGAGACACTGACGTAAGCATCTCAGTTGACGTTCCTGCTGATGGTATCCGCGCAGTTGATGCTGCTGGTATCTCAGAGACCTACGCAACCGGAGGTGAGATCGATGCAGAGACCTTCTCAGTTGAGGAGCCTGCTGCAGGAGACCTCAACATCAGCGAGGCAGATGAGAGCCCAGAGGCTACCATCGTTTCAGTTGATGACACGAACGACACGAACGATGTGACTATCCTCTCATTCGACGTTGAGTCTGATGAGCAGGACATCATCATCACTGACCTCCCAGTTACACTCGTAACTTCTGAGGACGCTGGTGTTGATGGTCCAGTAAAGCGTGTAATGCTTCAGGTTGATGGTAAGACCCTCGACACTGTAACCATTAGCGCGACTACAACCACTACGTACCAGGCGCTCTTTGAGGATATCGACTACACTATCGACAACGGTGATACCGCTACCTTCGATGTTGTTGTTGACCTTAACGACACTGACGTAACAACGTTCGCTACTGGAACAACGCTTTACGCTAGCGTTTCAGGAAGCCACGCGTGGTTCGATGTAGAGGACGAGCAGGGTGACAGCGTAACTCCAGATGGCTCTGCTACTGGTGAGACGATGACATTCTACGAGGACAGCATCGTTGCTACTCTAGACAGCGTTACTACTACCAAGTCTACTTCTGACACCTCAGGTGTTGGAGACCAGGCAACCTTCAAGATCAAGTTTGACGTGAAGGCGGTTGGTGATGACATGTACCTAGATCGCTCAGTAACCGCTGACTTCGGTCGTGATGGTTCTGGCGCTGCTGGTTCTGGATTCCAGTTCGCAACGACGTCTGATTCGACTACCGGTACTACTACCGTTCAGTCAATCTCAGCGTCTGACACGGACACGGATGACACCGCTACTCTCTACAAGATTGACGAGGGCAAGACCCGTACGTTCACTCTTACAGTTGTAGCAACTGCAGGTATTGATGGATTCGTAGGTGCACAGCTTACCGGTATCAACTGGACAACTGTTGCTGGCGACTCTTCAGCACCAAACTTCTACTCTTCAAACCTAAACGACTTCAAGACTGATCTTGAGGCAGTGAATGTCTACTAATAAGTAGATTGGTTCGAACGTAGAATCGGTTAGCTAGGGCTTACGAGCCCCAAGCAAAGCCAAAAGCAAAAACCCCGCTTACGAGCGGGGTTTTTGCTTTTGTATACGCGAGGCAGGATGCTATCTTCTATATATGGCACCACTGAGGAACATGAACCGCTCGCGCAGAAAGCCGGCAGCACTTGGGCCGTACCTGTTTCACTTTGCGATTTTTGTAACCGTTTTCTTCTTTATTATCGGCGGGGCGCTGTTCGTTATTAATTTTGCCTCCGCCTACACGGCGTAGCCTTGCTCAGCGGGCTGTTTTACGGTATGGTGCACGGGTACGGACCGAAGACCACTGGCAGCCCCTTGGGGCACTAAGCCCGGTGCAGGAACGCACCCCTCACTATTATTGAGGTGTGCTCATCTCCTATCTTTGGTCCCGCAAGGGACTTTTTTCGTTTCCGTACATGAACCTCTCAAGAAAATAACCATTAACATTTCGCGCCTGTTTCGCCCCGTGTCCTGTTGCGAATCTACGTATCCCTCCTCGATGTGCTGCTAGCACATCTCGTCGGGCTTCTTGATTCTCACGACGGACACAGAACGAACCAGACCGCGATTATTTTCTTTCGAAGTTCTCACCAAACAACACATGGCTATTACTAAAGCAAAGAAGCAAGAAGTAGTTGCGAAGGTTGCTGACAGTGTCGCAGACGCTGCCTCAGTAGTCTTTGTGGCATTCAAGGGTCTTTCAGTGGGTGATACGTCGGCAATGCGCCGCACGCTTCGCGACTCTGATATTGGCTACTACGTAGCTAAGAAGACCCTCATGCGTCGCGCACTTGAGTCAAAGGGGTACACGGGAACCTTCCCAGAACTTCCTGGCGAGATTGCAATGGCGTGGAGTGCTGGAGACGCTACGGCTCCTGCCCGTCTCATTCATGAGCACGGCATCAAGCACAAGGGCGCTCTCTCCATTGTGGGAGGAGTCTTTGACGGAGCGTACGTGGATGCAGCTGGTATGCGCGCAATCGCAACCATCCCACCACTACCAGTACTTCGTGGCATGTTCGTAAACGTAATCAACAGCCCGATCCAGGGACTTGTTATTGCGCTCGATAAGATTGCCGAGAAAAAGGCATCTGCTTAATAAAACGGATAAGAAAATACTATGTCTGACGAAACAACACAGGACGCTGTAGTAGAGGAGGCTGCTGAGGTAGCAGCTCCTGCAGCTGAGGAGGTAAAGGAGGCTCCTGCAGCCGCAGCTGAGGAGGCATTTGAGGTGCCTGCAAAGTTCGCTGCTATCGTAGCTGAAATTGAGAAGATGACCGTTCTTGAGCTTTCTGAGCTCGTGAAGGTATTTGAGAAGAAGTTCGGCGTGTCAGCTGCTGCTGTCGCTGTTGCAGGCCCTGCTGGAGCAGGAGCTGGAGCTGGCGAGGAGGAGAAGAGCACGATGGACGTGGAGCTTACTGACGCTGGTGCAAACAAGATCTCTGTTATCAAAGTGGTAAAGGAGGTGCTTGCACTTGGTCTTAAGGAAGCAAAGGACCTCGTTGACGGTGCTCCTTCTATGGTGAAGGAGGGTCTCAGCAAGGACGACGCTAACGAGCTTAAGAAGAAGCTTGAGGAGGCAGGCGCTAAGGTTACTCTTAAGTAATCCGCTCGCAATTCTGATTTCAACCCTCTAAATTCTTACGGGTTAAATCAGAACAGCTCGCTCCTGCTGAAAATACAAAGGAGGGAGGAAAAAGTCCGCAGAAATGCGGACTTTTTCTGTATGTCGTCAAGTGTTGCGCGGGTGGGTGGGGTAGGTAGAATAAGACTATTCATATGGATCTGCTCTCTAAACTGTTTGGTTCCCCAGCTCGTCTAAAGCTCCTGCGCCTCTTTATTTTTAACGACGATACTGCCTTTTCATTAGCGGACGCTGCGTTCCGCGCACGCACCAACAAGGACGCTACCAAAAAAGAAATGTCAGTACTGGTTGCTGCTGGGGTGGTAAAGAAGAAAACAGGGAAGGGAGGGTCTGGCTATATAGCGAATAAGCGT
>CAZUBJ010000030.1:3527-5107 GCA_964618705.1 uncultured Candidatus Saccharibacteria bacterium
CACTCGCAACGTTTGTGCGCGCAACAACTGATATTAGCGATACCGATACTATTGCAACACTAAAGAAGGCAGGGAGTTTGCGACTGGTTGCGCTCTCAGGACTTTTCACCGGAGCGATTGAATCAAAGATTGATTTGCTTGTCGTAGGAGACAAATTGGAGGAACGACACCTGGCAACCGCCGTGCGTGCGCTTGAAGCAGAGCTTGGACGTGAGCTGCGCTACGCGTCGTTTACTACTGAGGAGTTTAGATACCGTCAGGGTGTGTATGACCGCTTGTTGCGTGACCTGTTTGACTACCCGCACCGCGCCATCCTGGACCGTCTTGGTGTAACTAATAAATAGTCGCTCGCAATTCTGATTTCAACCCTGTCGGTTAGGAAACATAAGAGATAAATAGTCGCTCCACTCCTTTTATCTCTAAACTTAACGGTTAAATTTAGAAGCACAAAGAGCGAAGCGATTACGTGCTTCTTATGTGTCTTCACCAGAACAGCTCGCTCTTACTAGAATGGAGCGAACTTACCAAATCTAACCCGTAAGAATTTAGGGGGATAAGAAGCGAAGCGACTATATCCCCCTTATGTTTCTGAACTAGAGGGTTGAGATTTGGTAAGTGAGTGGAACGATATACACAGAGGGACATTGCAGGGGAGTACCCCTTGCTACACTTATGGGTAAGCAGGCTGGTTCGTGCCCCGCACAACCAGGTAGCCCTAAAAAAGAGTAATCACCATCCCTATGTTTTTCACCACGTGGGCAGATGTGCTGACGATTTTATTCCAGAATCTTTTCTGGGGCCTCGTACAGTTCATCCCTAACTTAGTAGTCGCCGTCATCATCTTTGTCATTGGCTGGCTCGTTGGAGCAGGCCTCGGACGACTTGTTGCACAGGTAATCGGTTCACTCCGTGTAGACCAGGCACTTCGTGCTGCTGGCGTTGAGCGTGTGCTTGATCGTGCAGGATTCAAGCTGAATTCAGGCGCGTTCCTTGGCTCACTTGTTAAGTGGTTCTTCATCATTGTGTTCCTCCTCGCATCTCTTGATGTGTTGCGTCTCACTGATGTGACGGTGTTCCTTCGCACCGTAGTATTGGGCTACCTCCCACAGGTCATTGTGGCGGTGCTTATCCTTCTAGTTGCTGCGGTTATCGCTGAGGCAGCACAGCGTGTGGTAGCAGGGGCTGCAAAGGCTGCAAACATGCATGCAGCTAACTTCCTTGGCGCTAGTGCTCGCTGGTCTATCTGGATTTTCGCAATCCTCGCGGCGCTTGATCGTCTCGGTATCTCTCCTCTCGTACAGACACTCTTTACGGGGGTAGTGGTAGCGCTAGCACTTGCATTCGGCTTGGCATTTGGCCTCGGCGGACAGCAGGCAGCAGCAAAGGCTATTGAGAAGATGAGTAAGGAAATAAGCGGGTAATTTCCCATATTTCTGTTAGCAGTGAAGGCGCCTCGAGAGGGGCGCCTTCATTAGATATTCAGGGAGCCAACCCTTGGCGACCATGAATATCTTATATTTCTGAATGCATTTGACACGCCAGGAGTGCCCGCGTATACTCGTGAATACGTGTTGAAGACC
>CAZUBJ010000031.1:0-4954 GCA_964618705.1 uncultured Candidatus Saccharibacteria bacterium
AATCAAGGAGTCTGCACTCTCACGTCGTTCATTCCTTTCTGCTGCGTCCTTCGAGCAGACAACGAAGATTCTTATCAACGCAGCTCTTAAGGGCTCAGTCGATACGCTTCGTGGTCTCAAGGAGAACGTTATCCTTGGACGCTTGATTCCTGCCGGAACTGGTTTCGGTGGCAGCAAGAAGTTCGCTGCAATTGACGCCATGCAGGAGCGCCGCGCAGCAGCACAGCGTGTGCTTGATGCGGAGCGGTTGGCTGAGGAGGCTGAAACTCTCCAAAGCTCAGTTCAGTAGCAAACCGCATAAAATCTTCATCTGCTTTGTTGCGGGTCCCGATTCGTCGCTGCGTCGTACTGCTAGTACGCCTCCGCTTCTCATCTTCCCGCGCCTCGCATATGAATGATTTTCTTCGGTTTGCGTAGGAGAAATACAAACAAAACACCGCGCGAATGGCGCGGTGTTTTGTTTGTATATAAATAGTTCGGGTCGCATCTCTTGATGCGACCCGTCTCGTCTCAGAAAGTCTTGATGTGGAAGTTCCGGGACCGGAGAAGGTCCGGCACTTCGTCAGCGCTGTGCGCGATGACGTCGAGCCACCATCCGCCACTTATGAAGTAGGCGAACATTCGGGTCTCCTCGGGAGCTTCATCAAGTTCCGGATTCTCCAGCTCCCGGAGGAGCTGACGAACACAGTACGTGCTGTCTTTGTGCCAGCTAAGCGCCGATGAGTTCTGGGGGAGAATGCGAATCTCGCCATCTTCCAGAATTTCCCCCACAAGGAGGGACCCGCCAGGAATCTTCATTCCCGGTGTCCGCACCGTCAACAAGTTGACGGTGTACTCGCGGCGACCCTTGGTGGCCTTACACATTTCTTTTTGGTAAACGAACATGTGGACTTCAACACGAGCTTACAGCGCTTTGCGCCCTCACTCGTATGCTCCCTGCCTAATCCCCGGTGTGCCAGTGGGATGGCGATGCTAAGCTCTGGCAAGCAATCGTACTTGTATAGTATACGCTATACAGTGTATTTGTCAAGTACAGAAAATAATTCGGATAAGTATAAAAGAAGAACCGCCCAGGAGGACCAGGGCGGTCTCCTTGGGCGGTTGGTGTCAGGCGCCGGCGAGTTCGAGCTCGCAGGCCCGATTGAAGAATTCGTCGCGCCGACGCTCGGCGTGGGCCGCGCCCTTGAAATTGTCTTCTTCGAGCAGAGTCGTGCGGACTTCCTCGTATTCGATGGCCTGAGCGAGAGCGACATTCGCGTCGGTGCAGGCCGAAGCATTCTGAAATGCGGACATACTTTTCTCCCTTGCTGTCCTCTTTACACTATACCCTACAGATGATTTATGTCAAATATTGGCATGACACAGAACGTGTAAGAAAAGGGTAAGTGGGGCGTCTTAATAAGTATGACGGTCGTGTGCGCAGCGCTCCCTGCAGGGGCCACGAACCGCCAGTCTATAGAGTTACAGTGTGCTTCGCGCTAGGAATACAGTCTAGATATAAAAGACGGCTAGCAGGCACCCATGCGTAGCATCATAGAATTCCAGTCTTTGATAGACTCACACAACCACCAGACTTACGAGTCGGGTGTTTGTGCTTTTGTATATGAAGAACCGCCCAGAGAGGACCGGACGGTCTCCATAGGCGGTATGTTGGCGCGTTAGCGCCTTGACTTGTGCCTCTCCCACAACAGTCGGACTAGATAGTAGTGGACCAGAACGAAGGTCACGTGGGCGAGAACCATGCAGACCTGCAAGATGCCGAGTGCGGGTCGTACAACAACCTGTAGGACTTCGTCCGACAGCTTGTTCGAATTGTTCAGCACCGCGACGATGATGAACATGTCGAGCATCATCAGGCCAGTTGCGATCATGTATCGATAGAATCTGTCCCGAAAGTATCGGGCCTTCTCCGAGTCCTGCATCCGCAGCCTCCCCTAGCGAAATGTACCTAGTAAGCAATATATAACGAAAACTAAAAAAGTACAGCATTTGGTACGAGCGCTCAAAGTAGAGAAGCGGTAGTATATAGGTAATGGCCGTAGACACCGTGGAGCAGATAAAGCAGAAGCTCACCATACTCGATGTGGTGGGTAGCTACGTAAAACTGACGCGCGCAGGCAAGCACCATCGTGGCCTCTCTCCATTCAACAAGGAAAAGACTCCATCCTTTTATGTAAATCCCGAGCGCGGCAGCTACTACTGTTTCTCATCCGGGCAGGGCGGCGACATGTTTACCTTCATAGAAAAGATGGAGGGGGTGGACTTTAAGGGTGCGCTCAAAATTCTCGCAGAAAAGGCGGGGGTGGAGATTGTGTACGAGCGCGGGACGAGTGGTGCAGACAAGGGAAAAAAGGACCGGCTGTACGAGGCAATGGCGCGGGCCGAGAGTTTCTATACTGGGCTACTTATGGACGGGAAGGATGTTCCAGGAAGTGCGTACGCATACGCGCTTGGCCGCGGACTCTCAGCAGAGACTATTAAGAACTGGGGCTTGGGCTACGCACCCGACGGCTGGCGCGGGCTCCTAGAAAAACTGATGGCGGACGGATTCACCCAAGCGGAGTTGGTGGCGGCGGGGCTTGTGAAGGAGGCCGACGAGAAAAAGGGTACTTACTACGATCGATTCCGTAATCGACTCATGTTCCCGATTCGCGACTCTGCAGGGCGCACCGTTGCGTTCACGGGCCGAGCACTTGATCCAAACGACCAGGCAAAATATCTAAACAGCCCAGAGACCGATTTGTATAAAAAGTCAGAAATTCTCTTTGGAATGGACCGCGCCAAGGATGCCATCCGTGTGCGTGGGTTTGCGCTTATGGTGGAAGGGCAGATGGACTTGCTCATGCTGCATCAGATTGGATTTACCAACGCCATCGCGCTCTCTGGCACCGCGCTCACGCCCCAGCACCTCGCACTTATTAAGCGCTACGCTGACAATTTGATGTTGGCGCTGGATAGTGACCGTGCAGGACTCGCGGCCAGCCAGAAGAACGCCATCACTGCACTCAAGGCTGGTATGCGCGTAAAGGCCGTACGTATGCCCGCCGGGAAAGACCCGGCAGACTTGGCTCTTGAGGATCCAAAGGATTTGACCAAGCGCATCGCAGACGCGCATAGCATCGTAGAATTTTTCTTGCTCGTACTTGCGGAAAACTATCCTGATTCACTTCGCCTCATTGTCGCGAGTGAGCGCGCCGTGCTTCCGCTTATTGCCAGCATGGAGAGCGCCATGGAGCGCGAGCACTTTGTCGGCATCGTTGCCAGAGCACTGCAGTCCACGCCGGACGCTGTGCGCGACGGGCTTGAGCGCACCCGAAGAAACATGGAGCAAGACAGCGGAGTGTCGGGGGACGGTGTAAGAAAGGCAGAGCCAGGTCGGCTACAGAATGTGCCCACCGCGCCCGTAAGTGTGGGGAACCGGCACGCAATTTTAGTCCGAGCAATTGCCGAAAGCTATCCTGGGACAACGCTTGCCGAAAGGCTAGAAACCGAGTATTCTCGTATTATCGGCTCACCGTTTCCGGACGACCAACTGCCCGAGCATGAAGTCTTTGAGGCAGGTATCGCTTATGGCGAGAATCCGGACGAGCACGCAGCTGACGATCTAATACGAGCTCTTGAGAAGGCGACCTTAGCGGAACGCCTTGCACACGTGTCCAAGGAGCTCCGCCTCGCGGAAGCCTCTGGCGACGAAATGAATGCACGCGCCCTCGCAGACGAAAGTCGCACTCTAGCCCGAAGACTGTCGGCACTTTCCTAGGTTACATAACACCACATACAGTTAAGAAACATAACGAAATGAATAGCTCGAAGACTTGCTAGCATTTCGTAAATTTACCAACGTGCGACCCTAACTCCTTTTCCTATGCCAACAAAGCACCCCAAGAGTACTTCCAATGCCTCCGGCAAAGGGGCGAAACCAGTGAAAAAGGCGGTCAAAAAAGCTGCACCAAAGAAAGTAGCTAAGAAGGCCGCACCAAAGCACCCCAAGGGTATTTCCAATGCCTCCGGCAAAGGGGCAAAGCCTGCACCAAAGAAAGTGGCAAAGCCTGTTAAGAAGGCAGCACCTAAAAAAGTAGTAAAGAAGACTGCTCCTAAGAAGGTGGTCAAAAAAGCTGCACCCAAAAAGGTTGCAGCAAAGAAGACTGCCGGAAAGAAGGAAGGAATGAAGAAGGTGGTAAAGGTTGCGTTGACCGGAGCAAAGGCAAAGGCAGCACAGCAGAACGAGACCAAGGCCGAACACCTTATCAAGAAGGGTAAGGAGCGCGGGTACATCACCTACTCTGAAATCCTCCGCGAGTTCCCGCACATCGAGGACGACGTGTCTTTCCTGGAGGAGCTCTACGAGCGCTTCGCGGTCTCTGGTATCGATATTCTTGAGGGCGGTATGCTCGAGGACAACGCAGACGAATACCTCGCTACCCGCAACATCAAGGGTCGCGATTCTTCGGGCTACGACTCTATCCAGATTTACCTCCGCGAGATTGGTCAGTACCCACTCCTGACCGCCTCTGAGGAGCGCGAGCTCGCGCAGCGCATCGACGCAGGCGACGACGAAGCACGCAACATCCTTGCGCGCTCTAACCTCCGCCTCGTGGTATCTATTGCCAAGAAGTATGTAGGACGCTCTCCAGACTTGACCCTCCTCGACCTTATTCAGGAAGGAAACCTCGGTCTCTTCAAGGCCGTAGACAAGTTCGACTGGAAGAAGGGATACAAATTCTCTACCTACGCTACTTGGTGGATTCGCCAGGCCATCACCCGTGCACTTGCCGACCAGTCCCGCACCATTCGTATTCCGGTGCACATGGTGGAGACCATCGCCAAGTACAAGCAGGTGTCTCGCCGCCTCGCGCAGGCACTTGGCCGCGACCCACAGCCAGAGGAGGTTGCTATTGAGATGGGTGTAGAGGTAGACAAGATTTACCAGATTGAAAAAATCAATCAGGACACG
>CAZUBJ010000032.1:0-4927 GCA_964618705.1 uncultured Candidatus Saccharibacteria bacterium
TCAGGCTTATCGTCGTGCTTTCCTTCCACGATTTCCTTGAAGCCACGCACGGTCTCCTCGCGAGACACGTACTGTCCTGGGTTTCCGGTGAAGATTTCTCCCACGAAGAACGGCTGTGAGAGGAAGCGCTCAAGCTTTCGGGCACGGCTAACAGTGAGGCGGTCCTCATCAGAAAGCTCCTCGATACCGAGAATCGCGATGATGTCCTGGAGGTCCTTGTAGCGCTGAAGCACCTGCTTTACCTTGTTTGCTACTTCGTAGTGCTCCTTTCCTACAATCTCAGGAGTGAGCGCAGTTGAAGCGGATGCGAGCGGGTCAATAGCAGGGTAGATACCAAGAGACGCGAGCTGGCGAGAAAGCACCACGGTACCGTCGAGGTGAGCAAAGGTGGTAGCAGGAGCCGGGTCGGTAAGGTCGTCCGCTGGCACGTACACCGCCTGGATAGAAGTGATGGAACCCTTCTTGGTAGAAGTAATGCGCTCCTGCAGCTTACCCATTTCCTCAGCAAGTGTTGGCTGGTATCCCACCGCAGACGGCACGCGACCAAGAAGTGAAGACACCTCGGAACCTGCCTGAATGAAGCGGAACACGTTGTCCATGAAGAAGAGCACGTCCTTTCCTCCTTCATCGCGGAAGTACTCCGCCTGTGTGAGTCCCGTGAGCGCCACACGAGCACGTGCTCCTGGCACCTCGTTCATCTGACCGAACACAAGCGCGGTCTTGTCGAGCACACCCGACTCCTCCATTTCGTGATAGAGATCGTTTCCTTCACGCACACGCTCTCCCACTCCCGCAAATACGGAATAACCTCCGTGCTCCTGCGCAACGTTACGGATGAGCTCCTGAATGGTCACGGTCTTACCCACACCAGCTCCACCGAAGAGTCCCACCTTTCCTCCCTTGAGGAACGGCGTCATAAGGTCAATCGCCTTAATACCGGTTTCAAAAATCTCTGCCTTGGTTGTCTGCTCATCAAACGATGGCGGCATGCGATGGATAGGCAGGTGCGGCGAAGACGCGGGAATCGCTTCCTTGCCGTCCACAGTCTCTCCAAGCACGTTGAAGAGGCGGCCGAGTGCAGCGGTACCCACAGGAACAGAAATCGGAGCGCCCGTAGCCGTCACTGTCTCAGAACGGGAAAGTCCCGCCGTGTCGCTCATCGCGATGCAGCGCACGCGGTCCATGCCGAGGTGGCTCGCCACCTCAAGCACAATGCGACCATGCACGTCATTCTTTTCAATGACGAGTGCATCCTGAATCGCAGGGCGATTCTCTGGAAAATGCACATCTACGACTGGCCCGATAACTTCTGTAATTGTTCCTGTGTTCATACCTATTTGCTACTAATAAAGCTTATAAAGAAGAACCCCGCAAGCCATAGCACGATCCCAAGCGGAACGGCTACTGCAAACGCCACCATCGTGGAAACCTGCAGATTCACCGTGAGTACGTAGTACACCCCATATGCGACAGCAACACACGCGAGATCAAACGCTAGTTGCAGGAGAGCATACGCAATCGTTTTCTTCATAAGTATTCGTGCTAGGTCGCGAGCGACCCACTAATAATCTCCGACACCTCACGCGTAATCGCCGCCTGGCGAACCTTGTTATAGGTGCGGGTGAGGTCACGGACCACGTCTTTTGATTTGTCGGATGCGTTCTTCATTGCAACCATGCGAGCCGAGTGCTCGCTCGCCTTTGATTCAAGCAGCATGTGATAGAGCGCAACGGCAACCAGGCGAGGAATAAGTGCAGACAACACCTCCTCGCCTGATGGCTCCACCGAGTAGGTGGCAGGTGCTGCCACCTCCTTCACTTCGCTCCACTTGCCCTTCACGGGAATGATGCCGTCCACAATTTCAGTAAGCGCCCCCATAGAAAGAGGAAGCAGGCGACGCTCGGTAGCAACCTGTTCAAAGGTAGATTTGAAGTTGCTGTATACCACCGTGACCTTGTCGTAGTCGTGCGCAACAAATGCGCGAGACAATGTGGCTGCAAGCTCTTCCATGGTTTCAATCTCGATAGAGTCGCTCTTGTTCTCGTAGCGCGCTGCAACCGTGTAGCCACGACTGGTGAAGAAATCGTCTGCCTTCTTTCCGTACGCGTACACACTCACCTGCTCCTTAGAGAACTCTTTTACTGACTCCACTGCACGCTTCAACACGCTTGAATTAAGCGCACCTGCAAGTCCCTTATCGCTGGTCATCACGACGAGCGCAACGCGCTTGTACTCGCGCTGCTCAGAAAGCGGGTGCTTTGCAACATGCTCGGTGCCAGAAAGGCGCGCAAGGATAGAGATAGCGGCGCGCGCGTACGAGCGACCACTGAGTGCCGTCGCCTGTGTCTTACGCATCTTTACCGCGGACACAGCCTCCATAGCGCGTGTCACTTTGTTCATGCGCTCGGTAGCCTTTATTTTGTTTTTGATGTCTTTAAGTGCCATGCTGTGAGGTGTTGTAGATACCGTCTGTTTCTCTACAAGGTTCAACCTTGTAATTATGTGGCAGAGCGAGATACGAAGTTCTGCAGTGCTGCACGAAGGTCCTTCTCAGTAGACTCAGCAATTTCCTTGGTGGTGCGGATTGCTGCGAGCACACCCACAGCCTCGCGTGAGAGGAAGTCCTGAAGCTTCTGCTCTGCTTCAGAAGTTAACTCTGGCGCAAAGGTGTCGAAGTATCCGTTTACCGCTGCAAAGATGATGGCGGACTCCATCTCAAATGCAATCGGTACGCCGTTTCCTTGCTTTAGCACTTCGGTCATGCGACGACCAGAATCAATCTGCTTCTTGGTGTTCTCATCAAGATCAGAAGAGAACTGCATGAATGCTTCAAGCTCGCGGAACTGAGCAAGCTCAAGCTTAATCTTTCCCGCCACCTTCTTCATCGCCTTGGTCTGTGCCGCAGAGCCCACGCGAGATACGGAGATTCCCACGTTAATAGCTGGGCGCTGTCCCTGGTTGAAGAGGTTCGACTCGAGGAAAATCTGACCGTCGGTGATGGAAATCACGTTGGTAGGGATGTAGGCAGACACGTCGTTGTCCTGCGTTTCAATAATTGGAAGCGCAGTGAGTGAGCCACCACCCTTCTCCTTTGAGAGCTTTGCAGCACGCTCAAGCAAACGAGAGTGTAGGTAGAACACGTCTCCTGGGTACGCCTCGCGTCCTGGTGGGCGGCGAAGGAGGAGTGACATCTGGCGGTATGCGACAGCCTGCTTTGAGAGGTCGTCGTACACCACGAGTGCGTCCTTACCCTGCTCCATGAAGTGCTCACCAATAGATGCACCAGCAAATGGGGCGAGGAACTGGAACGCTGCAGGAGATGAGGCTGGAGCAGTGACCACGATGGAGTATTCCATTGCACCCTTCTCGGTGAGCTCTGCTACGAGCTTTGCTGTCTTACTTTCCTTCTGACCAATAGCCACGTAGATACAAATAGGACGCGTCTCCTTCGGCTCTGACTTCTGGTTCAAAATAGTGTCGATTGCAACCACGGTCTTTCCCGTTCCGCGATCACCAATGATGAGCTCGCGCTGACCGCGACCAATTGGAATCATGGAGTCAATCGCCTTGATACCGGTGTGCAGCGGCACATTAACTGGAGAGCGGTCCATCACACCGTATGCGATGCGCTCAATCGGGCGGAACTCGCTCTTGCCGGCGATAGGACCCTTGCCATCAACTGGCTCACCAAGCGGGTTCACTACGCGACCAACCATGCCGTCGCCGACAGGGATGGAGAGCAAGCGACCAACACGACGAACGAGCATACCCTCGTACACCTTGGAGGAGTCACCAAGCACTACCGTGCGCACACAGTCCTCTTCGAGGTTCAACACGAGTCCGTAGACGGGGTTTGGATCCTTTAGAGCATCCTCGAGGGTACGGTCATGCGTACCATCAAAGATGACCATTTCCGTCATGATGGCGTTCGTAAGGCCATCGATCTCGGCGATACCGTCTCCGGTAGACCGTACGATGCCGGTCTCCTCGCTGCCACCAACTGGTGCAAACGAAGCACTCTCACTCTCAATGCGCTTGATGATGCTCTCCATACTAGTTTGTAATCTTTTTATAAATGTCGGTTAGCGCGCGCTTTGCTGAATGGTCCCACAGGAGACCGTTTGCGCGTGCACGCCAGCCGCGAATAAGGCTCGGGTTCACGTGTACTGTTTCAACTTCCACTCCTTCCTTGGCAAGAAATGCCTTGGCGGCGGATGTCTCATGCTCTGTTGCTACTTCAAGCACAGGTGCAAGCTTTTGCTCGCGCTCCTTGGTGAGCGTAAGCTCGCGCAGAATGCCCGGAAGCATTTTGCTGCGTCCTGTCTTGCGCAGGTGCGCTATGAGTCCGTCAGCAAGCGCAGCCTGATCCCGGCCACTTTGGCGGGACATGGTATTGAGTGCTTGTGCGTACTCTTTCTCCATACTTATGCTTTCTCGCGGAGCACTTTCTCTGCAGCAAGTACTGCAAGGCGAGCAATCTCTTGCTCACTCTCGCGAAGCGCCTTTGCAGCGGTCTCCTTTGCACGTGCCGTGGCGTCTGCCTCGAGCGCCTGCGCGCGAGCTTCTGCTTCCTTCACGATGCGGGCCTTTTCAGTACCAGCGAGGTCGCGTGCAGAGGCAACAATGCCCTCTGCCTCAGTCTCTGCTCCCTTCACCTTGATTGAGGCCTCCTCGTCCGCAGTTGCGAGCTTCTCGCTTGCAGCCTGCGCATCTAGCACGCCCTGGGCGACCTTTTCACGGCGCTCGTCGAGCGTCTTCATCACTGGCTTGTACAACAGGTAGGTAAGACCTACGAAGAGTACGCCGAAGTTGATGAGCTGCGCGATGAGCAGCTTGCCGTCTATCCCAAATGCGCTGAAGAGTTGGTCCATGGTGAAGTTTAGTAAGTTGAAGCGAGAGAATTAAGTGCGGATGAGATGGGTTGAGA
>CAZUBJ010000033.1:0-4892 GCA_964618705.1 uncultured Candidatus Saccharibacteria bacterium
AGCTTTCGGAGAGCGAGTATGCAGAAGTGCGCGAGAACATGCTAGCGATGAAGGCGATGGGCTCGATGCGTCTCTTGTGGAGCTCAGGAGCACCTGCACGGGCATCGAACGTCTGTGTGTACAACTGCTCGTTCGTCGCACCAGCCTCTTGGCAGGACCTTGCAGAAATCATGTACGTATCCATGTGCGGCACCGGCGTCGGCTTCTCGGTTGAACGCCAAACCGTTGAAGCACTTCCTCGTATCGAGCCCCAGACCGGCGAAATGCTTGCCGAATATATAATAGAAGATTGCAAAGAAGGTTGGGCGGATGCGCTTGCCTATGGGCTCACAGCCTGGTCTTCTGGAAAAGACGTTTCTTTCAATTACGAATATATCCGTCCGCGTGGTGCGAGACTGCGTACTATGGGTGGGAGAGCATCGGGCCCTGAGCCGCTCAGGAGCCTGCTCGACTTCGCGCGTGAGCGCATGCTCGAGCGTCAAGGACGGCATCTTTCGACGCTCGACGTACATGACCTTGTTTGCAAGATAGGCGAGATCGTCGTTGCGGGCGGCGTACGACGGAGTGCTCTCATTTCTCTCTCCGATCTCGACGACATGGAGATGCGAGAGGCAAAGAACGGCCAGTTCTACGTGACTCAGCCACAACGTGCCATGGCGAATAATTCCGCCGTCTATAACGAGAAGCCGAGCGCCATCGCGT
Source organism: uncultured Candidatus Saccharibacteria bacterium (assembly GCA_964618705.1). Lineage (GTDB taxonomy): Bacteria > Patescibacteriota > Minisyncoccia > Phycocordibacterales > Phycocordibacteraceae > C7867-001. The sequence goes on from CAZUBJ010000033.1 coordinate 703, forward strand.
TCATGGAGGAGTGGCTGAACCTCGCACGGAGCGGATCTGGAGAGCGCGGCATCTTTAATCGCGGGAGCCTCAAAGGCCAGTTACCGGAGCGCCGATGGCCTTTATTCGAGAAGGACGCAGCGCGGAGTGGTACGAACCCCTGTGGGGAGATAATTCTGAAGTCTAAACAGTTCTGCAATCTGAGTGAAGTCGTTGTACGCCCAGAGGATACGCTCGAGACCCTCACGGAGAAGGTGCGCATCGCGGCGATACTTGGAACCTACCAGGCATCGCTTACCGACTTCCCTTACCTCTCGCCCGAGTGGAAGAAGAACTGCGAGGAAGAAGCGTTGCTCGGTGTCTCTATGACTGGCCAGTGGGATAACCTCGCAGTACGTGATCCTGCAGTTCAGAGCGCCCTTAAGGAAGTCGCGCTCGAAACCAATCGCATCTATGCGAAGCGGTTTGGTATCAATCCATCAGCGGCGATAACTGCCGTGAAGCCTTCAGGAAACGGCTCACAGCTCTTCGACTGCGCATCAGGCATGCATCCGCGACATGCAAAATATTATCTGCGTCGTGTCCGGATAGAAGGACATAATCCGCTCAAGCGGCTTCTTGAAGATGCAGGGGTTCCCTGCGTGCCTGAGGTCGGGCAGACAAAAGACACCGCGACGACCTGGGTGCTTGAGTTCCCTATTAAGGCTCCGGAAGATGCGGCCGTGAAGGGCGATCACACCGCACTTGATCAGCTCGAATACTGGAAGATGGTGAAAGAGAACTATTGCGAGCACAATCCGTCGGTTACGGTAACGATCGCTGACGACGAGTGGCTCGCGGTCGGCAATTGGGTATACGCGCACTGGGATATTGTTGGCGGTCTCTCATTCCTTCCGAAGAGCGAACATGTGTACCAGCTCGCTCCTTATGAGGAAATTACTAAGGAACGGTACCTCGAACTCGCGTCTGTATTCCCTGACATCGACTTTGCCCGCCTCGTCCAGTACGAGACGAGCGACACGACCACTGGCGCGAAGGAGCTCGCCTGCGTATCGGGTACCTGCGAGATCGACGTATTAGCAACGCCCACGCCTTAAGACGCTATGAAGAATCCTTCCCTGTCGCTCACTACCCAGACCGTCCTCTTGCTCGCACTCCTTGCAATAGGCATCGGTTCTCGATTCCTGCCGCATCCGCCATCGGCTACCGCGCTGACCGCTGTCCTGTTTGCCAGTGCCCTATATCTCCAGCCCCGCTTCACCATCGCACTCGCCGTACTGCTTCTATTGTGGTCAGACATGACGCTCGGGAGCTACGAGCTACCGGTGATGGCATCCGTATACGGATCATTCCTCGCGATCGCGGGACTCGGGATGTGGTGCGCACGCACGAAGCATGTCGGTGGACGAGTGCTCATGCTTGCGGGCTCTTCGCTCCTGTTCTTCCTCATCACGAACGCCGCAGTATGGTATTTCACACCATGGTACGCAAAGGACATAAGCGGACTCTTGTTGTCCTACACGCTTGGTCTTCCGTTCCTGAAGAACATGCTCCTTGCTGACTTCATCTACACACCAGCCATAATTACCGTGCTTGCATTCGTCTTTAGCCCGAGCCCAACACCTAAAACCTCGTTGTATGTATCGTAAATGGATAATCATCGTTGCAGGCATACTCGCTGTCGTATCCGTTGCACTCGCTCTCTCGTCTTCTTACGACCGAGCGGTCGAGTTGCCGATGCCGCAAAATGTATCGAAGGAATCCTTTGGTGAAACGTCGCAGCATCAGAGAGCAGTAGATGAGGAGACTGCGCCAGCGACACCTGCTCGTACACATGCCCTTATTGCGGAGACGGCTGGTTCAGTTGAGTCCCTAATGCAGGAGAGGCATTCGAGCGGATCGCTTACGTATACGAGTAGAGCGTATCCGACCCTCGGATCATTCTTGGAATCTATTGATGGTCTTAAGAACCAGGATGGCTTCTATTGGATGCTCTACATAAACGGATCCTCCGCTTCCGTTGGTATGTCTCACGCACAAGTGGTACCTGGCGATCGAATCGAATGGCGCTATGAATAAGTACCTTCTTCTAGCCCTATTTCTGATTCTTGCACTCGCAAGTCCACAAAGCGCCCGTGCTGACGAGACGGCCTCGACGACGCCGGAAGTTCTCGCCACAACGACTCTTGCCATTGAGATTCCTGAACCCGCACCTGAGCCGACGACAGCCGGTACGACCGACAGCATCGCAACATCGACCGAGCCTGCTCCGGTTGTGTTGCCTTCAGTAGATATTGCACTCACAATCGCGACCCGAGACCGCATTCTCTTTGCTGATTCACTTAGGGTGACTGCTTGCGCACCCCACTCCGACACAGAGCCTACCGTGAACGGATACTGCGCACTTGAACAGTCTGGCGTCCCAACAGCATGGACGTGGTATGGAAGTGACGCTTTCATCGATTCAATTGATGGGGTCGGGAACGACTACGAGGGCAACGCATATTGGAATTGGTTCTCCGATCTTTCCTACGGCATGACCTCTCTCAATGCGCATACGTTGCATGCAGGCGAGTCCTTAGTTGTCAGTATGGAGCGCTTCCCGTTGCGAGTTCGGTCCAGCTCTGACTCAGAAAAGGTGGGGGCCGAAATCATCGTTACGGTCGAGCAGTTTGGTTTTGATAGTGCCTATAATCCTGTGTGGGAACCTGCAGCAAGCAGTACGGTAGTCATACATGACACTCTCTATGAAACTGCAGGAGACGGCACGTTGCCTTATACTCTTCCCGCCTCCGACTCAATAGAAATTCACGCACGCAAGGAAGGCTACCTTGATGCAACTCCCCTGACCGTGCATATCACTGAAGCATCAGAATCCGACACAGGCGGCAGCACAAATCCTGACCCGGTCCCAAGGCCACCCGATGCAGTTGCTGCTGCAATTAGCTTCCTTCTTGAGTACCAGCAGCCAGATGGGTCGTTCGGAACTCCACTCTTGTCTGACTGGACCGCACTCGCATTCAAGAGCGCGAACGTGCCCATGAAGGCCTTGAAGGAATATCTCGTTGGCGGACCAGGCTCTCTCGAAACGGCCACTGACTTCGAGCGACGGGCCATGACACTCTCCGCGTTCAGGATTAATCCTGCTCAGGAAGTCAGCGAGATTCTGAATCGGTTCGATGGCACACAGATCGGAGATCCGTCTCTTTGGAATGACGACATCTTCGGACTTATTGCGCTTCGAGCTGGCGGATACGATGAGTCTGACATAGTGATTAGGAGTGTTGCTTCATCGCTTATCGCCGTCCAAAAAAGCGACGGCTCGTGGGGAGGGGTCGATCTTACTGCTGCCTCGATACAAGCACTTGTGCCTATCTCTTCGCTTCCTAACGTCGAGTCCGCACTTGCAAAAGCCCGAGGGTACCTCGTATCCCGCCAGCAACCAGATGGATGTTTCGGCAATAGCTTCGCGACAAGCTGGAGCATTATGGCGATTGAGGCACTTGATGAGTCTCCGGATGCATGGACCATGACGGGTGACGCGACACCGCTTTCCTGTCTCCGTGAGCTTCAGTCTTCTGACGGAGGATTTGAAGAAGGGGCGGGCGGGGATACGAGGATCTGGGCGACCGCATACGCCCTACCAGCTCTTACGGGCAAGACGTGGGATTCCTTGCTCGTTCGTTATCCAAAGCCACAGGTTACAGAGACCCCTCCTATTAACTATTCTCTTGCAACAACGACCGTCGACGCACTGCTGTCAGCAACTACGACACCTCTTGTGACCGTCTCTGAGCCAATCGAACTACCAATAATTGCCGAAGTAGTTCCGGAACCCATTATTACAGAAGTAGAAGAAGTATTATTAAAGCCTGCGAATCTAAGACTTGCTGCATCAGTAGGGTCAGCCTTAGAGAACACCGGAGTTCCTTCCGAACAACGTCCTAGCAACTCGGGCTTATGGGTATCGATTATAAGCTTTCTTAAATCATTGTTTGATTTCCTCTTCTGATGAGAAGTTCTCGTTAACGTTTCCAGGTAAGCCGGTTACCTCCCGAAGAGACTCGCGACTACTGCATCGCCGGGAACCGAAATCCACCCCTTATTTAAAGTAGTTCTAGCTTTGACCAATCAGCACCTGTCTAGGACTCGAATTCGAGCCTCCGAAATATCCTTTGTTTATCGACGCGTCTCGAGCGCGATAACCTAGC
>CAZUBJ010000034.1:0-4608 GCA_964618705.1 uncultured Candidatus Saccharibacteria bacterium
AATATGCGTGCAAATAAAAAGACTGCGCGGTCTCCGTACAGGACGGAGACCGCGCGTAGTTTGAGGTGGTCCTAGGCGGCTGCCTTTGCAGTCGGTGCAGGTTGACTGTGTGCAACGAAGCCCCGCTCGTCCTCGATGCGGACGCAGGAAACGTGCACCACTTCCTTGAGCGCCGCAACGAGCCCGATTTGGAACTCGTGGCGCGCTTGGAGGTATTTGCGCTCCATCTGCGGAGAATTCGGGTTCACCGATTCCGTGATTCCGCAAACGAGTGAATTCCTATCGTCCTTCGGACGCAGGGACTCAGTAGCATAGACCCTCGGACCGATGCCGCCGAACAGGGACTGGAACCGTCCCCCGTATTCCTGAGCAGCGTCGCAGGCAGCGAGCTGTTCATCGGGCGAGTGCCCTCTATCAAAGTTCAGAATAATGCGCATGAGCGCCTCCCATGTTTTGGCCAAGTTACCCTGACCTACGAAGCTCACGGTACGCCCATTTAGGCCCTGGTGCAACTAGAGCGGCAGGGTGTGAGTAAACGCGTTTTTATCCTGGTCACTGCGCCACGCTGAAGTGTCTATCTTGATAGTTTTGCTGTCTTTCAGGTCCTTGTATTTAAGTGCGCCATGCTCCAGTGCGTAGTCGTAGAGTCTGCGCGTAATGCGTACGTCCTGGATACAGTATTCACGCACTTTGTCATAGAGGCCCTCCTGCCACCACCGCACTGACTGAAGTCCATCGCCAGATTTACCAACCTTTAGCGTGCCTTCTGCAAGTGACTGCAAGCGAAGTCTGCGACCAAGGGTGTTCTGCACCTCAACGAGCAGGTCGAGTGAGCGAATCTTGGTGAGGTCGCCAGGGTAGTAATTATTTAGAAGCGGAATATCGAAGGAGTTCGAGTTGTATCCAATGAGCACATCAGCCGTTTCAATAATGGGCCAGAGCTTCGGAAGTTCTTCCTTTGAGTATGAAGAATATTCATCCGTCTCGCTGTCGTGAATAGCAACGATAGCAAGCTCCATTCGAGAGAGGTCGTTGCGCGAGAGTGTAGGAAACGCGTTTGCGGTTTCAATGTCAAACGTAATCTCTCGCATGCGCTAGTTGCTTGCTAACAAGTAGACGGCAAGTGCGCTCGTTGCCAGCTCTTCTTCGCTGGCGTCTGCAAGACGCTTTACCTTGAGTGTGCCGTTGCTTTCTTCTGTCTCACCGTACGCGGCAAAGAAAGAGACTCCACGACGTACCGCGTCCTTGATTTGGTCGCCAAGCGACTTGGTTCCGGAGTGTACAATCACGGAAACTCCTTCGCGGCGTAGTGTGTCAGCAAACGCCTGCGCCTTTGCATAGTCGCCCTCGCTCGGGACTCCGATGTAGAGGGTTGGAGCGGAAGAAGCGCTTGGAAGCAGGTCGTGCGTGGTGAGGAAATCAATAAGCGTCTCCATACCAATAGCAAAACCTACCGCCGGGATTTGCTCGCCACCAAAGAGTGCGACGAGTCCGTCGTACCTGCCACCACCCAAGAGCGCGCGCGGGTTCTCTTTGTTTGTATCAAACACCTCAAAGATAAGGCCGGTGTAGTACAGGAAACCGCGTGCGATGGTTGGGTCAAATACCACGTTCGTGATTCCGCGCTCGTTCCATGCCTCAATAAGCCCGAGAACCTTTGCGTACTCCGCGTCCGCTGCTTCATCGGTTCGCGCCAGGATAAGCTCGAGCGGGTCGCTTCCATTCCTGCGGAATACTTCGCGAGCAGATTCAAATTCATTCGCAGGCATTTTGTCTTTGCGATCAATAAGTGCCAGGTACTGCGTTACCTCCTCGCTACTCAAGCCAAGCGATGCTCCTGCCTGATTTACGAGTGAGCGAGAATTTACGCGAATGATGAAGTCGTCAGGTGTTGCGCCAAAGGCACGTAGGATTTGAGAAGCAACCACTACCACTTCGCCCTCTGCTCGAGCGTCCCCTAGTCCAACCAAATCCACGTCCGTTTGGTAGAACTCACGTGAGCGACCCTTCTGGGGGCGTTCATAGCGGAAGCGGTTACCGATAGAGAACCAGCGAGCAGGGAATGGAATCTCGCGACGGCGTCCGGCTATCATGCGTGCAAGCGTCGGGGTCATTTCGGGGCGCAGGGTGACACGACGGTCACCACGGTCCGTGAAGGTGTAGGTCTGCTGGCTCACAATTTCTTCAGAGGTCTTGCTCTCATAGAGCTCAGCACGCTCAAGTGGAGAAGCCTGATATTCCTCGTACCCATAGGTACGAAGTTCGGCCCGAACAGTATCAAATACTGCAGAGACTGTCGCCCAGTCTTGCGGGTAGTAGTCGTGCACGCCCTTGTACGGCTCGGTGGTGAGGGGTTCCTTTTCGCTCATATAGTAGGAGTGTACCAGACCAGTCCCGGTACTAAAACACATGCACTATGCTTCTGGCTTTCCGTGATGGAGGAGGGCAATCTCCTTCATAATGAGGTCGCGCATGCCCTGGGGGTCGGCAACACCATCCATGCGGAACGCGTCTGAAGCAACGCCAGCCGTTTCAACCTGCACACAGCCATACCCAAATAGGTCTGAAAGGATACCGTAGGTCTCAGTGGTCACATCTTGCACACGCATCAAAAGGAAACTTGATACTTTACGATTGAAAAACTGGTACTGACGAATATTCACGATGCGATGATTGGTGATTACCCAAACATTTAAGAAATAGCTGGTGAAGGCATTGAATGCACCAATCCACAGCATGAGCCACCAAATACCTACGACAATCCGCACCCATGGTGTGGCAAGTGTGAATGCGCTTGCCGTCCCTTGTAGTACTGGGTAGAGGCTGGCAGTCCAAGCAAATACCCCAGGGAGCAAGAGCGGAAGGATGGCAAGGAAGATGTAGGGAAAGAGCATGCCAAGAAACACCAGCCAGTGCTTACGCACTTCCTTCATGATGTGTTCACCGGGTTCGAGTTCAAATTCTTCCATAATCTATATGCCTAACATCCTTATCTGCAGCGTTGCGGGTCCCGACTCGTCACTGCGTCGTACTGCTAGTACGCCTTCGCTCCTCATCTTCCCGCGCCTTGCATATAAGAGATGTGTAGACATATAGGAAGAAGATTACGCAAGGCCACTAACAATAAAGAGTGCGAGCACTATCGATACAAACACATGGGTAATAATCGCAGGCACTGCCACTGTTGTGCTGTGACCGTAGCGAAGCAGGTGATAGCTTGCAATAACGGTATAGACAAGCCAGATAGCAAAGAGTACCCAGGCAATCACGGAAATAGTCGCTGGGCCGTTCAACTGCGCAAGCAGTGGGGCAAACACTTCAGTAGGCGAGGAGATTCCTTCAAACGCCATTGGCACGTCTTGTTCCATTACGGAAAGTATCCCACGACGATACGTGGCCTGCCATAGTTGTCGTTGCGTATCTCTACATCGATAAATCCGCGCTCACGCATGAGCGCTGCTGCTTGCGCGGCGTTACTCGTGTCGCACTCCATCCAGAGTTCGCCGTCAGGGCAGAGGTGATCTGGTGCTTCCGTTACAATTCGGCGGATGATGGAAAGCCCGTCCGTGCCTGCAAACAGCGCCTCGCTCGGTTCATAGTGCATCACGCTCGGGTCGAGCTCGCGTCCTTCGGGAATGTAGGGCGGATTTGTAGCAATGATGGTGAAGCGCTCATGTTGAAACGGGGTAAACAAGTCACCACTGCGAATAGTCGCTCTCGATTTGTCGAGCTTGTTCTCGTCCAAGTTCATCGCTACAAGTGCGGTGTGCAGTGGGGAGAGTTCTGCAAACGACACGGCTGCAAGGGGATGCGCTTGTAGTACAGACAAGCCAATTGCTCCCGAGCCAGCGCACAGGTCAAGAACAGAGATAGGGTCGCTGACGTACTTTTCCTGCAGATGCGCAATGAGCGTTTCAGTCCACCACTCCGTCTCGGGTCGCGGAATGAGTGGATGTGAATCAAGGCGCAGTGACAGACCAAGGAAGGGAATCCAACCAATCACGTAGGCAAGTGGTTCGCCCGAGCCAAGGCGAATCAAATCTTCGCGCATGTCCGCGCCGGTATCTCCCGCATACTTGTCTCGGTAGAGGTGTGCAATGTCTGCTGGGTCTATATCCATTCTTCCACTCTACCGTGTAGAAGGTACTCTATAAAGAAAACAGCCGGGAGATTGCTCTCCCGGCTGTTTTCACCGTGAAGCTATTAGTAGCCTCCGCGGTCACCGCCGCCGAAGCCGCCGCCGTAACCACCACCACGGTTTCCACCGCGATCGCCGCCACCGAAGCCGCCGCGATTACCACCGCCGTACCCGCCGCGGTCGCCACCCTCACGAGGAGGGCGCTCTCCCTGAGGACGAGCCATAGAAACTGATAGCATACGGCCATCAAATTCCTTGCCGTCCCAGCGGTCGATAGCAGCCTGGGCTTCTGCCTCAGATGCCATTTCCACGAAACCGAATCCGCGTGAGCGGCCAGTCATACGGTCGCTGATAATGCTTACCGAAGTAACGGTACCAGCTTCTTCAAAGATAGTACGCATTTCGTCCTCGGTTGTGCGGTATGGGATACCGCCTACATATAACTTGCTTGTTGCCATGGGGGCTGTGAG
>CAZUBJ010000035.1:0-4568 GCA_964618705.1 uncultured Candidatus Saccharibacteria bacterium
CGATAAGAGCTGCGTTGTCAGATGCGGTATCAGCCTTAGCAGCAGGTGCTGCGTAAGCGAACGACATCGCTACAAGTCCGAGACCTGCGACAACAGCTGCAATCTTTGCGATCACATTGTTGGTTGCGATAGACATATAATTTCTTAAATAATTTTTGAATCAGAAGCGTATGCGATGCGAGACTAATAAAAAGTACATCGCATACACATCCTTCTTTCGAGTAATTGGTGAGCAACTCTTGCGAGCTACTCAACACGAACTTCCCTTTCACACTACCCGACAGGGCGCATTATCGACACGCGTCCCATCGGCTAGTTGGCGAATGTGAGGCATCCGTGCCTGCGTTCATCCATATTCAGCAGATACATCCATTTCGGTACCATCATCCTCCTAGAAGGATGACGGCTACACACCCTCTTCATTACAGAAGAGTGTGTGGTTTGTTCATTTGAGCACTATTGCGCTGTCAATGACCCGTCATTCAGGAAAGCGCACCAGCCGTACGGTATACCCTCAAAGTATACCCCAAGGCCTCTTCGCTTACCCCAATGTACCGATGTGGATAACGCAGGTACGTACCACGTATACGGGAAAAAGGCCTTTGGCAGGCCTTCCTATATACGTCTACTTCCCTATCGCTATCACCCCTATAGGATAGGCCATTTTGTCCCAAAAGTCAATCCTGACTGGCAAAAAGTCCCGTCTGCGTTGTTGCTGAGCCAAATCAGCTCCTTCACCGTACTATCTGTACGGCTCTCTCGCTGATTTGGCTCGCGCCTAGCATACTCGGAACTTTTTCCTCAGCCAGACCTCACGGACGTTCCTGCCTAGCATCCGACCCATTTTGAGAAGTCCCTAACTAGGGCTGCGCGTGGGAGATAGACGCAGTTACGTTACGCGTCGGACAGTGCGTAGGTGGTCCATCTTCGCTCGCCGGAACGGGTCACCTGGCCCTCCATCACCAGCTGCGCTAACTCGCGCTGAATAGTCTTCTCGCTTACCTCACGAATTACGAGAGAGATGTCCTTTATATAGGAAGGTCCTTTAGTACTCAAAACGGACAGAATTGCCTCCCTCCTCCCGCCACGCACCGGTGCTGGAGTTACATGTCCTTTATCTTGTCCTTTATTTTTTATTCCTTCAGGTGAGGGCGTCGATGGTTGTACGTGCGTGCTGTGGCGGAGCGCCGCGCCGCTCGCGCGCTGCGAGGAACGGGCAAGCTCCGCGAGTGTTGGTGCTTCTTCCAGGAAGAGTCGCGGCTCTTCATACCCTGCCACTTCTTGCAGGAGAAGCTGTGCCTCGCGTGCAATTAAGTCGGCGTTCATAGGAGATAAGAGTCCCCCGGTACGCGCGATTGATAGGACACTGGAGAGTGCGAGTAGCTCTCGAGAAAGTCCGTCGCGTGCTTCGCTTGGCGGGAGCACTGCAGCATCCACAAGCCCAACCGCAACTCTATCAATGCGGTCACGAAGTGCGGGAGAAGCACGGAAGGCAGGGGTCACGAGTTGGATTGCTTTTGCCAAACGTTCAGCCTTCTTGTACACGTACACACGCTTAATGTCTTTATCGAATATGTTGGAGAATATGCTTTTATCTAAGACGAATGCATCTAGCTGCTGTCCTTCAGCGCTATTCTTGAGCGTATTGCTGTCCTTTATGTTTCGTATATCGCTCATGGACGTCTTATATATGTCTTATGTCCTTGTGACCGAAGTATAGGTCCTTGAGAGAGCGGGCGCAATAGTTGCAGCTTGTCTTACACGTGCACGCTGCGCACTTGCATTAAACGGCTTGTTTTAAGGGTGGTAGACTGTGCACATACTATTGATATGGCGAAAAAGAAAAGCTCTAAGAAGCAACCGGAGGAACAGAATTACCAGCTGCTTGGCAAGTGGACAGCGGGCGTCGTACTAGTCGCGTTCGGGCTCATCATGGGTCTCGCTGCCTTTGGGCTGGCCGGTATTGCAGGGACCGCACTGTTTACCTTCGGATATGGCGTGCTTGGCGTTGGAGCATTTTTACTACCTCTTCTTCTTATTGCGGTTGGATTCGCCATCATGCTTGAGCGATCGTTTGTTACCCCACTTACCGGTGCGGGTATCGTGCTTATTTTGCTCTCCACACTCACCTTCCTTGGAATCGTTTCAAATGACTGGGGTGGTATGGCGGGTGCATTTGCAGGACACGCTGCGGCCGAGTTCTTTGGCGTTGCGGGTGCCATCATTCTTGTCATTGCTGTAGCTGCTGTCGGACTCATCATTGCAACGGACATCGTCGTAGTCCTTCAGCGCGCAAAGGAAGCGGCAGAGCAGGCCCGCGCACTTGTGGGCTCGGTACGCCTGCCTGCACTTGGTAAAAAGGGTGAGGGAGAAGATGCTGGTGACACACACGAAGAAGTTGAGTCTGCAGACGAGGAGGGTCCTGCTGCACATCCAGCCAAGGAAAAGGAGCCGGTCGTCACCATGTTTAGTGATGCCAGCAACAACATGGCAGCGGCAGCAATTCCAAATATTGACGCTGAGTACGAAGCCCCTCCCCTGTCACTTCTTGGCGAGGATAAGGGTAAGCCTGGCGTAGGTGATATCAAGGCAAACGCAAACATCATCAAGCGCACCTTCCAGAACTTTGGCATCTCTGTAGAGATGGACGAGGTGTCGGTCGGACCTACCGTCACCCGCTACGCGATTAAGCCTGCCGAGGGTGTGCGCCTGCAAAAGATTGTCACACTGCAACAGAACCTGGAGCTTGCCCTTGCTGCACACCCGGTGCGTATCGAGGCCCCTATCCCAGGCAAGTCACTTGTCGGTATCGAGGTGCCAAACGCTTCTAAGGCAACCGTTGGATTGGGTGGCGTCATGAGCGCTCCTGAGTGGTCCAGCTCTAAGAAGCCACTTCTTGCCGCTGTCGGACGCGACATCACCGGCACCCCACACTATGTAAACGTGGCCAAGATGCCGCACGGTCTTATTGCGGGAGCTACGGGCTCTGGAAAGTCGGTGGCAATCCACGCCGTCATTACCTCCCTCCTCTATCGAAATGGGCCGAACCAGATGCGCTTTATCATGGTGGATCCAAAGCGCGTTGAGCTAACGCTCTATAACGGCATCCCGCACCTTTTGACCCCGGTTATTACCGACCCGAAGAAGTGTATTCTTGCGCTTAAGTGGGCAGCAAAGGAAATGGATCGTCGCTACGGCATTTTGGAGGAGTGCCAGGTTCGTGACATTGATTCGTACCACACCACCGTACTTGAGCCGGCCAAGAAGCGTAAAAGTGCTGAGCTTCCTGAGTCCATGCCATATATCGTGATTGTCATCGACGAGCTTGCCGATATTATGCAGACCTACCCTCGCGAGCTTGAAGCGGGTATCGTACGCCTCGCACAGATGTCTCGTGCTGTTGGTATCCATCTCATCCTCTCTACTCAGCGCCCATCCGTAAACGTCATCACCGGTCTCATCAAGGCAAACGTGCCTACGCGTATGGCACTCCAGGTAGCAAGTCAGATTGACTCACGCACCATTTTGGACGGCTCTGGTGCGGAACTTCTCCTTGGCGCTGGAGACATGCTCTATATGTCTGCAGACATGCAAAAGCCAGTACGTCTTCAGACTGCCTATATCAGTGAGCAGGAGGTGAAGAAAGTTGCTCAGTACATCAAGGCACACAACGCAGGCGCTCTTGGTTCCCTTGATCTTGGTGCTGGGGCTGGTGGTACCGGCGTACATGAACCAAACGACGCCATGATGCTTGAGAGTGATGACGAGGACGTTGACGATGACCTCTACCTACAGGCCAAGGAAGCAGTTGAGGAAGCGGGGCGCGCTTCCACCAGCTACCTACAACGAAAGCTCCGTATTGGGTACTCTCGTGCTGCCCGGTTGATGGATTTACTCGAAGATAAGGGAGTTATTGGCCCTGCTGACGGCTCTCGCCCACGTGAAGTGCTCTCTCGTGCCGGAGAATCTTCTGCAACAGCAGCCGAGGACGAACTGTAGCCTATGCCAGTCCGAAGCATTGCCGGCATTGCGCTCGTAGCACTCGTGTTCTACGGCGTTTGGAAGGCCACCCCCCTGCTCTCGGGCCCGGTATTGCAGCTTGAAAGCCCCACCCAGGGGCAATCATTCCCGGACGGTGCCGTCATAGTATCTGGAATAGCTCGCCACACGGAAAAACTTACCCTGAACGGCGCACCGCTATTAATTGATGGGTCGGGCACCTTTGCCACCACCCTAGATATGCCCCCGGGGGGCGCTATACTGTCATTAACCGTTACGGACCGTTTCGGGAGGACGCATACTGAGCAACGCTCCGTGTTTGTTCCACTTCATTAGTCTTGTATTCCCTATCCTATGCCTGTAAAGAAAACCGTCGCAAAAAAGAAAGCTCCACCGAAGAAGAGCGCCGTACTTGATATAGATGTAGAGACAGGAGAAGTGACGAAAGACAGCAAGCAGCGGTCTATAGAACTTGCACTTAAGGACATCAAGACGAAGTTTGGTGACGAGGCCATCATGACCTACGGCTCTACCAAGCCAGCAGCCACCGAGGCGATTCCTACTGGTTC
>CAZUBJ010000036.1:0-2676 GCA_964618705.1 uncultured Candidatus Saccharibacteria bacterium
GATTCTCTAGACCCAGGCTACGGCCACACACTCGGCAACTCACTTCGCCGCATTATTCACGCTTCACTTCCTGGCGCTACGGTAACCAGCGTGAAGATTGATGGCGTGTCTCACGAGTTCGCTACCATCGAGGGCGTACACGAGAGCGTTATGGAGATTCTCCTTAACCTAAAGCGTGTTCACTTCGTCCTTCACGGCGACGAGGCGCAGACTATTCGTCTTTCTGTAAAGGGACCAAAGCAGGTAACTGCAGGTGACTTCCAGCTTCCTTCACAGGTTCAGATTGCTAACCCAGAGATGCACATTGCTGACATCGCTGGAAAGGCAGGACTTGAGATTGAGGCTACTATCGAGCGCGGACTCGGCTACGTACCACGCGAGATGCTTACCAAGGAGAAGGTAGACATTGGCACCATTGCACTTGATGCAACCTTCACTCCAATCCGCCGCGTGAACTACGAGGTAGAGAACATGCGCGTTGGAGACCGCACCGACTTCAACCGTCTTCGCATTTTGATTGAGACCAACGGCACTATCACTCCTCGCGAGGCTCTCGAGCGCTCAATCGAGGTTATGATTCACCAGCTCAAGGCTATCGTTGGATTCCAGGAGGAGTCTGAGAGGGACGACGAGACTACGGGCTTTGAGGCAGCCCCAAAGGCAGCAGCTGGTAAGGACGCTTCCAAGATGAAGATCGAGGAGCTCGAGCTTGGCGCTCGCGTTACCACTGCCCTTACTGACGCTGGTATCAAGACCGTTGCAGGACTCGTAAAGAAGACTGCATCAGCGCTTCTTGAGCTTGATGGCGTAGGAGACAAGGCAGTTGCCGAGATCTCTGAGGCTCTTGATAAGCTTGGACTCGAGCTAAAAGGCGAGTAAATAGACGGGATTAGGAATTCGTGTTAAAACAGATATATGCGTCATCATCACAAAGGTAGGACTTTCGGCCGCACGCACGACCAGCGCGTAGCGCTCTTGCGTGGCCTCATGCGTTCGCTCATCATTCATGAGCGTATTTCGACGACCGAGGCTAAGGCTAAGGAACTCCGCCCTGTGATTGAGAAGCTCGTGTCTCACGCTCGCGTGGACAACGTAGCTAACCGCCGTCTCGTAGCAGCTCGTCTTGGAAACGATGACGAGGCTACCGCGAAGCTCTTCACTGCTATTGCTCCTCGCTACACCGAGCGCCCAGGTGGCTACACCCGCATCGTAAAGCGTGCTATCAGCGTGGACGGCAAGAAGAACGCCTACATCGCATTCGTATAATCCTGCCGACCATGAATATCACTAAGACACAGAAGGGAGATCGAACACACTACGCTATTGATGCGGCAGGTCAGTCACTTGGTCGTGTTGCTTCAGAGGCAGCGTCTCGTCTCCTTGGTAAGCACTCAGCACAGTTCGTAAAGAACGAGGTACTTCCAGTAGAAGTAACCATTGAGAACGCGAACCAGCTTCTTATGACTGAGAAGCGTATCAAGGGCAAGGAGTACGCACGCTACACTGGCTACCCAGGTGGTCTTCGTATCACACCGCTTGCTCGCCTTATTGAGAACAAGGGTGTTCGTGCTGCAGTTGAGAAGGCTGTAGACGGCATGATCCCACGCAACAAGCTCCGCAAGGAACGCATGAAGCGTCTTACTATCACTGATTAATTGTATGCCAGAGAACAAAGATAATTTCGTAGTTGCTGTAGGCCGTCGCAAGACTGCGTCTGCACGCGTAAAGATGACTCCGGCTGCAAAGACAACCGTGACTGTAAACGGCATGAGCGCGCTTGAGTACTTCAAGACAGCACAGCGCGAAGCAGTGACTGGTGACGTCTTCAAGACTGTTGAGGCAAAGCAGGATTATGAGATCCTCGCAAAGGTAGCAGGAGGAGGTATCGCCGCACAGGCTGGTGCTGTCCGCCACGCTATCGCGCGCGCACTTATCAAGGCAGAGGAGAACCAGCGTGGTGCACTAAAGAAGGCAGGCCTTCTAACCCGCGACCCTCGCGCCAAGGAGCGTAAGAAGCCAGGACTTCGCAAGGCTCGCAAGGCTCCACAGTGGTCTAAGCGTTAGTTTCAAGAACATCAAGCAAGCCCCGCACTCGCGGGGCTTGTTTTGTAATACATGTTCGGTTCGTGCGTCTATACTAGAAGTATGAATAAACGACTTCTTATTGCTGGCGTGGCTCTGCTCGCCGTTGTGTTTGTTGGTGCAAGTATCTATTTCCTTACCAAGCCGAAGCCACCCACCGATGAATTCCAAGTGCGTAGCGTTGTATACGGACTAGGAGACGTCATTGTTAATGTTTCTCTTGCCACCACTACCGCAGCGATTGCCGCATCCATGGACGAGAACTACGCGCTCTATGTTCGCCCAGACCTCCTAGAAACGTGGAAGGCAGACCCATCAAAAGCACCCACACGCCCCATAACAGGTCCGCGCCCTGATTCAATAAAGATTGATACTGTCGTAAAGAACGAGGACGGCACGTTCACTATCACAGGAGCTATTTACATTCGTGCTGTTGATCACGCTTCCTCAACAGTGGCCTCTAATACTCCCGTACGTTTCACCCTCTCTCAGGGGCCAGATGGGTGGCAAATAACTGGCTACGAGGTGTTGTTGCCCCCTGCAGTCTAGAGATTTTGACGTCCATCAAAAGTTCGGGCATATTCTATGTATGAA
>CAZUBJ010000036.1:2686-4465 GCA_964618705.1 uncultured Candidatus Saccharibacteria bacterium
CACGAGGACATCAACATTGACGCAGACGGGGCAGAGGAAATTGGTATGAGCGAAGAGGAACTTGAAGCAACCGAATCGCGCGAAGGAGCAAAGGTCGCAAAGATTAAGAAAGAGCTTGAAGCCTGCAAGACTGAGCGCCAGGAATACATGGATGGCTGGCAGCGCGCCAAGGCCGACTATGTGAACGTGCTCACACGCACAGAGGACGAAAAGAAGCAGGCTGAGGCCAAGGGCACAGTAAAGGCCGCAAAGGCATTCATTGGTGTGCTGGACTCTCTCACACGCGCAGAAGCCGCTGGCGAGGTTCCAGAGGCATTCCAGGCCATTGCAAAGCAGATACATGCTGCAGCAACCTCACTCGGCTTGGCACCCTTTGGCGAGGTGGGCGAGGCGTTCAATCCTGAACAGCACGAGGCACTTGGCCAGGACGAAGTAGCCGATATTTTGCTCGACGACACCGTCACCGCTGTACTCGAGCAGGGCTGGAAAGCAGGCGACGTCGTCATTCGCGCCGCAAAGGTGCGTGTCGGTACGCATCAATAATTACATTTTATGTCTGTACGCATTACTTATTTTGTTCACGGAACGACTACCGATAACGAGAAGGAGATTTCTTCCGGATGGTCGGATGTTGAACTATCTCCACTAGGCATACAGCAATCTGTAGCACTGAAGGAGCAGACAAAAGATATGGATTTTGACGTTGTCTTTTGCTCTGACTTGCAACGCGCATATAACTCAGCGAAGCTCGCATGGGAAGGTATGTATCAAATAATCCCAGACCCGCGCTTGCGCGAGTGTAGCTATGGCTCACTGAACGGAGCGACTTCGGCAATTGTTGAGCCTATGCAGGAGGAAGAGTGCATCCACACACCTTTTCCGGAGGGAGAAAGCTACGACGACGTAAAAGCTCGCGTTGCGGATTTCCTAGAGATGCTTAAGCGAGAGTACGACGGCAAGCACGTCGCAGTTGTCGGACATAAGGCACCGCAACTTTCGCTAGAGGTCCTTCTAAAGGGAAAGACGTGGGAGCAAGCACTTGCAACTGATTGGCGTAAGACCAAATCATGGCAGCCGGGTTGGGAGTACACGATCGACTAGACCCTACTTGAACCTAAAAACGGGCGGGTGTAAACTGGTAGTACTTGGGCGAATCGGGGCGAACAGAATGGATATACATCCACTTTTATTACAGTAGTAATTGCAAACACTATGGCAAAAATTCTCGGTATTGACCTCGGCACCACAAACTCCGCCATGGCTATCATGGAGGGAGGCGAGCCACGCGTGCTAGAAAACGCAGAAGGGCAGCGCACCACGCCGTCAGTGGTAGCAATTGCAAAGAATGGTGAGCGCCTCGTTGGAACGCTTGCAAAGCGACAAGCAGTGACCAACCCGAAGAACACTATTTACGGCATCAAGCGCTTCATGGGTCACAGTTTTAGTGACAAGGATGTGCAGAACGACAAGACCGTCGTGCCGTACGAGATTAAGGCTGGAGCAACCGGCGGCGTCGAGGTACACCTTGGCGACAAGGACTACCGCCCAGAGGAGGTCTCTGCGATGATTCTAACCAAGCTAAAGACCGACGCAGAGGCAAAGCTTGGAGAGAAAATCACTGAAGCGGTTATTACCGTGCCTGCATACTTTGACGACTCACAGCGTGCCGCTACCAAGGCAGCGGGAGAAGTAGCAGGACTCAAGGTGATGCGCATCATCAACGAACCAACCGCAGCAGCGCTTGCATACGGATTCAATAAGAAGAAGGAGGAAAAGATT
>CAZUBJ010000037.1:0-4449 GCA_964618705.1 uncultured Candidatus Saccharibacteria bacterium
CTGGATATTGCACTTGGTGTTGGTGGTATGCCCTGCGGTCGCATCATTGAAATCTTTGGGCCTGAATCAAGCGGTAAGACTACCCTTGCCCTCCATGTCATCGCTGAGGCACAAAAGAAAGGTGGTGTGTGTGCTTTCGTAGACGCGGAGCACGCACTCGATCCTGAGTACGCACGAAAAATTGGCGTTAAGTTAACCGAGCTACTTATCTCACAGCCAGATACTGGAGAGCAGGCGCTTGAAATTGTAGAGAGTCTCGTGCGTTCTAACTCGGTGGCCGTTATTGTGGTGGACTCTGTTGCCGCCCTCACCCCAAAGGATGAGATTGAGGGTGATATGGGCGCTCACCACGTGGGCAAACAAGCGCGACTTATGAGCCAAGCGCTCCGAAAGCTCACCGCCATCACCGCCAAATCAAACACGATTGTTATCTTCATCAACCAAATCCGCATGCAGATTGGCGTGATGTTTGGCAATCCAGAGACCACTCCGGGTGGTAAGGCGCTTAAATTCTACACGTCAGTGCGCCTCGATATCCGTCGTATTGCACAGATTAAGAAGGGTGAAGAAGTTGTGGGCGGTCGTGTACGCGTAAAAGTGGTAAAGAACAAGGTTGCGGCGCCGTTTAAAACAACTGAATTCGACCTGCTCTACAATGAAGGCATCAGTCGTGAAGGAGAAATCATTGCTCTTGGTGAGAAGTACGACATTCTTCAGAAGTCAGGCGCTTCCTACAAGTTTGGGGACCTCCCTCTCGCGCGCGGGTATGACGCAACCCGTACCTTCCTTCGTGAGAACAAAACGGTTGCAAGCGACATCTTGAAGCTCGTAAAGGCAAAGATGGCTGCAGAGTAGATTCTACGTTCGCAATAAAGGAATAAGGCCGCGCTTTCGCGCGGCCTGTTCTATTCAATTCGACCAGCTTCTGCTAGTCGTCGAAGACCTTGTCCCGGTGCTCCATTCCCTCGAGCCTCTGGCAGTTTTCACGCCAGTGCGGACCCTTATTCGGTCCAGCTGACCCATGGGACGTTGAACAGGGCTTCTGGCCTTCTGGCAGATGCTGCGTGCAGCGGAAACAGAAATTGTTTCCGGAATCAGAGCCTCCGCCATTACCCCCAGGAGGGGTGGCTTTCGCTTTCTTCATATTTGTCTCCCGAATGTGCGTACCTTAGGGGTATACCACACTATCTCTTCTTGTGTCAGCTACGCAAGCTTGAGGGAAAGTTGTACGCGCAATGCAATATCGCGAGCAACCCAGTACATACCCGCAACCATAAGTAGGGTGAGCACCTGCACCGCAAACGAAGTATTTAGGAATGCCACTTCGAAGAATCGGAAAAAGGCAGTCAGGTTTGCAGGGGACGGCATATTCTCAAGTACGCGCGCAACCCATACTTCCCTACTAATAACGTAGAGCGAAGCAATTATTGCCACAACACCAAGCGCGGCTCCTGAGAAAAGGGGTCGGATACGGGAAATAGTGCGTGCACGACGAAGCACAACCTTCTGTATTCGTGAGTTAGACATGGTCTCCATAGCTAGTATCACCAAGTGACTTCCTAAAAAGTTTCTTTGCGCGATGCACTCGAGTCTTTACAGCAGACACGGAAGTACCTTCGCTCTCTGCAATCTCTTCCTGAGTCTTTCCTTCAATAAATTGTAGATGCAGCGCCTTGGCCGCAACCTCAGGAAGACGCGACAGTGCAATAAGCACCTCGTCCTTTAGGGCGAGCTCCTCTACGAAATCGCTCTCGTCCCGCAGGCGCTCATATACCTCTGGATCGAGTTCGAGTATCCTTCCCCGCTCCTTCTTGAGCTTCTGGTAGCGGGTAAAGCACAGGCGCGTAAGGATGGCATAGGCCCATGATGAGAAGCTGGCGCCTTCCTGTGGCTGGAATCGGTCTGCGTACACGTATATACGGGTAAACACGTCCTGAACGGCCTCCTCAGCCTCCTCAGGGCTAAAGAGGATACTCTTTGCCTTTCGTAGAAAGGCGGCCTCGTAGCGGTCCATAAGCACCCCAAGCGCTTCTGGGTCCTTTTTGACCAAAAGCAACACCTCCTCGTCGGTGGCGTCTTTGAGCGACTCTCTCGTTCTTGAAAACCCCATGATGTCTTGTATGATACTCCTAACTCGTGCTCTTTGTCCTGTCCTACGACAGGCAGAGCTTTTTATAACAATTCTGTCTTATGGCAATACTATCCTACAACGAAATCGTGCAGAAAAAGGTCATTGAGTACAACAATGAACCCTACGAAGTACTCTCATCTCACGTGTTCCGCATGCAGCAGCGAAAGCCGGTGAACCAGACCAAGCTCCGTCACCTCGTATCCGGCAAAGTGACCGAGATCTCGTTCCATCAAAGTGAGACCGTGCCTGAGGCAGACATCGGCAAAATGCAGGCGGTCTATCTGTACTCAAGTCGTGGCGAGAGCTGGTTTGCCGAGGAAGGAAATGCCAAGAACCGGTTTGCTTTTCCAGAAGAGACGGTGCACGACCAGGTGCAGTGGCTAAAGAGCAATAGTCCTGTGGAAGTACTTCTCTACAAGGACAACCCAGTTGCTATTAGCATTCCTATTAAAATGGAGCTTAAGGTGATTGAGGCTCCGCCTGGTATTAAGGGGGACACTGCAACTGGTGGCACCAAGCAGGTGACGCTTGAGTCTGGCGCAGTCATTTCAACTCCCCTTTTCATCAACGAGGGTGACATTCTAAAAATTAACACCGACACGGGCGAATACGTTGAACGCGTCGAGAAGGCGTAAACAAAACAGCCGCCCCAAAGGGGCGGCTGTTTTGTTTTTGTGAGTCTTACGCAGCGAGGTATGGAAGAAGCGCCATGTAGCGAGCGCGCTTGATTGCAAGAGCAATCTGGCGCTGCTTTGCAGCAGATACACCACTGCGCTTCTTTCCAAGAATCTTTGCATGTGGATTCATGAACTGGCGAAGGTACGCCACGTCCTTGTAGTCCACAAACTTCTTGTTCTCCACCTCGTCCCTTTCTGATTGATGTGCCATAAATACTGACTTTAGAATGGAATGTCTTCCGGATTAATCTCCTCGTCTGGGTATGCAATCTCTTCTCCACCAAACGCTGGTGCCTCACCCTGGTCGTTGCTCGCGGCGCGTGGTGCGCTAGAAGCAGGTCCTCCTGTGCGCTCTCCTGCTGCCTGTGGGCCAAACTGGAATGTGTCCACGACAATCTCCGTTCGGTACTGCTTAACCCCATCCTTGTCCCATGAACGGGTCTGGATGCGGCCTTCGATGTATGCTGGGCGTCCCTTCTTTAGGTACTGTCCCATTACCTCTGCAGTGCGACCGAACGCAACAATGTTGTGGAACTCTGTCTGCTCCTGCTGCTGTCCTTCCTTGTTCTTGAAGGTGCGATTGGTAGCAAGTCCAAACGATGCCACCTGCTGTCCACCCGGAAGGGCTTTGAGCTCTGGATCGCGTGTAAGGTTCCCGTAGAGTGTGACTTTGTTTAGGTACATGCGTTTAGTATAGCCTAGACTATGCTTCTACTTCTTTGAGCGCCTGGTCGAGGTCGGTGTCTAGCACCTCCTCAGGAGCAACAGCGTTCTCTACTGCTGCCTTCGCGTAAATCTCGTGCATCTCTGCTGCGTGAATCGCGAGCTCCTTTTCAGTCTTAATATCAAGGAAACGGATGATGTTTGCCTCGCTCTTGGCTGCGCCAAGCACAACCTCGTGTCCCTCGCCGTCTGTCTCGTAGGCAATCCAGCAGAAGTACGCGCTGTCGTAATCACGACGAATGTGGTCAACACTGCGTGAAATAGTGTAGGCAAGCTGCACCTTCTGTGGCTGACCTTCAGCTACGATGGTTCCTGCTCCTGACACGATGTCGCGAAGTACCTGGTAAGTTTTTTTCGCCTCTTCCTGAGGAAGCTCAGGATCGAGGTGGAAGCCGAGTTCGTACACGCGGGACTCGTTATATCCCGCCTCCGTATCTAGCTCGGTGCTTTCAGCACCGTTATCGAATTCTTTTTTCATAACGGGCGAACTGTACCACGCGAGCGCGGTTACGGCAATTAGCCGGCCTATTTACTAGCTAGAGTGCAAAAAGTCGCTTGGCGTTCCCGAGTACCGCCTCACGGACCAACTCCTCGTCCTCGCCACGTATGACCGCCATGGCGCTCACCACGTCTCGAACGGAAAACGGGTCATTTCTCTGTCCGCGACGAGAGACTGGGGCCACGTACGGGGCGTCGGTCTCTGATAGAAGATGGTTAATTGGTGCGAACCGTACCACTTCGTCGTAATCGTGCGTAAAAGTAAGCACAGCGGTGAATGAGAGCGTGAAGTCGAGGTTAATAAGCGCGCGAGCTTCTTCTACCCCACCCACAAAGAAGTGAATGTCCCCGCGCAGGCGCTCGCCGTGCTCTTTCTTATACGAAGTGAGTATCTCAATCAAATCTTGATACGCATCCTGC
>CAZUBJ010000038.1:0-3908 GCA_964618705.1 uncultured Candidatus Saccharibacteria bacterium
CATGAACTTGGGACAGATTCTCGAGCTTCACTTGGGACTTGCGGCTAACACCCTTGGCTACCAAGCAATCGTGCCTCCATTTGCAGGAGCTACTGCAGATGAGATTCGCGACGAGCTTGAGAAGGCAGGACACAGCCGTTCCGGAAAGATGCAGCTCTTTGACGGTCGCACTGGCGAGGCATTCTCACAGGCGATTTCGGTTGGCTACATGTACATCTTGAAACTACATCACATGGTGGAGGACAAGATTCACATGCGCTCAATCGGTCCGTACTCACTTATCACCCAGCAGCCGCTCGGTGGAAAGGCACAGAACGGAGGTCAGCGCTTTGGAGAAATGGAAGTGTGGGCGCTCCTTGGATACGGAGCTGCCTACACACTCCGCGAGATGCTTACTATCAAGTCCGATGATATTACGGGTCGCTCTGCAACCTTCGATGCCATCGTGAAGGGCGAGCCGGTATCACATGCAGGCACCCCAGCATCGTTCTCCGTACTTACTAACCAGATCCGCGGCCTCGCGCTCGACATCGAGCCGATAGAGGGCACGGACGCATAATCTCTTCATCTATGGCTACATTCCCCCAGAAGCGTCCGATGGGCCCACGCCGCACTGAGTGGAGCGCACTGCGCCTCTCACTCGCGTCCCCAGAGCGAATCCTTTCTTGGTCTCGTGGAGAGATCACGAAGCCGGAGACCATCAACTACCGCACGCAGCGCTCAGAGAAGCACGGCTTGTTCGACGAGAAAATCTTCGGACCAGAGCGCGACTACGAGTGTTACTGTGGCAAGTACAAGGGTATCCGCTACAAGGGCATCGTGTGTGACAAGTGTGGTGTTGAAATCACCCGCTCAATCGTGCGCCGTGAGCGCATGGGTCACATCGAGCTCGTAACGCCGGTGGCACACATTTGGTTCCTTCGTTCGATGCCAAGCCGCATGGCACTCATCTTGGGTGTTCCTGCAGCAGACCTCGAGAAGGTTATCTACTTCGCTGGCTACATCGTCACCAAGGTGAACGAGGAAACCAAGAAGCGTCTTCTCGCAGAGCTTGAGGCTGAGTACAAGACCAAGCACAAGCTTGCCGAGACCGACTCTGCTCGCGAGCAGTTGAAGGAGCGCATGACGGTTGCAAAGCAGGAGATTGATTCTGTGGTTGTTGGTCGCGTCTTTGACGAAATCTCATACCACCGATTCTCTGTTCGTTACTCAACACTGTTTGAGGCAAAGATTGGAGCAGAGGCTATCTACGATATCTTCCGCACCATGGACTTGGTTGCGCTGAAGGCAAAGCTTGAGGAGCGCTATCCAAAGGCAGCAGCTGCAGAGCGTGAGAAGCTTGCAAAGCGCATCGCGCTTATCACGAGCATGACGGCAGCGGACATTCGCCCTGAGTGGATGTTCCTCACCAAGATCCCGGTGATCCCGCCAGCACTTCGCCCTATGGTGGCGCTTGAGGGTGGACGTCACGCAACCAGCGACGTAAACGACCTATACCGTCGTGTTATCAACCGCAACAACCGTTTGAAGAAGCTTCTCGATATTCATGCTCCAGAAGTTATCCTTCGTAACGAGAAGCGTATTCTCCAGGAAGCAGTTGATGCACTCCTCGACAACTCTATTCGCAAGAGTGGAGCTGCCGGTGGTGCGCTCACCCCAGCGCAGCGTCGTCCGCTTAAGTCACTCGCTGACTACCTAAAGGGTAAGCAGGGATACTTCCGTCAGAACTTGCTTGGAAAGCGCGTGGACTACTCAGGTCGTTCCGTGATTGTGGTTGGTCCAGACCTCGAGCTCGATGAGTGTGGTCTTCCAAAGCACATGGCACTTGAGCTCTTCCGTCCATTCGTTATCGCAGGACTCTTGCAGCGCGAGCTCGCGTTCAACATCCGCGGAGCAGGGCGCTTGATTGAGGACTCAGTACCTGAGGTATGGGAGATTCTTGAAGAGGTGATTGATGGTAAGCACGTGCTCCTAAACCGCGCACCAACGCTTCACCGTCAGGGTATCCAGGCATTCCGTCCTCGTCTTATCGAAGGCGATGCTATCC
Organism: uncultured Candidatus Saccharibacteria bacterium; assembly: GCA_964618705.1. Classification (GTDB taxonomy): domain Bacteria; phylum Patescibacteriota; class Minisyncoccia; order Phycocordibacterales; family Phycocordibacteraceae; genus C7867-001. The sequence continues at coordinate 2,048 of CAZUBJ010000038.1, forward strand.
AGCTTCACCCACTCGTGTGTCCAGCGTTCAACGCAGACTTCGACGGAGACCAGATGGCTATCCACGTACCACTCTCAGAGGAGGCACAGTGGGAGGCAAAGAACATGATGAGTGCAAACAAGAACATCATTAAGCCGGGAGACGGCAAGATGATTGTTATGGTGCACAAGCCGCTTGATATCGTGCTCGGTACCTACTGGCTCACCAAGGCAATGCCAGGAGTATTGGGAGAAGGTAACTACTTCCAGTCTCCAAACGCAGCCATCTTGGCCTACGATCACAAGGGTATTGATCTTCGCGCCAAGATTAACGTGATGCCACTTCCTGGAAAGGAGAAGTACAAGGCACTCGTTGAGAAGGGAGGTACGTTTGAGACTACGGTGGGACGACTCTTGTTCAACACCGTGCTTCCAAGCGACTACCCATTCGTAAACGATGCAATCAGCAAGAAGGTACTCTCAAGCATCATGGACGACTGTATCGTTCGCTACGGCATCGATGCACTTCCAAACATCGTGAACAAGATCAAGCGCTTCGGCTTTGAGTACGCGACTAAGTCGGGTGTCTCATGGAGCCTCGACGACGTATCCGTGCCGCAGGGCAAGGGTGCAATCATCGCTGCTGCGCGCGAGAAGGTAGAGCGTGTTGAGAGCGATTACCGCGAGGGTCTTCTCTCTGCTGACGAGAAGCGCCGTATGGTGATTGAAATCTGGCACCACACCAAGACCGAAGTAGAGACACTTGTTGAGGCAGCACTTGATCCAGCAGGGTCCGTGCACGACATGGTGCGCTCTGGTGCTCGTGGATCCATCGGAAACCTGACTCAGATGGCAGGTATGAAGGGTCTCATCCAGAACACCGCCGGTGACACCATCGAGGTGCCTATCGTGTCTTCGATGACCGAGGGACTTACTCCAGTGGAGTACTTCATGTCTACTCACGGTGCTCGTAAGGGTCTTACTGACACCGCGCTTGGAACAGCGCGTGCAGGATACCTCACCCGTCGTCTCTTCGATGTTGCGCAGGACTCAATCATCACAGAGCAGGATTGTGCTACCAAGCGTGGCATCACCATCAACCGTATTTCAGCATCTGGAATCTCTATCGATTTCGCTGATGCAGTTCGTGGTCGCACACTTGCAGCCGATGCTGCTGGATTCAAGAAGAATCACTACATCACCGCGGAGGACGCTCGCACGGTTGCAGCAAGCGATGTTGCAAACGTTGTGGTGCGCTCACCAATGAGCTGTGAGACCCGCTACGGTATCTGTGCAACCTGTTACGGAATGGACCTCACCACGCAGGAGATCGTTGATCTCGGCGAGGCAGTGGGAACCGTTGCTGCACAGGCTATTGGAGAGCCGGGAACTCAGCTCACGATGCGTACCTTCCACGCGGGAGGAACGGCGTCGGTGGGTGGAGACATTACCTCAGGTCTTCCTCGTGTTGAGGAGGTGTTTGAGAAGCGCTCACCAAAGAACCCAGCCGTGGTGTCTAAGTTCGACGGAATCATTTCAGAGATTCGCGAGAACGGCCGCGACAAGGTACTCGTTGTTTCTCCAAAGCAGGGTCAGGGCAAGAAGGATGGTTCAGCTACCGAGTACGTAGCACCATACCCTCGCCAGGCGCTTGTGAAGGTAGGTGACGAAGTAGCACGCGGACAGCTTCTTACCGACGGTTCTGCAGACCTCGATGATCTCTTCGAGTACGCAGGACGCGCAATGGTACAGGAGTACATCATTGCGGAGACGTCTAAGATTTACGAGCTGCAGGGAGCAAGCGTATCTCGCAAGCACCTTGAAGTGGTCGTGAAGCAGATGTTCTCTCGTGCAAAGGTTACGGAGACTGGTGACTCTGAGTG
>CAZUBJ010000039.1:0-3239 GCA_964618705.1 uncultured Candidatus Saccharibacteria bacterium
CGTCTACTGGGTTTCCGTTTTCGTCGTATGGCATGTCCTCTACCGGAAGCACGCGAGAGATAACTCCCTTGTTTCCGTGACGACCAGCGAGCTTGTCTCCCACCGATACGTTACGTACCTGGGCAACGGTCACCACAATCTTCTTGATGATGCCGCTCTCAAGCTGGTCTCCCTTCTCGCGAGAGAAGACGCGTACGCCGATAACACGACCACGCTTTCCTCCCTCCATGCGAAGCGAGGTGTCCTTCACGTCCTTGGCCTTGTCGCCAAAGATAGAACGAAGGAGGCGCTCCTCAGGAGTGAGCTGGGTCTCTCCCTTTGGCGTTACCTTTCCAACGAGGATGTCGCCAGGGCGAACTTCAGCACCAATGCGCACCACTCCTTCCTCGTCGAGGTTCTTCAAGCGAAGCTCTCCAACGTTTGGAATGTCGTGCGTGGTTACTTCAGCACCAAGCTTGGTGTCGCGCACGGCACACTCGAAGTCCTCGATGTGTACGGTGGTGAACTTGGACTCCTCTACGAGACGCTCGCTCACGATGATGGCGTCCTCGTAGTTAGCTCCGTTCCAACTCATGAACGCAACGCGTACGTTCTGTCCAAGTGCCATCTGACCCTGGTCGGAACTTGATGCATCTGCGAGCACGTCTCCCTTCTTTACCTTGTCGCCGGTGCGAACCACTGGGCGCTGGCTAAAGGCAGAGTTCTGGTTGGTCTGGGTGAGACCTGCGAGCTTATACTCGCGGGTCTTGCCCTTACTGTCCTCTACCACAATGCGGCGAGCGTCAGCGTAGGTGACCGTTCCTGACTCGTCAGCCAACACGAGACGTCCGGTGTTCTTGGCAGCGTGTCCCTCAATACCAGTAGCAACTAACGGTGCTTCTGGAATAAGAACTGGCGTTGCCTGCTTCTGCATGTTGGAACCCATGAGCGCGCGGTTTGCGTCGTCGTGGTCCACGAATGGAATCATCGCAGTAGCGGCTGAGAACATCTGGTAGGTAGAAGAGTCGATGAGGTCAATCTCGTCGCGACGAACCACCGCAGGCTCTCCACCCTTGCGAGCCTCGATAGACTCGACGGTGATGCGACCCTTGTCGTCAACCGGTGTCGCGCCGTGCGCGATAACGTGCTCCTCTTCCTCGAGTGCGTTTAGGTACACAATCTCCTCAGTGATCTGTCCCTTCTTCACCACTGCGTACGGAGTTTCAATAACACCGAACTCGTTGGTGCGGGCATGAAGTGCAAGACGAAGGATAAGACCGATGTTTGCTCCTTCTGGTGTGTGGATTGGGCAGAGGCGTCCGTAGTGCGACGGGTGCACGTCGCGCACCTCAAAGCCTGCGCGCTCACGAGTGAGTCCGCCGGGCCCGAGTGCTGATACGGTGCGCATGTTCTCGAGCTCAGCAAGAATGTTCTGCTGATCCATGAACTGCGATAGCTGGTTAGCCGTGAAGAATTCACGGATAGATGCCTGGAGTGGACGTGGGTTCACAAACGCCATAGGGAGTGACGTCTCTGACTCAATCGTAGACATGCGGTCCTGGATGTTGCGCTTCATGCGAGACATACCGACGCGCATGCGTGCCTGAAGGAGCTCACCTACGAAGCGAACACGGCGGAAGCCGAGGTGATCGATGTCGTCTGGCTGCGCGTTCGGGTCCTGGTTTAGGCGTGCGATTTCTCCCACGATGCGAACGAGGTCGTCCACGGTGAGTGCGCGCTGGTCCAGTGCCTTCTTATCGGTTGGAAGACCGAAACGCATGTTGAGGCGGTGACGACCAACACGAGACAGGTCGTAACGATCAACGGCAAAGAGTGCGTTCACGTACTGCTTTGCGTTGTCTGGGGTCGCCAAATCACCGTCGCGCATGCGGCGGTGCACTTCTACATACGCCTCGTCGAGCGTCTGCGCAGTGTCGTTTGCAAGGGTGGTCTCGATGGCGCGAACAGCAGCCTCGTTACCCTTGAACTTGCCGATGAGCTCCTCGCGAAGCCCAGCTCCCATGATTGCAAGGAGGTTCGTAACAGGGAACTTGCGCTTGCGATCAATCTTCACATAAATAGCACCGTCCGCGTCTGACTCAATTTCAATCCATACACCACGTGCAGGAATAATCTTTGCGCCAAACCACTGCTTGCCCTTGGTCTCCTCTGCAACGAAGAACGCACCAAAGGAGCGAGCGAGCTGCGGCACGATGGCACGCTCAACACCAGAAACGATAAAGCTTCCGTGCGGCGTCATGATTGGCATGTCCGCGAGGAAAATCTCCTGCGTCTTCTCGCTACCGAAGGTCTTGTTGACCAAGGTAACTGAAACCTTTACAGGAGCCTCGTAGGTGCGCATGTTCTCACGCGCCTCCTCCTCGGTACCCTTTGGGTCGCCAATCTCAAACCCGTCGAAACGGAGCTCGAACTTCTTACCGGAATAATCAGAGACAGGAGAGAACTCTTTGAAGAGCTCCATCAACCCATCCTTCATGAGCCAATCAAACGATCCCCGCTGGTGGCCAACCAAATCCGGGAACGGTACGCGCGGTGCCTGGAATGCACCGAACGTCTTCTGCACGAGCTTTTTTTGCTGCATGTCGTTTTCGGTTTATGGTCTCTAAGAAAACGCCAAACGGGCCCGTATGCACCACGAGCCACGTCTCTCGTATTTCCCGAGACGCTGTTAAAAATTCCCTATGTGTTTGTTCTACTGCCCCGTACCCCCGTTACTCATTCGTTGTAAGGAAACTATACCTCGCACGGCGTAGGGGCGTCAATGGGTAGCTGGGTATGGAAAAAGGGCCGCCACCAGTGAAGGTAGCGGCCCTTATTTGTTGCGCTGGCGGTACAACGCCTACCACTTGAACATCGGTAGCAGCTCCGGGCCGAGGGTCCGCCTCAGCACTTTGTGCTGAATGCCGACCGGCAGCGTCCCGAGGTGCTTCAGACGTTCTTCCAGCGTGGGAAGGGCGTTGATGGCCTCGACTGCTTGGGATATTTCCCAGTGACGTAGGCAAAGCTCCACGAAGGAGCGAAGTCCGACGCCGGCGAACGCGAAGCCGGCGACCGCAAAGAAGAGCGGCACTGACTTCGACAGGCTGCCGTACATCAAGCTCAGGTACAAGGCCCCGAGCAGTGCGACGATGAAGCGGTCGAGCGGCGGCTTTGGCCAGCTCACGCGCCCGAGGAAAAGGGTGAGACCCCAGCCCCCGAGCGCAGCGATCATCAGCGTGAACCAGTCAGTGATGAAGAGA
>CAZUBJ010000040.1:0-2689 GCA_964618705.1 uncultured Candidatus Saccharibacteria bacterium
TCTCGGGCGGCTTTTTGTTATCCCTTCTTGCCGACCTTGCGACGAGAAACGATGTGCTTGTTTGAGTACTTCTTCGGAGTACGAGTCTTCTGACCCTTTCCGGTAGGCTTGCCCCACATGCTCTTGGCACGACGGAGTCCACGACCCTGCTTACCTTCACCACCTCCGTGTGGGTGGTCAACTGGGTTCATCGCAGTACCACGAACGGTAGGACGAATACCGAGCCAGCGGCTGCGGCCTGCCTTACCAAAGTTTGCGAGACGCTGCTCTTCGTTTCCAACAGCACCGATAGATGCCCAGCAGAGCTCGTTTACCTTGCGTACTTCAGAAGACGGAAGCTTGATCTGCGCGTAGCCAGCGTCATGCGCTACCACTTCTGCGTAGTTTCCAGCAGAACGAACGAGGCGTGCGCCTGCTCCTGGCTGAAGCTCAATGTTGTAGATAAAGGTTCCAGAAGGAATCTTGCCAAGCGGAAGACGGTTCCCGGTCTTAATCGGCGCTGTCTCTCCTACAAGGAAAGTGTCCCCTACCTTCATATCCTTTGGTGCAAGCACGTAGCGGCGCTCTCCATCAGCAAACACAGTGAGCGCAATGAAAGCGGTGCGGTACGGATCGTACTCGATTGTTTCAATACGTGCAGGAATGTTCTTCTTGTCGTACTTGAAGTCGATGTCGCGAAGCAAGCGCTTGTGACCACCTCCCTGGTGACGCACAGTGATGCGCCCAGAGTTGTTGCGACCACCCTGACGCTTCTTGTGCGTGGTGAGTGCCTTGTGTGGTTTTACACCCGGAGTGAGTACGCCACGGTACGTGACAACACTCATCTGGCGGCGACTCTTGGATGTTGGTTTGTAAGTCTTCATACGTAAATGGGCTATGCGAAGCTGATGGTGTCTCCCTTCTTGAGAGTCACGTATGCCTTGTGGCGACGAGCACGAGTACCTACACCACGACGTGAGCGAAGCGCTACCGTCTTAGCAGGAAGATTCACGAGGCGAACCTGCGCTGGAACTACTCCGTATGCGCGCTCGATTGCGTTTGCGATGTCGGTAGAGGTTGCCGCTGGTAGCACCTCAAAGGTGTACACGCCGTTCTCAGTACCGATAAGTGCCTTCTCGCTGAACCATGGGCGCTTAAGTACGTTTGCAAGGCGCGCATCGTCTGCGGCAAGCACACCGCGAGCCTTTGCAGGTGCCGCCTTCTTGGTTGTCTTCTTTGAGTTAGAGGAAAAGAGTGCCATACGTAGTTCGATTATGCTTTCTTGCCGAGGCGAAGCTGAAGAAGCGCGAATGCCTCTGTTGGGTTCTCAATAATGAGGTAGCGCTTGGTGACGAGGTCTACTGGGTTTAGGTTGCGCACTTCCTCAAGTGTGAGGCTGCCGATGTTGCGGAATGACTTCTCAGCAACAAGGTCCTTCTTTGAGAAAGCCACCACTGCTGCATTCTTGCGCTTGGTAGCGAGGTCAGCCTTGCCTGAAGCGTTTGCTACAGCCACGATAACCGCCTTTGCGTCTTTGGTTGCTGGCGTTGCGAATGAGAGCTTGTCCACAAAGATAACCTCACCATCGCGGTGCTTGCGAGAGAGAATCGTCGCGAGTGCAGCGATACGCATCTTGCGGTTAATCTTTACTGAGTAGTCCTTCTCTGCGCGTGGACCGTGGGTCACACCTCCTCCGCGCCAAATTGGAGAGCGGGTTGAGCCGTGACGAGCACGTCCTGTTCCCTTCTGCTTCCATGGCTTCTTGCCTCCTCCCGCTACCTCTCCACGGAACTTTGTGTGTGCAGTCGTAGGGCGAGCGTTTGCCTGCATACCAGTAACTACCTGGTGTACAAGGTCTGAGTTCCAGGACACACCGAAGAGCTCTTCTGGAAGCTTAATCGTTCCAGCTGATGCGCCAGTCTGGCTGTAGAGGGTAGCGTCAAGAGAGGTCATGGCTGGGACTTTCTTTGGAGCGACCTTCTTGGTGACGGTTTTCTTTGCAGTTGCCATAAGTATCAAAATTACATTGAAGTGATCTCCACCAATGCTCCAGGTGCTCCAGGGATTGCTCCTGAGATAATCATTTCGCCGGTCTGACCGTTTACCTTAAGAACCTTTAGGTTCTTAATGGTTACGCGATCATTTCCCATACGACCAGCCATGCGCATACCCTTAGCCACACGACCTCCGGCGCGACCTCCTCCTCCGATGGAACCAGCCTCGCGCTCAGAGTGCTTCTGACCGTGTGAGCGGCGTCCTCCATGGAAACCGTGGCGCTTAACCACACCAGCGAATCCATGACCCTTAGAGGTAGATGCGATTACCACGGTGTCGCCCTCTGCGAAGGTGTCAGCCTTGATCTCGCTTCCAACGGTTAGGTCTCCCGCCTCAGTCTTGAACTCCTTTAGGAAACGGTAAGCCTTGCCCTTTGTGTGACCAAGCTGTGGCTTAGCAACACGGCTTTCCTTCTGCTCACCGAAAGCGACCTGAACAGCAGCGTATCCATCCTTACCAGTAGCCTCCTTCACCTGCGTAACTACAACAGGACCCGCCTGCACAATAGTGCCTGCGTATACACGGCCAGACTCATCAAAAATCTGAGTCATGCGGCCTTTGCGAGCGAGGATGAATTTCATGAGGTAAAAATAAATCGCGCTAACAATAGCGCGTTCCACCCTTTTGGGCGTCCCGGCCATTGGTCTGGCGTCCG
>CAZUBJ010000041.1:0-2311 GCA_964618705.1 uncultured Candidatus Saccharibacteria bacterium
ATGGGCAGAATTGAACTGCCGACCTACTCCTTCGCTTCCACCTTCATTTCGTGTGTTATTGAAGGGCTAGACTGTATATTCATCCGCGTGGGATGCCCTTGTCAGTCGTTCGGGCGCCTGAGCGCCACGGTCTTGTCCGCTGCCGGATATTAACCGTTATTCGGGATTCATACCTACATTGCTGTAAGAATGGGCGGGATACTGCGATCCACCATGGAGTTGCTCTACCCCTGAGCTACATCGGCGAGTGAGTAAGAATGGAATTCTGCATGTCTTCATGCAAGATTCCATTCGACACGAACGAGCTCCGATGAAAACTTTCTGAGTCTGCGAAGACAGTTTACAGCGGTCGCCCGAGCGAGCCGATAGTACCCGTTCCGAGGCTTTGCGAGGAAGCGGGTACAGCGGTTATTTCGCTCAAAAATTGTCCCCCGAAGAGGACCTCCGTATGGTAAACGAAAACCCCTAATATTTCAATTTATAGCTAAGGACCCTAAGTATTAACCCGCGTACGCGAATAGAAGATACCCAGCAATACCAACAATCATTATGATGGTGGTCGTGACCTTGAACCTCTCCGACTTACTGGCGAGCAGTGAAAGACCCGCAACGGCAATAAACACAAAAGCAGCGGGAATCGCAAGTACAGTAAAGCCATCCACGGAAAGGTCTCTGTCCAAACCAAGGAGAAGTGGCAGTGCCGTGTAGAGTGCCGAAAGCGCAAACCCAATGCAAAGCGTTGGGAAAACCAAAAGATATTCTTTCCGCGCAATGAAGAATAGAACTGCTGCAATTGTGACAAGCGTGACACTAGCACCAAACATGTAAAGCGCAGGGTAACTGGCACCCTGTATGTCCAGCAGATTCAAAGGAAGAAATATGAATTGCACTACCGCGGGCAAAACACCGAATATAAAAACAGGAACGGCCAATAGCACCGGAGAAAATAGTTCGCTCATAGACTAATGATATCACCGACAAGTCATTCTGGCGCAATACCTAACGTGTAAGACAGTTTACTTACTTCGACCGCACAAATGAAAAACGCCCTCTATTCGACTCAAGAATTGAAACAGCCCGCACCCTATCTTCCGTTTGAACCTAACTCCATGACCGCTTCTTCCATAGAAGACCAGTGTGGCGCTGCTGTTTGTATGTACAGAAATATACTGTCTAATGACTCACCTATAACATGTCCTCCATCTCCAGCAATAAGGTGCGGATCTACGAGAAGAATCCCCTCCCGTGATCTAACGGGAGTAACCGGTATGAATGTTTCTATGTCGGTATCTGCATCTAAGGTGATACCGTCAGTCCCTGCGCTCCAGGTACCCTTATGCTCATTACTACGGGTGTCGCCTTGAACGTACTCAAGATCGGTTACTTTTTCGTAGGCACCACCTGGGTAAAACTTCCCTTTTTCCATTCCTGCTCCATAAAAAGCTACAAATACTTTGCCGGGCAGATATGTGCCGTAGTCCAAGCTCTCAGTTGACGTCCCCTTTTGGGACAGATAAAAGTATGCCCCAACGCCTACTACCATCAAAAACAGAACTAAGATATGCGGTGGCCTAAAGAGTGTTTTCATCACTCAATAGTAGTCTAAGTACGCGACATATCTAGTCCCGCACATGAAAAACGCCCCGAAGGGCGTCTTTCATTTGCGCGACCTAGTACACGCAGTTGGAGCTACGATCCGGAATTTAAATCTACCTCAATGATTTGACCGTCCTCGATTCGGTCAGGGAGAGGCATGTTCAAGTGCTTCAATACAACCTTAATTGGTCCACCGTGTGAAAGTATCACAATTTGCTCCCCACCTCGCTCAACAATGCCAGTAAAGGTATCCGTGACCCGCTGAATAAAGTCAAACTGACTTTCTCCCTCGGGGTCAGTGTTTGCCGGGTCTTTGTGGAGCTCAACCGCTTCAGGGTACTTTTCTATTGCCTCTTCCTTAGTCAGGCCACCGAGCACCCCATAGTCTCGCTCTTGCAAACCTGCTTCAAACTCTACGTCTACACTAAGCACTTCGCTGATTATCTCGGTAGATTCTCGTGCACGAATAAGAGTACTTGAGTAGATTTTTTTGATTTCCTTTCCCTTCAGGAGCTGTGCGGTGCGTGCAAGTTGCTGTCTACCCTCTTCTGTTAAATGGTCATCGTATGTTCCGCCATACCGGTCCTCTAAATCTCCCGTTGTCTCTCCGTGACGAATGAGAAGTATTTTCATATCGCGATTATACCAGCACTTTTAATCTAGCGTTTGAACCAGAAAGACCGCCCAATTGGGCGGTCTTTCTGGTTCAAACGCT
>CAZUBJ010000041.1:2321-2565 GCA_964618705.1 uncultured Candidatus Saccharibacteria bacterium
GTTTCTTGTGTTGGCGCGGTCGAAGGGACAGCCTCGACTCTCAGCTCGTCGTCACTCGCTTTCGGTCTGGCCACGGCCTCGTGGATTCGTCTGCTGACGAATCATCACTCCGGCCTTCAAGTCTCTACCAAAGCTCCGCTTTGTTCGACCGCGCAAAATAAGAAAACCCCCGTGAGGAGGTTTTCTTATTTTGCGCGGTCGAAGGGACTTGAACCCTCAACCTCCCGCGTGACAGGCGGGTGCT
>CAZUBJ010000042.1:0-2534 GCA_964618705.1 uncultured Candidatus Saccharibacteria bacterium
CGCAGTGATGCGTTGAGTCGAGAAGTACTAATATGCCCAGTTTTCTGTGCGGAACCTTGATTGTCACTAACGTTAGTTGTGACTGTGCTACCTATTTGCATACATCGTGTGACGCAGAAATGCGCCCATGATGCTGGTGATTAATCGGAAGGGCCACACCCGTTCTCATTCCGAACACGGCAGTTAAGCCTTCCTGAGCCGATGGTACTCGCAAGGGGAGAGTAGGTTGTCGCCAGCATCATGGGCGTATTTTTGTACCCAAATTTCGCCGGTGGGCGAGCAATGGGGAATGCTTCTTAGCATCCGAAGGCGCGAGCCGTAGGGGTTGGCGCAAGCCACATGGGCGTATTTTTGTACCCAAATTTTGTAAAAGGCCGCCCTCGGGCGGCTTTTTGCTATACTCTAGACATGGCTTTTGATTGGGCAAAGCGCATGCGCCTCATGATTATCGCAGGAATCACTCTGGTTCTGTTGCTTGTCGTTGGTGCAACCGTGTTTGCATTCGTGTACAAGGTCCCAAGTTGTACAGACCGTACACAGAACCAGGGAGAGGCAGGTGTGGACTGTGGTGGTCCATGTGCGTACCTGTGCACGGCGCAGGTTAAGGAACCAAGTGTGCAGTTTGAGCGGTCACTCACACTTGCTAACGGACGTACTGATGTCGTTGCGAAAATTCAGAATTTGAATAAAGGAGCGCAAGCAAAAGCAGCACCCTACGTGCTTGAGTTGTACGCCGCAGATGCAACGCTGCTTGCGCGCATCCCGGGCTTCATAGATTTGCCTGCGGGCGAAATGGTTCCGCTCTTTGTACGTTCTGCTGCGGCTGGAAGTGTTGTTGCGCGCGCCTTTGTGGACTTCGATCCAGAGAAGATTATGTGGCAGCAGACCGAACAGGTGCGTGCGCCACTGCGCATCTCCGGCAGTAGCTTGATAGAAGGGAATGCACCAAAGGTTTCAGCTTTTCTGCATAATGACGGCTACGATGCGCTGTATGATGTTCGAGCAACGGTAATTGTGTATGACGGACAAGGAACCGCGATAGCGGCCTCAGAAACATTGGTTCCAAGTCTGCGCGCGCAATCTAATGTTCCAATCACGTTTACATGGAATGAGCCGTTTCAGACTATCCCTACTCGTTTCGAGATTCTCCCAACGCTCCCGCTTCCATTGCCATGATTGCTCTTAGCAGCCGCAACCCATTCCGGGCACTCCTTCGAGAGTGGCCACTGTTGCTCATACCAGTAGCGCTCTGCCTCCTCGGCATTCTCACCATGCACCCGTTTGATGCGGGCTCAGAAACCTTGGCTCCTCGTCAGTTGACGTGGCTTGTTGTGGCTGTGACTGCGTTTATGGTGTGCGCCTCACTCGATATGCGATTTATTCGCCGCACACCGGTGATTGTGGCGGGGTACGTGGTAACTATCTCGCTCCTTATCTTGCTGTTGCTTGTGGCACCCGAAGTTATGGGGGCAAAAAGTTGGTTTACCATTGGTGGTTTCTCATTCCAGCCGGCGGACTTGGGGAAGCTCGCATTCATTGCACTCATGGCCAAGTACTTCTCGCGGCGCCACATGGCAATTGGCGACTTTAGACACATCCTTCTTTCAGGAGTCTATGCGGCTCCCGTTATTGTGCTTTTGCTTCTTGAACCTGACCTTGGAACTGCGGCGATTTTCAGTGCGATTTGGTTTGGCATGGTACTCGTGTCGGGTATTCCAAAGAAGCATCTGCTTATAGTTGGGACGGTGGGGCTTGTGATGGCTGCAGGACTTTGGTTTGGCGGACTTCACGACTACCAACGTGCGCGCATCTTGGCGTTCGTTAATCCCGCTGCAGATATTCGGGGCTCCGGGTATAACGCGTATCAGGCAACGATTGCTGCGGGCTCGGGAGAATTGTGGGGGAAGGGTATTGGGTACGGCACCCAGTCAAAACTACGATTCCTTCCTGAGTACGAGACAGATTTTATATTTGCTGCCTATGCAGAGGAGTGGGGGTTTGCTGGCATAGTGCTCGTACTACTGTTATACGGCATTTTGCTTTCTCGACTCCTGTCCATATCAAGAAAGGCCGCAACAAACTTTGACGCATTTTTCACGCTGGGGGTGTTCCTGCTTTTCAGTGCGCATCTTTTTATTCATGCAGGTATTAATCTTGGACTACTGCCGGTAACTGGAACCACCATTCCATTTATGAGTTATGGAGGCTCGCACCTGCTTGGAGAGTTTGTGGCGCTCGGTATTGTCGTTTCGCTTGCGCGCGCGGGCAGGAGTGTGCCCCGCGATCGGGCTATGGCCGAATACGAAGGGTGACCTCGCTTAGGTATATTCCTGCGAAAAGTACAGAATAATTTTTAGGGAGTCCCTGCGAGTCAACGAGCAGCACACTCCCTTATGTTTCCGAATTTGCTAGAAATTTTCTTTACCCCAAGGGCACTTGAATCTCTAAGTCGCTGCGCTCCAAGAGATTCTGGCGCCCTCTCGGCTCGTCAGCCTGCGCAGAGCCTTTTCTCGGAAAACACCTTTCGCTCGTTT
>CAZUBJ010000043.1:0-2091 GCA_964618705.1 uncultured Candidatus Saccharibacteria bacterium
CTACCAAGAAGCGAAGATCGGAGCCACCCAGTGTCTGACCGATGCGGATTTCAGAGTCCCCTGCAGTAGTGCCGCTCGTACCGCCTACCGCAATTGAAGTAGGTGCAGCAATTGAGCCAGTTCCGACGATAGAGAGCGAACGCGATCCTGCACCCGTTCCAATTCCAACGTTTCCGGTGAAGTATCCTGTACCTGCAACAGAGAGTGTCGACGCTGGAGATGTACTGCCAATTCCTACATATCCGTTACTGTCGATAGTCATGCGTGTACCTGGCGTACCTGAGCTCGAGGTAGTGAAGCGTATAGAGGTGTTTCCACCAGTAGAGTAAGCAGCCACATCCATAACCCCACCGACTGTGTCGTAATTAAATACACCGCTGTTTGTTATTCCCGCATATGACACCGCAGAGCCAGTTGAAAGAATGTTTCCTGCTACCTGCAGACGACCTACTGGAGATGCCGTCCCAACTCCCACATTCCCTGCTGTCGAGATGAAGATACTTGAAGTTCCAACCGCCGTATTAGTTCCTGAGAAGTACGCAAGCTGTCCAACGGTTCCGGTGATAACAGACTGGAGTCCGAGTGAAGAAGTCGCCGTAAGCGTATACCCTGTTCCGTTGCCAACAAGAATCTGTCCGTATGAAGGAGCTGAGGTAAGGCCAGTTCCTCCGTATAGGACGCCGATTGAAGAGGTTGCTGAAACAACACCGTTGTTTGCCTGAAGAGGACCGTTCAATGTTCCGATGGTGAGACCTGAGTTGAAAGTCTGAAGTGCTCCCCAGGTGTTTGCGTTTGATGTGTTGAGAGAGATGGTTGCAGAACCACCAAGTGAGATTGGTGAGCCTGATACGGTGAGTCCTCCACCGTTTGAAAGTCCGATGGTTGAGTTAGCAAGTGTTGCGTTTGAGATAGAACCTGCTGGGAAGCTGATGGTGCCAGTTGCGGTCAATCCTGCGACTGCGAGATTGCCAGAGAAGAGGCCGTTGCCTTGTACCGAGAGGTTGGTTGAAGGGGTGGTTGAGCCGATGCCGACGAGGCCATTATTGTTGATGCGGAACAAGCTAGTGCCGTCTGTACCGACGCGTCCGTTCCCGCTTCCCTTCACAATCTCGAACGCTCCAGTTCCATTGTTGTCGCTATCGAAGGCAACCTGCAGGTTGCTGACTGCTGAGATATTTTGGCCTCCAGCAAATGTTTGTCCTACGCGCAACATCTGAGTACCGTTCTCTTCGAACTGAAGGTAGCCTACTGGGCTGCCAGCAGCGCCGGAATCGACAACAAGGAATGGGCTGCCGGTACTGTCGAATTCTGCAGTAATAATGCCCTGATTAGTATCATTCGTGTCGACGCGCAACCCTACACCACCTGTAAGATTTCCATTCGTGAACCTTCCTGCAGCAGCACTTGAACTATTAAACACATCGAGCTTGAATGCTGGAGAGGTGGTGCCAATACCGACATTGCCACCAAGAGGATTAAGTGCCAGTGGATAGGTTTGGCTCGTGTTTGAGGTATCTCCGGTCTGAATCCATGACCCGAACGGTGTGCTGCTAAATGTTCCGAAGGAAAGTTTAGACGTATTTGTTGATTGAAGCGTGAGGATACCTGTGTCGGAAGTGCCTAAAGGAGCCGCGGCCGTAGCACCACCAACATAAAGCTTGGTGGTTGGTGAGGTGGTACCAATACCAACGCTACCCGTATCAGTTATTACGAGACGGTCTGCTGCAGCAGTATTGTCACGAATTGAGAAGCCTCCTCCTGTTCCTGTCGAATACATACCAAGCCCATAGGTTCTTGCCGTCTGGTTAGACGTCTGAAGAGTGATGAGATTAGAGCTGTAATTAAAACCGTCTATCTGAAGCTTGCCGGTGCTTGGATTTGCGGTGCCGATACCCACATTGCCGCTTACAGTCGCTAGGTACGTAGCTCCAGTTGTAGTGAGCTGGGTTGAAGAAGCCCCTGCGCTAAATGTCTGAAGTGCGCTCCACGTATTCGCGTTAGCGAGGTTAAGTCCGATGGTGCGTGCGGTTGCTCCTGTGTAGCTTCCAGAGAACGTAAGGGTTGAATCTGTTGCAGTGAGTGCTCCAAGAG
>CAZUBJ010000044.1:0-1909 GCA_964618705.1 uncultured Candidatus Saccharibacteria bacterium
GGTATCACTATTACTGCAGCTGCGATTACCTGTTTCTGGACCCGCTCAAGCGAGCCGGACAAGAAGGACATGGCGAAGAAGTACCGCTTCAACGTTATTGATACCCCAGGACACATCGACTTCACTGCAGAGGTGAAGCGCTCCATGCGTGTGCTCGATGGTGCGGTGGTGGTGTTCGACGGAGTGGCTGGAGTAGAGCCACAGTCTGAGACCAACTGGCGCTATGCTGACGAGGCGAGCGTGCCACGCGTATGTTTCATCAACAAGCTGGACCGAACGGGTGCAAACTTTGAGACGTCATATCAGTCTATTCTTGATCGTCTATCAAAGAAGGCGGTTCGCGCACAGATTCCTATGGGTTCTGAGGGAGACTTCGTAGGAGTTGTCGACCTTCTTTCTATGAAGGCATACACCTTCTCTGGTTCTATGGGTGAGAACGTTGAGGAGAACGAGGTGCCTGAGCAGTACGTAGAGGAGGCAAAGAAGTACCGCGCAGAGTTTATTGAGCGTATTGTTGAGCACGACGAGGCACAGCTCACCGCCTTCTTTGAGGGACAGGAGCCAACGCTCGAGGAGCTTAAGAAGACCCTTCGTAAGGCAGTGATTGCAAACGAAATCTTCCCGGTCTACACGGGTTCTGCACTTAAGAACAAGGGTGTGCAGCTCGTACTTGATGCGGTGGTTGATTACCTCCCATCTCCACTCGACCTTCCACCAGTAAAGGGAATCAACCCAAAGACTGGCGAGGAAATTGAGCGCAAGGCAGACGACAGCGAGCCATTCACCGCGCTTGCTTTCAAGCTTCAGACCGACCCATTCGTGGGAGCGCTTACGTTCTTCCGTGTGTACTCAGGTACGGTGTCAGCAGGTTCATACATCTACAACGCAAACACTGGTACCAAGGAGCGTGTGGGACGTATCGTGCGTCTTCAGGCTGATAAGCGTGAAGAGGTTGAGAAGGTGTTCACGGGAGAAATTGCGTCATTCGTAGGACTCAAGGACACCAAGACCTCGCACACACTCTGTGATGAGGCTAGCCCAATCATTCTTGAGGAGATTAAGTTCCCAGAGCCAGTGGTATCGCTTCGCATTGAGCCAAAGACTAAGGCCGACCAAGAGAAGATGGGTATGGCGCTTAAGAAGCTTTCTGACGAGGATCCAACCTTCAAGATTACGACTGACGAGGAGACCGGCGAGACGATTATGGCGGGTATGGGTGAGCTTCACCTTGAAATTCTCGTAGACCGCATGAAGCGTGAGTTTAATGTGGAGGCAAACGTCGGTAAGCCACAGGTGGCATACCGCGAGACCATCATGGGAACCGCTGACGTGGACAACAAGTACATCAAGCAGACCGGAGGTAAGGGTCAGTACGGACACGTGAAGATCAAGATCAAGCACCTTGAGCCAGTTGATCCTGAGGCAAAGGTTGCAAAAAACGTTACTCGTGAGGACCACTTTGAGTTCATCAACAATATCAAGGGAGGTGTTATCCCATCTGAGTACTTCAACCCAATTGAGAAGGGTATTCGCGAGGCTATGAACCGCGGCGTGCTCGCAGGCTTCCAGATGGTGGACGTGTCAGTAGATCTCTACGACGGTTCCTTCCACGAAGTGGACTCATCTGAAATCGCCTTTAAGATTGCGGCCTCTCAGGCATTCCAGGAGGCATCACTTAAGGCAAAGCCGGTTATCCTCGAGCCAATCATGCGTGTTGAGGTTGTTATCCCTGAGCAGTTCATGGGTGACATCACTGGAAACCTCTCTGGAAAGCGTGGCGCTATCGAGGGTATGGAGGAGCGCGGTATGAACAAGGTGGTAAACGCCAAGGTGCCGCTTTCTGAAATGTTCGGCTACACCACAACCCTTCGCTCTATGACCGAAGGACGCGGAAGCATGACCATGGAGT
>CAZUBJ010000045.1:0-1760 GCA_964618705.1 uncultured Candidatus Saccharibacteria bacterium
AGGGACCATCTCCTTAAGAGGGAGTTGCTCTACCAACTGAGCTAATGGCGCATATTCCTGACCGAGGTCAGGAATAGGGGAATAATATACGTATACCTTCAGTTATTCAAGTACCCGCTTCAGGTGCTGGGGAATGTGCGCCAGGATAACGTACTCTGATTCTTGGTAATGCTCGCAACTAATCAGTCCTCTAATGGCGGGCACTGCGTGTGGGTCGGTCAGTGTGCGGCTTATGAGTACTACTGGGTCGCCTACTGAAACGTCTGGCACGTTGGTGACGTCTACTGAAATCATGTTCATAGAAACTCGACCAATAATTGGGCACAGGATTCCTGACACCGACACCTGCCCTTTGTTTGAAAGTCTGCGGTCCACACCCTCAAAATAGCCCGCAGGGACCGTTGCCACCTTGCTTGCATGCTTTGCGGTGTAGGTGGCGTTATATCCCACAGATTCGAGCGCTGGGACAGTGCGTAGCTCGCCCACAATAGAGCGCATCTCCAGGACAGGCATGAGCGCAGAGTCGTGACCTGGTGCCGTATCAAAGCCGTAGAGTCCAATGCCAAGGCGAATGACGTTCGTACCTGCTTCCTTGGCAAAGCGCACGCCCTTGGTCGCAGAAAAGTGCTTGTAGCGAATATCAGGGAATGAAGGAGTAAGCGCTGCAAGCATTTCTTTCCAGGTGGTGAGTTGCCTTTGAGCATGTGCGGACCCTTCGGTATCCGCGTCTGCAAAGTGTGAACACACGCCAACAAGAGACAGGTACGGATTGCCCGTAAGAAGCGTGATGGCTTCAGGTAGATCCTCAGGTGATATGCCTTGTCGATGCATACCCGTATCGAGCTTGAGGTGAAGTAGGCAGGGTGCGTGCGCTTGAGTGGCCACGAAGCGCAACTGTTCAATGTCAGTTATAGCAAAATGCACCCGGCTGTACCGACTACGCACGATATCTTCGGGGCGTGCGTATCCCATAACAACCACGGTAGAGCGGACACCGGCCAGACGCAGACGCTTTGCCTCGTAGAGTGAGTCCACCATAAAGAAGGCAATATGCTCGCCGTCGAGCACGCGCGCCACAAGGCCCAGGTCGTGGCCATAGGCATTGCTCTTTAGAACCGGAGCAAGTCCGAATTCAGGGAAAGAACCCTGGTAGGCTTTAAGGTTGCGTAAAAGCGCCTTCTTTGAGATTCCAACTTCAATCAGCGGAGTGTGGTGTGAAAAGCGCGAGAAAAGACGATTGAACATTCTTGGATTATACGCCATCTCGGTGCCGGGGGCGGGACTCTTTCCCTACGGGAACGGTACACCTTGCGGCTGGACTAGCGTCCAGTCTCGCAAGGTTTTCGGGTCCCGCAAGCACATCTCCCAGATGTGCTCCCCAGCACCTCTTTCGCTTCACTCAAATGTGCCGGGGGCGGGACTCGAACCCGCACGGTATTACTACCTGAGGAGTTTAAGTCCTCTATGTCTACCATTCCATCACCCCGGCAATATGATGAAGATACCACATTGGAACAAGAGGCGGGAACCGGCGGTTACGCCTTTCGCCCGCGACTCTCTGTCTCGTCGTCACTCGACTTGCTCTGCACCACAGGAGTACTTCCAATTTCTAATCGCTGCGCTCAAGAAATGTAGGTCGGGCACCACCTCGTTGTTTTGCTCTGCTGAGCAAAACATACTCCGGTGTGCAATTCCCGACGTTTGGTGCGCAGGCACCAAACTCCCGGGCCTCAAACGCACAAAAGCGGCAACAATGCCGC
>CAZUBJ010000046.1:0-1591 GCA_964618705.1 uncultured Candidatus Saccharibacteria bacterium
TCTCCTTCTACAGAAAGTCGCGCTGACGCGGAACTTGAAGCAAGTGACACGGTACCGCCAAAGTAGTTCAATCCTTCTGCAGAGTAGAGCGTGTAGTTGTCATAGATTCCTGTTGTCTGCTGCTCTAGGTAGAGACCGAATGCAGAACCGAGCGTGCTGCCGTTTCCGCTATTAACCGTTGCATTTGGTACATACACTCCGTATCCCGTACCGAGCATGTTGCTTCCAGAACCCGTGCCGCCATATCCCACAGCAATCTGTGCACGAAGACCTGCGGCGCTTGTCTGAGTGGTCTGACCAGAGTGATTGGCGAGCGCGTATACTGCCGCAAAGTCTCCTGCTACTTTGTTCGCAGCTCCTGGTGCGATGTTTCCCTGGATAAGTGCTCCGTAATAGTTTCCGGTAAGGGTTCCGCCTGACTTGATGGTTCCCGTAATCTCAGCACCACCAAACGTTCCTGATGTTCCGGTCTGAGTAGAGGAAGCAACGAATCCGTAGTTGCTTACCGATGAAGAACCGACGCCAACATTCCCTGCGAAGTATCCATTGCCACCAACGTTGAATGCACCAGTCACCGTGGATGATGCCTGCGATACAAATCCTGCACTAAAGGTCTGAAGCGCGCTCCATGAGTTAGCAGTCGTCGTACCAAACGCTAGAGAAAGTACGTTAGACGAAATCTGTAGTGGGTATGTTGCTGAAGAGATACGTGAAGTGTATGCGGTGGTCCACTCAGTGGTTGAGGCTGAGAGTGGGATGGTGTATCCCGCGGTGAGCGAGAAGGCGCCGGTGCCGCTGGTGTACGTGAGGCCGGTTGCAGAAGAGCTGAAGAGGCCACGAGCGGTGGTGGTGAAATCAGAGATGGTTGACGCTGCTTGGGTACCTGTGTGGTTTGCGCGGTCTAGGTATGCAGCGCCTTCGATACCATCGAAGGTACCAGTCCATGCACCGGTGCGGTCGAGAGTGAGCGCTCCTGCGGTGTTGGTGAGGCCTGAACCGGTGAGGTCGGTGAGGTAATCAGAGCCAAATCCAAAGCGTGTTGCTGCAAGGGTTGGGAAGGTTGAAGTTGCAGTGGTAGTTGCAGTGAAGTTTGCAGCTACGACTTCCCCAACAACAGAGAGCTTTGCGTATGGAGAGGTGGTGCCGACGCCGACATTTCCGTTCTTATCGATTCGCATTCGCTCTGTAAGCGTCTGCGGCGTGCTTATGGTCCCAACCAAACCGGTCTGGAATACCAAATCAGTTCCCTCGCCGATTGAACCCTGAACCGCGCCTGACACGGTGTTGTCATTAACGACCGCACCGATGCGGGCACCTGTTCCATACACGCCAAGACTTCCATCATTGTTGAGGAATTCAAGGTACCCGACAACGTCGGCATCGTTTAGGCTGGTAGCGCTGTTGCCAATTTTAATTCGTGGAGTTGAAGAAAGAATGGAGAGAGCGGTATCTGGGGTACTGGTACCGATACCTACGTTACCGCCATTAAAGTATGAAGCTGCGTCAGAACGAAGGGATACTTGAACGCCAGACGCATCACTAAGACCGAGACCTCCGTTGGATGAAGATAGGTAGAGCTGTGCGCGTGTGC